>NZ_VTXG01000002.1:0-369599 GCF_013114515.1 Vibrio sp. AIC-3 | reverse complement strand
TGATATCAGGAACTGTGCGCCTGTTGGTGACGTTCACCTAAATCCAGAAAGAGAAGCTGCTTAATAAGTAAGCAAATGATGACAACTACCTTGAAAAACACCGATTGTGAGCATGAAGACCATTCATCTCACATTTATCTATCCTTACGGATTTAATTTGTCCGTTGGAAAAAGAGCCTAAATTGTAACAACCAATAAGTTGAAATATCTTTTCTGGCTGATTATACGAGTCAAATGAATTACTGAAACCTTCTGGAAAATAGATGTTATCAAAGCGTATAATCAGTTCTGATTCCTGATTTTTTATCAGAATTTCAAGCTGCTCATCAAATTTATTTTTTTCGAATTGACGTGATTTAGGACTGTAATCTGCCTTTTCACCAATAAAAAAAACCTTCGGTCCTATGTAGTACTTCGGGGTGTGTAATAAACAGTAATGATGGCCATTCCTATCTTGATAAACTATCTCAGGAGAGATAGCTCTACAATCTGATCCTTTAGATCCACCCCAGTGGTAGCATGTTGCCACTTTCTAATACTCCTTCAAGCATATGACGCCTTATAGACGGACTTTTCCGTCTTTGCATTCCGTCTATGTTGCTGCCATTTATTATGAAACTCAACTGGTATCAACCTGTTATGTGAATCGGCATATAGTTGTGGGGTCGAATTACGGAAAAACTCCGTAAAAAGTGAACAACGTACGGATTAGATCAACTTGGTCTATTGGTGTACTGTTCAGGTGTTCCGTTTGCAGGTTCTGAGAAGGTTTGGGGCAAATCCGTGTTAGTCCTACTAAAAATCCCCTCCTAGCCTCCCCTTAATCAGTATCTACAATCCATTGTGGTTCGTAGAAAGGGGAGGAACTGAATACAGATCGTTACATGTGCAGTTACACATTCAGCGCTAAAGAAGGTTCTCCCCCTCGGTCGTCAATCTAGAGGGGGGATAAACTTAATTGGAGGGGGAGTTAGAGGGGGTGGGTGTTTCAAAATCGACGAATACACGGCAGCCTATCAGCTATTGAAAGCACTGCGATTGAGCCTGATATGAATGGAACGCACATACGTTCCAATTGAAAGGTTTAGCGTTCTAAAACTCACAACGTATAAGCGTTATTCGATTCCAACCACTCTTTTACGGCTCGGTTAAAAGTGACCAACTTCTGCGGTGTTACCCTTCTTTGAGCATAGATAAGGCTTAGCTTTTGGGCTTTTATCGACCATTCTGGGAACACGTGAATAAGCTTACCTTGTTTGATCTGCTCTTCAACTTGATAGAACGGCAAGCTGGCGACACCTATCCCTTGCATCGCTAACTCTAAAATTGAACTGTAGGTATTAGAGCTAACACTTCCGGTTACTTCAACATGGTAGGTTTGTTCGCCATTGCTCAACTCCAGCTGATTCCAGCGTTCATTTTGACTGTTAAGAATGAAGCTGCATTTATGGATGTCTTTAGTGGTGGCAAGTGGGTTAGTCGATGCGTAACCCGCACTGCAAACCAGAACATTGCGGATATGTCCGAGATCGTTGGCAATCACATCATTAGGGAGTTCATCGTAGGCTCGGAAAGCAATGTCAAAGTCGCCAGACTCTATCTTCTTTTTCATCGGCCCAAAGTCGAGAATCAAATCCACTTTTGGGTACTCTTGCTTGAAAGTAGGGATGATATGACGACAAAGCGCACGCCCAAACTCTATCGGCGCGGTAATTTTCAAATCGCCTGCCACTTCCTGCGTCATGTCTAAGACACGCATTTCCGCTTCGATTGCTAATAGTTGAATTTGCTTCGCTTTCGAATACAACTCTTCACCCACTTCCGTGAGGCTGATAGAACGAGTCGTTCTGTGAAACAGCTTAGAATTCAATGTTTCTTCGAGTCGTTGTACATGCCGAGACACCAAACCTTTTGACACATCCAATACTTCAGCGGCCTTGGTGAAGCTTTGCTCTTCGGCGACAGTCAAGAAGGTCTGCATATAAATCAAATTCATCATTAACATCATTTAGTAAACAGTGAAGTCATTTTGTACTGTTTTTCTCACTCCTTCAAGCAACTAAGATTCAAAACGTAAACAGAAAGGAGAAGAACAATGAACAAATTACTACTTATTACCGCTGCAATGGCTGCCTCTGTGAATGTTTCAGCTGCCTCTGTTGTAGAAAGCAACCCAACATTGGTTGGAGACTCATTCGGCTTTGTTGAAGGCCCTACATGGGATGTGGAACATCAACGTTTCTTGTTTAGCGATATTCCAAATAACACAACCTATTCTTACGACCTTAACGGCAAGTTGAGCGTTTTTGATGACAATTCTGGCTATGCCAATGGTCTCGATATTGATGCCAAAGGCAACCTGTGGGCTGCCCGCCATGATAGAAAGCTGTCGTACCGTCAGGGCAACGGAGAGAAAGTGATTGTCGCTGCAACGTATAACGGCAAGCTGCTTAATAGCCCGAACGATTTAACCGTTAATAGCGATGGAAGCGTGTGGTTTACCGATCCTCCGTTTGGTATCCAAGGTTACGGCCCAGCAAAGGCAGAACCAGAGCAAGCGGTTAATGGCGTTTATCGTTACCTAAATGGTGATCTAAAGTTGATCACTGGAGAGTTCAAGTTACCAAACGGCATCGCTTTTTCTTCTGATGAATCTTCGTTATACGTTGCCGACACATCTGATGGCTGGGTATACCGATTTGATGTTGATGGACAGTCACTCAGCAATAAGACGCAATTTGCTCAAGTGAAAGCGGAGTCTGGCTCTGAACCTATGGTTGATGGCGTTGCTGTTGATGCCGATGACAACCTCTTTGTTGCAGCGCATGGTGGCGTGGGTGTGTTCGATAAAGACGGTAAGCAAATAGACTTCATTGCTATCGATGCGGGCCATATCAGCAATCTAGAAATTGGCGGGAAACAGCAAGATTTACTGATGGTAACGGCATACAACAAAGTGTTGGTGTTCAAGCTTAAGTAATACCTTACACAAACGAAAATAAAAAGGGACGGGTAGAAATACCGGTCCCTTTTCTCATTTGAATAGGTCGAAAGTGGGTTAGCTCGATGCGCAGTAATGATGCTGCCGACGATTAAGGCTTAGGCTGATTAGCTTCTATATCAAGGGCCGTCTGGTTTGGCCTACTGAAATACTTCTTCCATTTTATTGGCATCATAGGAATGACGATCAGGCTAATACCGACAAGGGTCAACATGTCTGGAATCTCGTCAAACCACATCACGCCAAATAGGGTCACAAACACCAACCCCGAATATTCTGCGAGAGCAATTTGGTTTGCTGGCGCTTTTTTATAAGCGACCACCACAAGGGCATGGTACCCCAGAACGAATAGGTTGATTGCCATAATCCACCCAACATGACGCCATTCAATCGCCGCCCATGCAGGCAGAGCAAGAGCCAACGCCAGCGGTAGAGTCATCACACTGGTCCAAAATAGTGTCGAGATAATGTGTTGTTCTGCGTGAAGACGTTTAATCAAAATATTGCCGACACCCATCGCGAGCGCACTGCCTAACCCTGCAATAGCGGCCCAGTGAAATTGCTCTGGACGCAACACGATTAACACACCCACGAAACCAATCAATGTCGCCACCACTTTTGATGATGTCGGCTTCTCTTTCAGTAAAACAATAGAAAGCGGGAGCATAAGAATGGGCCCAACATAGAACATCGCATTTGCGGTCGCCAACGTTAGGTGTGTGATGGCAATCATTGCGCAGCCACTACCTACTAGGATGAATTGAGCCCGTAAGAAGTTGATGCGACAGCCACCTTGCATGCGCGTCTCTCTGGGTAGCTTTAGCCAAAAAGGAAGCAGCAACATCACGCTCAATAGCTGGCGGATAAACACATATTGGAACGTGGGCACTTCGCCATTCAGTACTTTTAGTGAAACGTCTGAAAAGGAGGCGAGCAGGTTGGCGAATACTAAGAGCAAAATCGCGTGGTTGGTGGCTTTGGTCATACAGAAACGGCGCTACATATTTGTCATACAATTATGGGCGCACATAATACATGAGAATCGAAAATATGTAAGAACAAAAAACCAAGTAAGAACAATGTCGTTCGATGCTTAGTGATATGGGGTGCGAGATCTGCTATTACGACCTGAGTTCAGTAGGTGAGTGCCCAGTCCAATTCGGTATTTATCGAATAATCGAATGAATATGCAACAATATCAGCGCATTGGAGATCATCGCTGCTTGAACCTACTTGGCAGAGAGACACTGTCGGGTAGGATCTCGCAACTCAATAATGGTATTGCTTGTGTCGATTCGTTTGAAAGCAGAGTCACTGACTTGGGCATTGCTGAAATCGGTACGGAATAAATCGGCGCGCAGTAAATCGACGTTGAGCATTTGGGCGTAACTCATGTTGGCGTTACGCAAGTCAGCATCGCGGAAGCTGGTATTGTTGAGGTTCGTGTGGCTGAAATTGGCGTAGGTGATATCAGCCTCATTCATGTTCGCACCCGATAAATCGGCGCCACTAAAATCAGTACGTATCAGGTTGGCGCAACGAAGGTCAACATCTTGAAGCGCTAGATTACTTAGATCGGTATTACCTAATTGTGCTCGTTCGCCGCCTTGGTTTTCCAACCACAATTTATGCTGATCTAAAATAGAATCGAGTTGTTGTCAGAGTTTGTTGGTCGAAAGCGAGATCAGTTTTAGGCGATTCAAAGAAAAGCAAACAACCAAGTTAGTCATCTCGGTTATTTGCTTTAGATTTGTTGCTTTTATGGTGAATGGACGAGCGCTTTTCGAGGTTAAAGCGTGTTTTTGTACACCTTGCCGTCTTTCATGATCAGTTTTAGTGTCTCTGTGTTTGCCACACAAGCAACACTTTCCAGTGGGTTGCCATCGATGATCAATAAGTCGGCATACACGCCTTCAACGATCTGACCTAACTTGCCTTCTTGGTATGGGTGTTGATAAGTCGACATTTCGAACAGGCGTCCACAGTTTGATGTCGCCATGCGAAGCGCGGTGATGGTATCGAATACTTGCTCAATCGCACCAAGTTCATTCAATTGTGTCGCATGAACGTTGGTTTCACCCACACAGTCGGTACCAAAGGCGATGTTTTGGATATCGTATTTCTTAATCAGTTCTGCCGACTTGAACATGGCTTTACCTACGCGTTCTGTTTTGCGGTATGTCTCTTCGTTTGGTAGTGGGATCTTACGCTCTGCAATCAATGAAGAGGTAAAGTAAGAAGGAATCACCCAAATGCCTTTCTCTTTAATGATCTCGGCAATGTCGTCGTCCATGATGGTCGCGTGTTCGAAAGACATCACGCCCGCTTCAGCTGCTCGGCGCAGCGACATAAGTGCCGTAATCTGAAGCGGCATCAACCGCAGCTTTCATCTCTTCAGATGTGAACTGCAATGTGTCTAGCGGATCAAACGTTGAAGATGCGCCACCACCCGCCATGATCTTGATTTGGGATGCGCCCATAAATAGCTGTTCGCGAACCGCTTTTAAGACTTCTGAACGACCATCTGCCACTTTCATTGCGCCAAGCTTCCTCATAGGTGAGTCTTCATGGCCGTTTGCTAAACGCTCTTGTGCTTGGTTTTGACGGTAATCGGAGTGACCACAGGTTTGTGAGATAGCTGCCATTGAAGGCAGAATACGTGGGCCAGTGGCATAGCCGTTGTCGATACTGGTTTTTAAGGCCAAGCGTGTTACCTGCTACATCACGAATGGTGGTAAAGCCACGCATTAACATCTCTTCAGAAATCTTTGCTGAGCGAATCGCCACTTCTTCACGCGTCATGGTATCAATGACATTGAATGGTGCAGATAAAGTGATATGAACGTGCGCATCAATCAGGCCTGACATGACCGTGCCACCTTGAGCATCAATCGTTTCATCGGCAATCGTTGGGTCAATCTCTCCAATCTGAGTGATCAAGTTATCTTCGATGAGGATTGATACGTTCTCGATTAAGTTGTTATCAACACCGTTAAATACGTTCGCGTTAGTGATTAGTTTTTTCATAATCTGCACCTTTTGGAAATGAGTGTGTGTCGCTGATGGAGTCATCTTATGGGGCGCAGCATTTGAAGAATGGCCATTTGGTGACAGTGATGAATTGGGCGTGTTTTTGCTATTGTTATAAGAGAGGCAAAGGGGATTTTTGTCGAATCATTAATTTGAGGAATGAATGTTGGCGATGTCATGAAATGGTAAGTTTTGCTTCGATTCGAACGCTAAGATGTATTTCAAATCAAGGCGACTTATCAAATTAGATTAGAGAGAGACAGAATGACTAAATCAGACAAAGTTTACGGGTTCAACACACCACAACGTCTATTCGTAGGTTACACGTTAGCCGTGCTGGTGGACTTAGTAGTGCTTAACTTCTTCGATGAGTACTGGGACTTCGTCAACATTGAGTCTTTCACTATATCTTTGATTGCGGCGTTGTTGTTGCAGCTATTATTGAAGCTCTCTATTGGTTTAGAGCACAAGATTGCTGAACACTTCAAAAGCAAGCCGGGCACTGCACCTAAGGTGTACCGAGCAATCACCACTTACATTATCTTGGTGGGCTCAAAATTCGTGATGCTAGAAGCGATTAACCTTCTGTTCGGAGATAAGGTGAGTTTTACAGGACCTTGGGGCGGCGTGGTTGCTTTCTTCGCTGTGGTATTTACGATTCTGGTTGCGGAAGTGATTGTATCGAAGATCTACTTTGCTCTGGATGACAAACAAGATTCACATGTGAAAGCGCTTAAAGAGACCAACGCGTAACAGAACTAAAATACAGATGTGAATAACAGACGAGCCAGTTGAATAAGCTGGCTCGTTTTCGTTTGAGTTGCGATAACCAATTCGATACGCGAATTGGCTCTATTTTTCGTAAACCACGTTCCCGCGTAACACCGTCATCAACACCTGAGTTTTGGCGATTTGTCTTGCTGACACTGTGGTGATGTCGCGGTCGAGAATCGCGAAGTCCGCCGATTTTCCTACCTCAATAGATCCAGTGATGTCGTCGATGCCCAAGCTAGAAGCGGCATTAATCGTGTAAGCGTCGATAGCCGTGTAGATATCAGTTAGGCCCGTTTTACCCATGATTAAACTGTTCGCGATGCCGACCAAAGGGTTGATGTCGTGTACATTCCAATCACTACTTAAGGTGATATTCGCGTCGGTCTTGAGTATCGCGTCGAGGTTCATCATGGCTTTGGCACGGCGAGCACCAAGAAAAGCTTCGGCCCATTGGTGTTGATGCCTTGCAACGTAATCAGAGCCGACTTGGAAATCTGCGGTCACGTCTAATTGGCGAAAGCGTGGCACATCTTCATCATTGATTAATTCGACATGGGTTAGGGTGTAGGGTTTGGTTGAACCTTGTTTGCGAATACTTTCTATCGCATCAAGAGATTCACGAACCGCTCCATCACCAATGGCATGAATGTGGGCGCTAAAGCCGATTTTCTCGAGCGCAGTTAGCCACTCCTTCATTTGTTCTGGTGGAATATAGTTCAAGCCATTAGGAGACTGGGGCAGATAAGTATCTAAGTAGGGCGCGAGTGTTTTGGCGGTGCCGTTGATGAAGATGCCATCGCTGTACATTTTCACCTGATCGACAAGTAACAGATAGCTTTTATCGTCGGAATGCATTTTCTCAAAGACTTCTAATTGAGAAGACATCACCATCGATGGGTACACCCAAGGGCGTAGCGATACTCGCGCCGTTAAGTCTTGATTTTGCTCGGCCTCTAGCCAAACGTCATACCAACCTCGTTTCCAATACATGTGACCGTCGCCAATGGTGGTGATGCCGTGGGTTGCCGCTTCCTCAAGCCCGAACATTAAGCCTTGGTAGCTTTGCTCAAACAGTTCACTTTGGCTATTCCAAGCCATCTCCATCACTTGATCGCCAGCATTGTCTAGCAAGATGCCATTGAGCTTGCTGCTGTCTTGGTCTTTTAAATAAACACCGCCTTGTGGGTCTGGAGATTGTTGGCTGATTCGAGCGATTTTTAGTGCTTTTGAGCTGACCCACATCGAGTGTGAAGTCTGCTCCATAAGCACCACGGGGCGATTAGGGAAGACACTGTCGATGATCTCTAGTGGCGTGTAGTCAGAGTCGCTATCGAGCGTCGCTTCCAAAGAAAAACCATAGCCCATAAGCCAACCTCTGCCATCGGTATCAGCATTGATCTTACACGCTTCTAAGTAGGGGATTTGCTCTTCTAACGTTGCTTCAGAGTCGAGTTCACAATTGCCACCCAGCTCTGAGGCGGCTTCAAACACATGGTTATGGTTATCAATAAATCCCGGAAGGACAAAGGCATTGTCTAAATCAATGACATCAGTGCTTTGCCCTTGAAAAGTTTGCGCCTGTGATTGGTTACCAATGAAGATGATCTTGCCTTTGTGGGTAACGATCGAGTCCGACTCACAATGCCCGTATATATCAGCATTGATAAAGATCTGGTCAGCACTTTGGTTATGAACAGATGTTTGCGCTTGAACTGCTGTTTGTGTTTGAACTGCTGTTTGCGCTTGGACAACGGTGTTGGCTTGTGCAAGCACCGGCGCTACGGCCGATAAGCTTGTGAGTAATGCTATCCATGCAGTACGTGGCAGAGTGAGCTTGTTATTCATTATTATGTCTTCCATGTTCCACGGTTTAGTAAGTATAGAAAGCGAGTGGCGAGAATCATATCGTGAATTTTTAATAATAAAGTGTCCTTGGTTGCTCTCTTGTTTGAATGTAATTCCAGTGCCTTTTGAGGTGGTTGTGGGAATACAGCTCGTCAATAAAGGATTGCGAATCCATTCGCAGACTAAACAATTCACATAAGGTTCTGAATAAATTACAGTTAAGTGAGCTATAAAAATGGATTTAACGTATTACCAAGGATGTAAGTTTATGTTTTCAAGAGACTTACTCGCATTACTAATAAAAACAAGTCGAGGTTAGGATGAAAAAAATATTATTGCTGCTTAGCGTGATCTTATTGGGTGGTTGTGTTGGCATGCCCGAAACGGTAAAGCCTGTTCAACAGTTTGAGTTGGAACGATACCTAGGGAAATGGTACGAAGTGGCTCGTTTGGATCACTCGTTTGAGCGTGGCTTAGACAACATCAGCGCTGAATACAGCCTTCGTGATGATGGCGGCGTGAAGGTGATTAACCGTGGTTATTCGGCGGAAGAAGGTGAGTGGAACGAAGCGGAAGGAAAAGCGTACTTCGTTGAGGGCTCTGAACAAGGCTATTTGAAAGTGTCTTTCTTTGGCCCTTTCTACGGCGCTTATGTCGTGTTTGAATTAGACAAAGAGGGCTACCAATACGCGTTTGTTTCTGGGCCCGACACCGATTACTTATGGCTACTCGCAAGAACGCCTGAAGTCGCACCAGAAGTGATGGAGAAGTTTAAAGCCATGTCGAAAGAGCGTGGCTTCAATACCGATGAGCTGATCGTTGTGGAACATACCCAATAAACCGATCGCTGTTATTGCTGAGAGTGACTGATGATTGATAAGGCACAGAGGATGAATTTCTCTGTGCCTTTTTTATTCAAAGATAGAGCTACAATTAACGAGGCTGGTTGCCGTTCAAGAATAGCGCGACACATTCGCGAGTGTAGTGAAGCCTTTCTTCTTCGGATTCTCCGCTATCGTGACCGAAGAATGACCAATACGCCGATTTGCCGTGAAACATCAGCAACAGTTGGCGTGCTGCAATGACTGGTGAGCTTGATGTCGACAGTGTGAGATCACCAGAGTCTATTTTCGACTGCAAATAATCAGCAAGTAATTTGGTGGTTTTCTGAGGCCCAGTTTCTAAATAGATAGAGGCGATCTCTGGGTGCGTGTTGGATTGGCTCACAGCATTTTGAAAGGTCTGTCTGGACTGCTCATCAAGTAACAAATCTTGAAACTTCACACCAAACTTCACCAATTCGTCTTCCAAAGTGGCATTCATATCAAAAGCAGAAGGGCTGAGTTCGCGCTCGGCACACTTAGTTTGCATGCAGGTTTCGAAAAGCTCGTCTTTGTTTTTAAAGTGAGAGTAGACCGTTTGCTTGGAAACGTTCGCTGCTTTGGCTATTTGATCCATATTGATCTTGAAGCCATGTTCAGAGAAAAGTTGGCTGGCTGCGGTTAAGATCTGCGATCTCTTCTGTTCACTCTTGATGATTTTAGTCACGTGCTTGCTTCTCGTTACTTAGTGTTGTCTCGTTACCTAGTTTGTCTCTTTGCTTGGTGCCTGTTGGTGCTCAGTTCTATGTGTCTCGTTTTACGCTAAGCATTATGCTTTTTGTGATGGTTTTATCAATCATTAACGATGAAACTTATTTTTAACACAATCAAACTAGACAGTCTAGTTTGATTTGGTTAGTCTAAAAAAAGAACATAATTGAGTACCGCATAGGAACAGTACGTATGTATAAATTGATGAAGGGAAGCGCAGTGGCAGTGGCGTTGTCGGCTTTTCTTGTTGGATGTGGCGAAAAGGAACAAGCCCAAGAGTCGGTTGATTCAACCTCTGAAACGGCATCGAGCGTCCAAACTATTTTAACCGTGGAAACGATGTCCTTGGCGCTGTCTTCCTCTTATGCAGTACAACGCGAATATGTCGGTGTGGTTAAGGCGGGTCAACAGGCCAATTTAGGTTTCGAGTTGGCCGGAAAAGTAAACGAGATTCTGGTGGATGTCGGTGACACAGTCACAACGGGTCAGCCGTTGATCAGACTGGATACCCAACTTTTGGAAACCGAGTCTAGCCAACTGAAAGCGCAGGCTGAAGAAGTCAAAGCTCAATTGAGTTTGGTGGCAGCGAACCTTAAACGTCAACGTTCATTGAAAGCAAAAGGCTTCAGTGCTGAGGCGGAAATTGATTCGTTAACCAGTGAACAGCGCGTGTTGCAGGCGAACTTATTGCGTATTGATGCCTCGGTAAAAGGCAATGAATTGAAGTTGGTTAAGTCGACGGTTCGTGCGCCTTATTCGGGCACTATCGCGACGCGCTTTGTTTCGCTCGGAGATGTGGTGAATGTAGGGAATCCAACTCTTACACTGCTTGCCTCTGAAGGGAAAGAAGCCTTTATCGGTATTCCTGCCCATCAAATGAAAAAGGTTACTTCACTTTCCGCACCAAGTATTCGCGTCGGGCGAGATGAATTCGCTGTGAGCCTGTTGAATCCGGGCGCAATGGTTGACACACAGTCTCGCAGTGTCGGTTTGCGTTATCTGTTTCCTGAACAATCAGCGGTATTAGAAGGACAACTTGCCTATCTGAAATTTGACGAACAGATTGACGACCAAGGCTACTGGGTGCCATTAACGGGTTTGATTGATGGATTGCGCGGTGTGTGGAACATCTTTGTGATTGGTGAAGACAACAAGGTTGAGCGCCGAAGTGTTCAAGTGTTGTTTGCCAACAATCAACAAGCGTACGTGAGTGGGGCGATTGAAGACGGTGAACAAGTGATTGCCAGTGGCTTACATCGTTTAGTTCCCGGACAAACCGTGAAGCCAGCAAGCGTTACTGCTGAATAGGAAATAGCATGAAAATCATAGAGACTATTTCCAACACTCGACTGCTTATCTTAATGACCGCACTGCTGATGGTGAGTGGTATTTCGGCGTTCATGACGTTGCCACGTGCAGAAGATCCAGTAATCATCAACCGTTACGCGAACATTACTACCAGTTTCCCCGGAGCCAGTGCCGAGCGTGTTGAAACCTTGGTAACAGAAGTTATCGAGAACAAGCTGCGTGAGCTGAGTGAAGTTAAACTCGTGAGCTCGACGTCAAGGCCGGGCGTGTCTATTGTCACCTTAGAATTGAATGACACCATCACCGAACCTGAGCCGGTTTGGTCTCAAGCTCGCGACAAGCTATCTGACATCGAATCCATTTTGCCTGCGGGCTCTCATTCTCCCGATCTCGATAGCGACCATACCTATGCTTTTACAACCATCGCATCTCTAACCTGGTCTGGTGCAGGCGAGCCTGACAGGTTAACGCTGGGTCGTTATGCCAAAGAACTCGCTAAGCGACTAAGAACTTTGTCGGGTACTGAATTCGTTGATGAATACGGGATGCCACAAGAAGAGATTCAAATCAGTTTACGTACCGCAGATGCAGCCGCGCTTGGTCGTTCAAGTGCCAATATCGCAGAATCTTTGGAAGGAGCAGATGCGAAAAACTCTGCCGGTGAACTGGTCAGTGCTTATTCTCGCTTTGGCTTAGAAATTAAATCTGAACTGGATTCCATTGAACGCATTAAGCAAGTGCCAATAGCCACTGATAGCAAAGGTCACATCATCCGTATGGAAGACATTGCTTCGGTGAAACGTGGTGAGAAAACCCCACAAGACCAGATTGCTATTGTTGATGGTGAGCCGGGTGTGATTGTCGCGGCAAGAATGCACCCTGATCTGCGAGTTGATAACTGGACGTCGCGAGCTAATGCTCTGATTGGTAAATTTGAGCAAGAGTTACCAAGTAACGTTAAGGTGACCGTGCTCTTTAATCAGCAAGGTTATACCGAAACTCGCTTAGACGATTTAGGCAAAAGCTTGATGATCGGTTTCGGTCTGATCTTGATTGTTCTGTTTGTCACTTTAGGCGTGCGTGCCGCGATCTTAGTCGCCATTTCTCTGCCGTTAACCTCATTATTGACCTTGTCGATCATGAAAATGACCGGTGTGCCGATTAACCAAATGTCGGTGACAGGCCTAATTGTGGCGCTCGGGATCATGGTTGATAACGCGGTGGTGATGGTCGATACCATTCAAGCTTATCGTTTGAAAGGGCAACAACGAGCAGAAGCGACCATGAATGCATTGAAGCATTTATGGGTGCCGTTATTAGGCTCAACTTTAACTACCGTGTTGGCGTTTGCCCCGATTATCTTGATGCCGGGTGCATCGGGTGAGTTCGTCGGTGGTATTGCGATTACCGTTTCTTTCTCATTGATCGGCTCTTACATCATCTCGCACACCTTAATCGCAGGCTTAGCGACCAAGCTATTGCCGAAACAACTCAGTGATGTCGATAAGAAAGGGCAGCACCATTGGTACATGACGGGTTTGAGAATCCCGGCTTTGACGCGCTGGTTCTCATCTTCTGTCCGCTTTGGTGTCACGCATCCAATCATCACGATTGTTTTGGTGTTGTTGGTTCCGTTTACCGGTTACTGGAGTATGTCTCAGCTGACTGAGCAATTCTTCCCGCCATCAGACCGAGACATGTTTGAGATCCAGGTGTACATGCCGCCGCAAGCGAGCATTTATGCCACTAAAAACACCTCTGAAAAAATCGACGATATCATTCATCGTTACCCTGAAGTGGAGCGTATCGATTGGCTCGTGGGTGCAAACTTCCCATCCTTCTATTACAACCTGCAAGCAAGGCAAAATAATGCGCCATACTTCTCGCAAGCCATGGTGAAAACAGAGAACTTTGACCAAGCCAATACGCTAATTCCACAGTTGCAAAAGGTGTTGGATGAAGAGGTGCCGGAAGCACAAATCTTGGTACGTAAGCTTAACCAAGGGCCTCCATTTACCGCGCCCGTTGAACTGCGAGTGTATGGTGAAAACCTCGATACCCTAAAAGCGATTGGTGAAGATGTTCGTCTAATTTTGGCGGGTGTTCCTCATGTCACGCACACAAGGGAAACCCTGCAACCAGGTACTCCGAAGGTGTGGTTGAAGGTTGATGAAGACACCGCAAAGCTGAATGGTATTTCATTGAACCAGTTCGCAGGTATGCTGCAAACTACTCTGACAGGTCGTGAAAGTGGCTCTGTGATTGAAGGCAGTGAGTCGGTACCAATCCGTGTTCGTGTGGCAGATGAGGCGCGTGAAAACTTGGTTCACTTAAGCAATATTCGTCTGCCAATCAGTTCTGATGTCTACTCAACAGGGATCAATGTTTCGACGCTGGCAGAACTGGAATTGACGACCAGTCGTGGTGCGATTACCCGTCGTAACGGGCAACGAGTGAACACCATTGAAGGTTACATTGAAGCGGGTGTTTTACCTCAAACCGTCCTTAATGAATTCCAGAAACGCTTAGCAAGCTATCAGATGCCATCGGGTTATACGATTGGTTTCGGTGGTGAATCCGCTGAGCGTGATAATTCAGTTAACAGCCTTATCTCGAATGTCGCCGTTGTGGTGGTATTGATGGTGTTGGTGGTGGTGATGTCGTTCAACTCGTTCCGAATGAGCAGCATCATCTTCATGGTAGCAGGGTTGGCTGGTGGACTAGGGCTGTTGTCGGTATGGATCTTCGGTTATCCGTTCGGCTTTACGGTGATTATCGCGATGCTCGGGATTGCAGGCTTAGCGATTAACGCGGCCATTGTTATTCTGACGGAATTGAAACTCGATAAAGAGGCTTCATCAGGTAATGTAGATGCAGTCGTTGAAGCTGTGATGTCATGCACTCGACATATCAGTTCAACCACGATAACGACTGTTGGCGGCTTTATGCCATTGATCATTGCTGGCGGTGGTTTCTGGCCTCCGTTTGCGGTCGCGATTGTGGGTGGTACTGTGTTAACCACGCTTATCTCGTTCTACTTTGTGCCGGTGGTTTATCATTTGATGACTCGAAATCAGCGAAAAACCATCGCGACTCAAGCGGCATAACTGTTTTTTAATTTAACTGCTTTTCAATTGCCCATAATCGAGCCGTATCTGGCTCGATTATGGTGTTGTTATTCTCGATAAATTCATCCCAATTCCTACCATTGTGTTGTTCTTTTCACCGCTATAACGTTCTCAATTAGTCAAATTATCCTTTCTGTTAGTCATAATATTCTTTCAATTCGTCACATTAGTGCATCGGTGAATGCTTGTTTATCTAGTTGCTGAATGAGTGGGTGTTTTGAATAATCTAATCAGTGAATACCTTGTAAATGGTATGTGAATTCACAATCTTGACGGGCGTCACACTTCTATTTATTCGCTCTTTCTAATGTACCTTGAACTGGCTCTGAGCTGTGGTGACGCGCGAGTGTTTATCTGTTTTTTGTAAATCCCTTGTCAGCACTGGCTCCACCTATGTAGCACGCTGCTGGTGTGTGTCTTAATCCTCTTCTACTTCTTAGTTTTCTCATCCATAAATGGAAGGTTAGTTTCCAAGTTTGTTTGGTGAGCTTTCAAATTCAACTCTTCATAATGCGCCAAATGTAACAATGTATTTCAAAGTGTAACAATTAAGTCATGTTTCCTGTGTGGTTTTAACCCAGCGGTAACGGGCTCTATTGCATTGCTTTTTGAGATGCGGCGTTTCACATGCTCAACACATAAATATTCTAATGACCATGACAACCAGTACTCGGGCGTTCGTTCTGAGGCTGGATAACCATCGAGAAAGTTAATGGAAGCTTCAAGATATAAACGCATTTTATCGAGGACAAATTTGTCGAAGATTGGTTTGCTGGGAACCGTTCTGATGCTCGAAGGATGTAACTCCGCATTGCTCGACCCAAAAGGTAGCGTTGGCGTTCAGGAAAAAGAGCTGATTATCACGGCTCTGTTGCTGATGTTGATTGTCGTCATCCCAGTGATTCTGATGACCATCTACTTTGCTTACCGATACCGCGAAAGCAATACCACGGAAGAGTATGCACCAGACTGGGCGCACTCAACCAAAATTGAAATAGTGGTATGGACAATTCCAATCATCATTATTGCGATTCTAGCCACCATCACTTGGCGAACAACTCACGAACTGGAGCCATCTAAGCCTCTGGTGAGTGACGTTAAGCCTATGGTGATCGAAGTGGTCTCTCTGGACTGGAAGTGGCTGTTCATCTATCCGGAGCAAAACATTGCGACGGTTAACTATGTTGCGTTCCCGAAAGATGTACCGGTGACGTTTAAGCTAACTTCAGACAACATCATGAACGCGTTCTTTATCCCGCGTCTTGGTTCGCAGATCTACGCGATGCCAGGAATGGTGACCAAGCTGAATTTGATCGCGAACCACGAAGGTGACTTCAAAGGTTTTGCATCGAACTACAGTGGTAAAGGGTTCTCTCAAATGAAATTCACCGCATCAGCCATGCCTGATCAAGTGGCGTTTTTAAACTGGGTGGAGAAAGTGAAAGCAAGTCCTGATCGTATTGAAGATTGGGAGCAGTTCCGTTCATTGGCCGCGCCAAGTGTGGCTGAACCTGTGACTCTGTTTTCTAGTATCCCACCATTTTTATTCACTGATGTCGTGACCCAGCACCCTGGTTCAATGAACTGTTTGCCGGAAACCCAAGGATAATCGTCATGTTTGGAAGATTAACTCTAGACTCAATTCCCTACCACGAACCCATTATTTTGATCACCTTAACCATGATCGCTTTAGTGGGTAGTTTAGTGGTGTATGCGGTAACAAAAGCCGGTAAGTGGCAATACCTATGGAATGAATGGTTTACGTCTGTAGACCACAAAAAACTAGGCTTCATGTACATTGCGGTCGCGATGGTGATGTTAGTTCGTGGCTTTGCCGATGCGGTCATGATGCGCAGTCAGCAGTTGCTTTCTGCAGCTGGTGAGACTGGCTATTTACCGCCACATCACTACGACCAAATCTTCACGGCTCACGGCGTGATCATGATTTTCTTCGTAGCGATGCCTCTGGTTATCGGCTTGATGAACATCATCGTGCCGCTGCAAATTGGCGCTCGTGATGTTGCATTCCCTTATCTGAATAACTTGAGCTTCTGGCTATTTGTGGTGGGTATTATCCTAACCAACATGTCGCTTGGCTTGGGTGAGTTTGGCCGTACGGGTTGGTTGGCGTATCCGCCGTTGTCTGGCATTGAGGCGAGCCCGGGAGTCGGGGTCGATTATTGGATATGGGCGCTGCAAATATCCGGTGTGGGTACCACACTAACGGGTGTGAACTTCTTTGCGACCATTTTGCGCATGCGTACTCCGTCTATGCCAATGATGAAGATGCCAGTGTTCACATGGGCATCTCTGTGTGCCAACATCCTGATCATCATCTCTTTCCCGATCCTAACTGTGACCATTGCGTTACTGACTTTGGATAGATACATCGGCACGCACTTCTTCACCAATGACCTTGGTGGCAACGTGATGATGTATGTGAACCTGATTTGGGCATGGGGACACCCTGAGGTGTACATCCTAATCTTGCCTATTTTCGGAGTGTTCTCTGAAGTTACTGCGACTTTCTCTCGCAAAAAACTGTTTGGTTATACCTCACTGGTATGGGCGACGGTGGCTATCACTATTTTAGCGTTTGTGGTTTGGCTGCATCACTTCTTTACCATGGGTTCAGGCGCCAATGTGAATGCCTTCTTTGGCATCGCAACCATGATTATCTCTATCCCGACCGGGGTTAAGATCTTCAACTGGCTGTTCACCATGTACAAAGGTCGTATCCGTTTCACAACACCTATGTTGTGGACAGTTGGCTTCCTTATCACCTTCACTGTTGGTGGTATGACGGGCGTATTAATGGCAGTACCGGGCGCAGATTTCATTCTGCATAACTCAGTATTCCTGATTGCTCACTTCCACAACGTGATCATCGGTGGCGTAGTGTTCGGTTGTTTCGCTGCTATTGGTTACTGGTTCCCGAAAGCGACGGGTTTCACTCTGAACGAACTTTGGGGAAAACGCGCATTCTACTGCTGGATAATCGGTTTCTTGATGGCGTTCTTGCCGCTTTATGCTCTGGGCTTTATGGGCATGACGCGTCGTTTGAGCCAAGACATCAATCCTGAATTCTTCCCTCTACTGGCGGTTGCGGCTGCAGGTACGGGCGTGATTGCGATGGGTGTGGTTTGTCAGTTCGTTCAGATTTACGTGAGTGTTCGTGACCGCGACCAAAACCGAGATCTAACCGGTGACCCGTGGGGCGGACGCACATTCGAATGGGCAACGTCTTCACCACCGCCGTTCTACAACTTTGCAAAATTGCCTAAGGGCGATGAGATCGATTCGTTCTGGTATCAAAAGCAAAGTGGTGAGTTTGATCCAACTCAGGAAGAAGAATACGAACGTATTCACATGCCTAAGAATACACCGACAGGCATTTATGTGTCTGCATGGGCGTTGGCATTTGGCTTCGCAATGATTTGGTACATCTGGTGGCTAGCGGCGGCAAGCTTAGTGGGCATCGTGGTGACGTGTATTCAACACAGCTACAACGACGATGTGGACTACTACGTGGAAGTTGAAGAGATCAAAGCGATTGAAGCGGCTCGACGTGCACAGCTTGAAGAAGCTAAGAGACAGTCAGTGAAGGGCGACAACTCTGGTCGTGGTAACAGCGCTGACGGTGACAGTGATAACAACAATAAAGATGATTTGGAGACGACGTATGCAAGCTAATACTCCGTCACACACTTATGATCTTGCACACTCGCATGATCATCACCACGAAGCTGCGGGTAACAAGTTGTTTGGCTTCTGGGTTTACTTGATGAGTGACTGTGTCCTGTTTGCCACACTTTTCGCGACTTATGCCGTGCTTGAGAGTGGTTCAATCGCAGGGCCTACAGGCAAAGACATCTTTGAACTGCCGTTCGTGTTTGTCGAAACCATGATGCTGCTGTTCAGTAGTATCACCTTTGGCTTTGGCATGATTGCAATGAAGCGCAAAGACGTTACCGGACTGAAGCGATGGATCAAAGTTACTTTCGTATTGGGCTTAGCCTTTATCTGTATGGAAGTGTATGAGTTCCATCACTTAATTGCAGAAGGTTATGGTCCTCAAGAGAGTGCGTTCCTTTCTGCGTTCTTTACCTTGGTTGGCACACACGGGTTGCACGTAACGTTTGGTCTGATTTGGATGGCAGTGGCGTATCACCAGCTTTCAACCAAAGGCTTGAACGACAACATGTCGATGCGTTTCCAGTGTTTAAGCTTGTTCTGGCATTTCCTTGATATCGTTTGGATTTGTGTATTTACCATTGTGTACTTAATGGGGGTGATGTAATGGAACAGCATCTAGACAGCGGTGCAACGGATTATGTGAAAGGCTTTATTGCGTCACTAATTCTGACCATTATTCCGTTCTACATCGTGTGGTCACATGCGCTATCAAGCACGGAAACTTACGTGATCTTGTTCGGGTGTGCGCTGGTGCAAATCTTTGTGCACTTTAAGTACTTCTTGCATATGGAAGCGAAATCTTCCGATGGGCGTTGGAACTTGGTGTCACTGATGTTTACCGCCATCGTTGTATTGATTCTTATCGCTGGTTCGGTATGGATCATCTATAACATGAACGTCAACATGAAGTTGTAGGCTAGGGTATGCTGAAAAGATATCTGTCTATTACCAAACCGGGCATCATTTTCGGCAACCTGATTTCTGTTGCGGCGGGGTTCTTCCTCGCCGCAAAAACAGAACCAGCCAATGCGATGTTGTTACTGACAACATTAGCGGGTGTGGGACTTGTGATTGCATCAGGTTGTGTGGTGAATAACATCTTTGATCGAGACATCGACCAAAAGATGAAGCGCACACAAAATCGAGAATTGGTTCAAGGAAACATCAATACAGATGTAGCGTTCGTCTATGCCTTGGTTTTACTGCTAGCAGGCACAGCGCTGCTGTTTCAGTTCGCTAATCCGATCTCTGCGGTCATGGTGTTGCTTGGCTATGTGTTTTACGTCTTTTTCTACACCATGTGGTACAAGCGTACATCGGTTTACGGCACTTTAGTTGGCAGTATTTCGGGAGCCGTTCCGCCGTTAGTGGGCTACTTGGCGGTGACTAATTACATTAGTTTGGAAGCGGTTTTGTTGTTCGCGATGTTCTGTTTATGGCAAATGCCACACTCGTACGCGATCGCGATGTTCCGCCTTCAAGATTATCGAGATGCAGGCATTCCAGTGTTACCGGTGAAAGAGGGCGTCGACAAAGCACATCAACACATGAAAGCGTATGTTGTGGCGTTTGGCGCAGTCTCGTTGGCGCTGTTCCTACTTGGGGAAGCAGGTTATGAATACCTAGCGGTGTCGGCAGCAGTCTGTTTTATGTGGACCAAAGTGACATTCCGCAAAGTCGATTGCCTTAACTACATCCAGTGGTCAAAGACGGTCTTCAAGGTCTCTCTGCTGGTAGTTATGAGCATCAGTGGTGTACTGGGGCTGGAGTTGATTCCGTTGCCTACGCTTTTTTGATTTAAGTTTGTCGTTGAACCCTCAATGTTCTGAAGTCCGAGGGTTTGACGACTTTTTATCTGTCCCGCTTTAAGCTATTACCCTTCAAAAATATCACTAAGCCAATCTTCAAGCTGCTCTCGTTTATCTTGTGGGCCATTGATGATCACTAAGCCGTTTAGTGTCGCGTGATCCCAAGATATAGTGCCAGTTGCTAGCGCATCGAACACATCTAATTCAGTAATTAACAGTAGATCTTCTTCAGTAGGCAAAGTGTCTCTACCTGACACATCGACACCCTTCTCAAGTTTCACTTGGCTGTAATGACCTTTGATTGCTTCGAACAAGTTGAACTCAATTTTGCTTGGGTGGGGTTTCGCAAGCGCAGCCTTGATGGCAAAGAGTCGAAAGTGATCTGGCTTATTGAGGTTGTTGAATTCATCGTCTTGTCTGGCTGTAATGACGTTGCCAAATACCTCGAGTGAACCGGGCTCTGTCACTAAACTAAACCCTGTCTCTTGGTGAAGACCGCAGGCAAACGTAAGTGAAGAGGTGAGTGAAAGAATCAGAGCAAATCGTTTTAATATAATGGTTATCGAGACCTATAACAGGGTTAAGAATCTGACGGCAGAAGCCGAACCTGACGATAAAAAAAGGGACCACAAAGGGTCCCTGTATTTGTTTGTCGTCCATGTGAAGCGGTCAGCGTATTGGTTGATAGTGTGTTAGTGATTGTTTACTAACACGCTATCATCGAAGAGCGACCGTTCGAGCTCACTATTAGCGAACGATGAGCATGATCTCTTCTGGAGTCATTGGCTTATCGAAGTAGCTCATGAATTGACCGAAGCCTTTGATGTCGCCATTCGAGAACTTGAATGCACCAGACTGTAGGTTGGTACCAATCACTTGTTGAGCGTTTGGACCCGCAATCAAGATTTGGTTCAATACTTCACGAGTGGTGTCGATTTGAACGTCTGCGCCTTTCACTGCCTCTTCGTGTAACTGAGCAATGCCGTTACGAATTTCGATAGTGAATGCTTCGTTAGTATCAGAGAAGTTGTACGTTAGCATCATGTTTATGTCTAACGAGTTTTCTGCGATTAGCGTCGACGTCATCATATCGAAGATTTGCTTACTTGGTAGGGCAGTTAGTACGTCTACAGAAGCAAAGCTGATCATGTTAGAGAAATCACGAGTACCTTCTAGTTCAGCTGCAGCATTCAATGCCCAGTTGCGCCAGTTGATGTTCACTTGATCGGCAGACCATGCTTTGTAAGCTTGTGCTTTCAGTAAGCGTGCTTCCATGTCATCTTTGTTTACCGTGATTGGGTAAGAAAGAATCTCTGCTGCAAAGGTATAGTTCTCAGCTTTCATCGCTGCTTTTGCTGTGTCGATGATGTTGTCACGACCGCCCATGATCTCTACGAATGCTTTAGCGCGTTGCTCGTAAGCCATTGGCTCTAGCTGCCATGGAGCCGCTTCGAAGAAACCGTTGTAACCTACGTAAATCTGGCGAACGGCGTGTGCAACAGTGCCGTAGTGCTAACCTAACCAAGGGTGTTCTGCAAGGTGCTTAGGAAGTTTAACCACTTCAACTAGCTCGTCTGGCGTCATACCTTTGTTCATGTAACGGATAGTTTGATCATGAGTGTATTGAATCGCATCACGGTAAGCCGTTAGTACGTCAGATACCGCTTCTTTGCCTTCAATAGGACGACCGTGAGAGTTAATCATGATCTCAGTGTCGAACTTGCGCATTACGTCGATGCCCTTGAACCACATTGATGGGTCACGGAATTTAGTACCACGGATGGTGTGAAGGTTAGGGAAGTTCTCACCTTGAAGTACTTCAGCCGCGTGCAGGATTTTCTGGTCTGGGAAGTAAACCACTAACTCATCTTTAGTTTCAGATGGCACGTTCTCGATGTGCATTTTCACGCCAGAAATTTCGATTTCGATGTGGCTTTGGCTTGGTACAAGCAGGTTTGGTTCGATGAACGAGATAGCACCTTGCATGAAGCGCGGACCAAGGCCGTCGTTTACTGTGCCGTGCTCGCCTTCTTCTACGTGCTTAGCACCTGTGTAAGAAGTACGGTGACCAAATAGAGTACCTAGGTTTGAAGACCAGTTAGCCACTGCAGCGGTTAGGCCTTCTTCAGCGATGATTTTTACTTCACCTGATGCCACTTCTTCGTCAGTCACCCACGCACGCACACCAGAGATGTGGTCGATGTGGTTGTGAGAATAAATGATTGCTTTAACCGGCTTGTCGGTGATTTGACGGAACTGTTCTTTAACCCGATTGAGCCATTTCTACCGACTCGCCTGGATCAACAATGATGATGCCGTCCGTACCTTCAATCATGACGGGTGTATCTAGACCGAAACCGTAACCAAGATATACGTTGTCATCTACTTTGATGATTGCTTGGTCCATTTTACGACCATGCTTGGTGAGGATTGGGTGAACATGGTCAGACTCAGCAGTGTAAGCTAGAGAATCGCCTGTTTTAGAAACAACTTGAATACGTTCGCCTTTTCCCCAGAACATGTTTGATTTGTGTTCGAATAGAACCTCGCTCTTGTAGCGAGCATCAAGATCAATGTTTTGGTATTGCGCAGCATTTGCCGTCTGAAGTTCTTGGCCGACTTTCGATGTCGCTTCTACAGTTGGCGTTGCAGATGCAAAACCAGAAGCAAGTAGAGTGCTCGCAATAGCAACAGGAAGCGCCATTTTTTTGAATGTATTAGTCATGGTAGTGACCTTATATTTGGATACAGGAATTGGATTTCTTGAGCCAAATGATAGAGGTGGGGGAGGTCGCTATCTACGCGCTAATAATATTTCAATCTATCGTTTTTTCGATGATTTGTTTGATAAACGATTGTATTGGCGATTAATTTTAATCTAAATCAATTAGTAAATGAGCTTGCAACAGATACAAAAATGCCCTGAAATTCAGGGCATTTGTTTTACAATTAGTCGCTAGTTCATGAGTGGCTGTGATACGAGTGAATAACAGCCAAATCATTGAATATTTAATTGCTTATCAAGAGCTAATCGTTTACCAAGAGCTTAATCGTTTACCAAGCACCTAGGTATGACTTGTAAGATTGTAGGCGAACTGTTGCTGCGCCGATTACATCAATGAAGCCCCAGAACGGATGTGGCTTCTCAGCCGAGATCCAAGCCGCGCCAGTTGAACCAATAGGGATGTTGTAACCTTCTGGTTCAATGATCTCAAGTACGATAGTACGACCTAAACCATTGCCGTTTCTTACCACGTGTTGACCGACGCTTTGTGGCCCCTGAAGTGGAGAAATACTCGACTCACCGGTACCGGCATTAAAGCTGTGTACTTTTGCTCGGAACACGTGGCCTGGGTATGCATCAACGAAGAACTCAGCGAAGTCTCCTACTTGAACATAGCCATAAGTTTGGTCTGAAATACGCATCTCAAGAAACTTTTTGCTGGTGTTGTAGAGGTGCATGTTACCCATGACAGAACCTTCAGCAATATTCACTATCGATACCTGACCATCAAACTCAGCTCTAATGGTCTTTTTCTCTTGCGCCCAATTTACTTTTTGTAAATCGGCTTTTAACGACACCAGTTCAGCATGCAGCACTCGAAGATCAGAGTCGTACTTTTCTACGTCACGCATATTGAAAATTTCAGGTGACGTTTCAGCACGCTCTAAGTCGCGATCCATTTGCTTGATCTCTTCTTCTTTCTGAACAATTGAAGATTCGATCTTTGCTTTGTCTGCGGCTGAATCAATGTCGACGAGTGTGTAAATTACGTCGCCTTCTTTAACCATTTGGTTGTGCTCAACAAGCACTTGGTCGATCTGCTGGCCAAAGATTGGTGACATTACCGCGTGTGGTGCTTTCACTGTGGTTGAGTTGGTTAAATCAACGGGTGCCCACAAGCGAGAGATAACCGCTAATACCGCAAGAATCGTTACGCCACCAATGGCAGCCCATGTGTAGTTCTTGAAGTTCTTCTTAAGTGCGCCTGTCGCAAACAGTGACCATACAATTAGGATGTATGGGATCATCATCTCTTTCATTATGCGACCTCTTTTTCTGTAGCGGATGGTGTTGTTGGAGTCTTTTCTTCTGAAGCCTGTTCTTTTGAAGATTGCTCTACTGAAGACGGCTCTGTTACCGGTTGTTCAGGTGATACGTGGACTGCGGCTGTCTCTGTATTGGTCGTGTCTTGTTTAGGCTGTACACCACGGCGAATTACATCACTCAGTGATTGACCAATATGTTTCCAGTTCGCCAATGCGATAACCAAAGCGATGACCCAGAATGTTTTGCTGATGAAGAGTCCGCAAAGTGACAGTGCAAACACGATTTGAACGTGAGCGCTTTTGTGCTCTTTTGCTTTATGCACACCCAGTTCATGCAACTGCCACATGCCGTAAACACCGGCTAAAACCACAGCAATGGTCACTGAGAACAAGTAACCAGAGAAGGACTCCATCTGGAAGAAGTTCATCATCATTTCATTGGGATGATTGTTGAATTGAGACATGTCGATGTCTTTAGAATGGATTGTGCCTAATGGTGCAAGAGCCCATGCTCCCGCAAACATCACTGCCATAAACAGGCAGAATTTAATCAAGACCATCACAACGGCCCAGATTTTCTGGAAAACGATTTTTATAAAGTTCATATCTCAACCTAAATAAGGAGAGAGAAAGTGCAGCCTTGGTACAAGACTTTTAGAAGACATCTGAAAGAGGTGTTGAACTCACGTAACCGTATAGACCTACTGAGTCAAAAGTACTAGATGACAATTAAAAATCGCTTTGACCACGTAGACAACGCATTCTCGCGAATAGAGTGTTAAAAACACCTGGCGAAATCATTCTTAAGTAACGTCTACCATTGATAGGTTCGTTTGCTGCATTGGGTTTTAAGGCCGTCTTCCGTGATGTGTGCAACACCATCATCTACACATTTTTAGGTTTTCTGTTTAGGTTAAGAATTGATTTGTTGGCGAAATAATAGGAAGTGTAACTGGTGCTATCTACGCATTATTGCGATATTGAATTATCGTAATTACGATGAATTGAGTGGTTGCTTAAACGTGAGGTGGGTTTATTTGAACAGGCTCAAACTCGGCTTATAAAATATGTCTATTTAATTAGCCTGGATCATAGAAGTGGCTATAAAAGTATCAATAAGGCAGGACGGAAATATTGAATACTCCGACCAGTCTAGGGTGAGTTTGGGTGGATTAAGCGTTACTGGCACAGCGAAGAGATTTAGATTCCAATCTGGCGAATGTGGCAGCTATTCGAAAGAGTGAGTTGTTCTGACATTTTTGCTCTTTACCATATGATGCTTCCTTCTCAGTTTTGTTTTCTCAATGAGCATCCGTTGTTTCATTCTATCGCTTTTACGATAAGATAATTAAATCTATCGCCAAATGAGCACTGAATCATGAGTAATGACATTCCGAATTTTAACTTATTGGCTGTGTTTTCAGCGGTGATGGAGCAGGGCAGTTTGAGTAAGGCTGCCGATCATTTGAATACCAATCAATCGACGATCAGCACTGCGCTCGGCCGACTGAAAAATGAAATTGGCCAAGAGTTGTTTGTGCGCAGTGGGCGAGGGGTTGTGCCTACTGCTTACTCGCAAAGCTTGTATGAGCAAATCAAAGCGCCAATACACGAGCTCAACGGCGTGTTTCAAGGTATGGCTGGGTTTGATGAAGCGAGTACAGAGCGCAGGTTTGTGGCTTCGGTTCCCGAACATTTAAAGTGGATGTTGCTCGATCGATTTTCTCAGTTATCTAACCAAGGCTTATCTCTTGAGGTGTATGACCAACCAGATAGTGATGATCAAGTCCATGAGGATCTATTAACTCAGAAGTTTGATTTGATGATCGACATTGTGTTGCCTGAGCATTCAAGCATGATGAGCGAAAAGCTCTACGACAGTGAGTTTGTGATTGTTTGCCGAAATGGGCACCCTAGGATCAAAGGTGAGATCACCGAGGCGCAATATCTCAGTGAGCAACATGCGGTTTTAGCCAGAACACGTCGCCAAGTAAGAAGTTTGACTCACTACACTTCGTTAGACTTATCCTCGCGTAAAATTGTAATTCACGGCAGCTCTATGGCCAGTAACCTAATGCTGTGTAGCCAGACTGATTACATCACTGTTGTGCCGCTTTCTATGGCGAACCAGTATCAGGAACGTCTTGGGTTACAGTTGTTCAAACCGCCTTTCGATTATCAGCCTATCTCTCATTACCTCATTTGGTTGAAAAAACAGAACACCGATCCGGCACATAAGTGGTTGAGAGAGCAGATCATCAATACGACTAATGACATGTCTAAATCACTAAACAGTTGGCGCTCCGCTTTCTGATCGTCGCCCTATCTTTTGTTTGCCAAATATCTTCTTAACAAATCACTTGTATTAAGTGAGTTATAATAAAAAATTATCACAATGAGAATTTATGATAATTTCATTTATTTGCTGTCAGCTCGTATATTAACCCTAACAAAGAAGTGGGTAACCTCCACTCACGATTATATCGGCTCAGGTTGCTGGGCTAAAAAGGGCGAAATATGAAATTCCTACACACAATGATCCGAGTTACTGATTTAGACAAGTCTATCGAGTTCTACACCAAGGTATTGGGAATGAAGGAACTTGAACGCCACGAAAACAAAGAGTACCGCTACACATTGGTTTTTGTTGGCTATGAGCAAGGCGGCACGACTATCGAGCTAACGTACAACTGGGATACGAATGAGTACGAGATGGGCAGCGCGTTTGGTCATCTGGCATTGGGTGTAGAAGATATTTACGCAGCATGTGACAAAATCAAATCGCTAGGTGGCAACGTCACTCGCGAAGCGGGTCCAGTGAAAGGCGGCTCAACTCATGTCGCTTTTATTACTGACCCAGACGGCTACCAAATCGAACTGATTCAACTAGGTTAATCGAGGATATAACAATGACAAACGCACTATTTCAACCAATTCAACTTGGTAATATCGAGCTTAAAAACCGTATTGTTATGCCACCGATGACGCGTTCTCGCGCAACGCAACCTGGTAATTCAGCAAACGATATGATGGCGGCTTACTACGCTCAGCGTGCTTCTGCAGGTTTGATTATTGCTGAAGGCACACAAATTTCACCTATGGGTCAAGGCTATGCTTGGACTCCGGGTATCTATTCTGATGAGCAGATCGCTGGTTGGAAAAAAGTGACTGATGCCGTACATGAAAAAGAGGGCGTTATCTTCGCTCAACTTTGGCATGTAGGCCGTGTAACACACCCAGACAACATTGGTGGTGAACAGCCAATCTCGTCTTCTGCACTTAAAGCACAAAACGTAAAGGTATTCATCGATAACGGTACTGATGAACCGGGCTTTGTTGATGTGGTTGAACCTCGTGAAATGACGAAACAAGACATCAAAGAGGTGGTTGAACAGTATCGCCAAGCGGCTTTGAATGCGGTTGAAGCAGGCTTTGATGGTATCGAACTTCACGCAGCGAATGGTTACTTAATCAACCAATTCATCGATTCTGAAGCAAACAACCGCACTGACGAATACGGTGGTTCAATTGAAAACCGTTTACGTTTCCTAGGCGAAGTGGTTGAAGCTATGGTTGAAGCGATTGGTGCTGACCGTGTTGGTGTACGCCTTGCTCCGTTCACATCGTTGAATGGTACGGTTGACGCTACACCAGTAGAGACTTACACAGCGGCGGCAGCACTACTTAACCTATACAAAATTGTTTACCTACACATTGCAGAAGTTGATTGGGACGATGCACCTGAAACGCCAAAAGCATTTAAAGCAGCAGTTCGTGAAGCCTACGAGGGTGTCCTTATTTATGCGGGTAAATACGATAGCGAGCGTGGCGAAAAAGCCGTTGCTGAAGGCGTAACTGACATGGTTGGTTTTGGTCGTCCATTCGTTGCGAACCCAGATTTACCAGCTCGTATTCAAAATGGTTACCCACTTGCAGCGCACGATCCAAACACATTGTTCGGTGGTGCTGAAAAAGGTTTAACGGATTACCCAGAATACACAGGCTAAAAACAGCTGCCTGAAGCAGAGTATTGAGATAGTATCTCGATCCTGTTGAATGTTTATAAAAAGCAACCTTGCAGAGTCGGGTTGCTTTTTTTGTTATTGGACTAAGTAAAATGATGAACGTGAAAGCGATGCGCGGAGAGCTTTACCTTCTATTTGCCACCCTGCTAGCTGGGGTGGGATGGATTGCATCTAAGCTGGTGGTATTAGAAATGCCTGGGCCAGTGTTCATTGGTGTGCGATTCCTCGTCGCGAGTCTTATTCTTCTGCCATTTTGTATTCACCATATTCGTAAGCTTTCGTTTAAGCAGATTCTGTCTCTTTGCGGCGTGGGTTTGTTGTTGTCTGCCTCATTGCTGGTATGGGTGTTTGCAGTTTCGGTGACTGAAAGCTTGTCGGAAGGGGCATTCATCATGAGCTTAGCCATGATCATTGCACCGTTTGTGTCTTGGATTTTGTTTCGAGTTAAGCCTAATCGCGCGTTTTGGATGTCTTTCCCGATCGCGATTATTGGCATGCTGTTGCTGACTTTGGGTAACGGCTGGCATGTTGAGCAGAGTCAGATTTATTTCTTACTAGCATCGATGTTGTTGTCTGTTCACTTTGTGATGAACAAGCGTGTGATTACCAATATCAAGCCTATCGCATCAATCTGTGTGCAACTGTTTGTGGTGGGTGTGAGTGGTTTAGCCTTTGCTTCTATGACAGCTCAGCCGGAGTTCGAAATCACCAAAACCTTAGTCTTCTGGTTTATTGTCTCTGCGGTGATCGCAACGTCTATTCGTTACTTGCTACAAACGGTCGGTCAGCACTCCGTGAACATGGAAGTGGCGGCATTGATCATGATTCTTGAGCCTGTGTGGACGCTGCTGTTAAGTGTGAGTGTGCTTGGCGAAAGTGTAGAGATGCAGAAGCTGCTCGGTGGGGCGGTGATCATTGCTTCACTATTTTGCTATATCAAATGGTCGAGACGAAAATAAAACACTCGGCGCAAGGCCGAGTGTGGGTTGTTTTTCAATACACGTTCAGAGTGTAATAATTTCTAAGCACTAAGCTTGCTAAGCAGTGAACGCGGTAAGTTCAGATTGCCGCGACTACTTTCTGAAGTAGCTTGAGCATTTGTTGTTGCTCTTCAGCATCTAACTCGTTCATCAACTCTTTGTTTAAACGAACGGGGATAGGAACGAGTTGTTCTTCAAGTGCTTTTCTGAGCCTTATCAGGCGAGTGTTGAACAAGACTTGTCGAGTGCAGAGCAAGGGTTAAATTCTGCGAATAAGACGTGCAAAGGGTGTCACCGTACTTATCGTTCTCGCTGGTAACTATTCTAACAACGAGCTTTGAATACAGGTGGTAAAGTCGAACCCTTACCACCATAGTCCTATCGCACAGCCTTCTTTTCTTTATGCCATCAATTCGAATGCACTAGGGGCGGGAAAGGACGTGAATGAATTAGTCGCGAATAGTGACTTTTGTAATCACAATATCTTCGCAAGGCACATCTTCGTGTCCCCAGCGAATGGTTGTTGGTGCTTTCGCAATTTTGTTTACCACATCCATACCTGCTGAAACCTTACCGAATACCGCGTAACCCCAGCCAGCATTGGTTGTTGAGGTGTGATCTAGGAAATCGTTGTCATCAAGGTTGATGAAGAACTGCGCCGTTGCAGAATGTGGTGCATCAGTCCGAGCCATTGCCACAGAACCAATCACATTCTTCAAACCACGGTTTGCTTCGTTGACGATTGGGGCGCGAGTTGGTTTTTCTGTCATGTCGATAGTGTGACCACCACCTTGAATCATGAAACCTTCAATAACACGGTGAAATGTCGTGCCTTCGTAGAAACCGTCTTGGCAGTATTTAAGGAAGTTTTTCGACGTTACTGGCGCTTTTTCAAGGTTCAGTTCAATCTCGATATCGCCAAAGTTGGTGGTGAAAGTAATCATAGGGCTACCTAAAGTTGAAGTTTTACTGAGTCGTAATGACGAAAGTGGGTTGCAGTATAGGGAAAATAACAGCAGATACTAGTGATGGTTTTATTGTGGTTGAATTCTCATCAACCACCAAAATCACGCCTGATATTGTTTAAGGAACATCTCGACACTTGAAGTAATGATCACTTGTTTGTGCGCAGCATCCGGTGACGGCACATGACCAATGATTTGCGGCCAAAACGCAAAAGACTTAAGCAGACCAATGAACTGCGTGGAGGCGAATTGTGGGTCTAGTTCTACTAAACGACCGTCTGCCAACGCGGCTTTAATCCAGGTTGTAAGTCCACTTTCTGCTTGGGAATATTTTTCCATCGCTTGATGCGCCAGTTCGGCGTTATGGAAATACTCTGAGAACAACACGCGTGACAGGTCGATGAAGCCTTCAGACTCAAGTAACTCAAGTTCTTGATTGGCTATCGACGAAAGCTGTTCTTCAAGTGGCAGTTCTGCTTGATAAGGGAAATGCGTCGCGGCCAGAGTTTTGCTCCAAATGCTGTCCAGAATCTCATCTAAAAGCAGCTCTTTGCTGGCAAAGTGATTGTATACGGTTCGCTTTGATACTTCTGCGCGGCTCGATATTTTATCCATGCTGGTGGCCTTGTAGCCATGCTCAGTAAACTCTGCGATAGCAGCGGCAACGATCGATTCACGTTTTCTTTGGCTCAGCGTTTTTTTTACAGTCATCGGGATACTACTCAATATGTCGCGGTTAGCATTACATACGCTAATTTTACACCAGTAAGTTTACTTTTAGAACACCAATCCGCGTATTGGTAATTCGGTCAAGAGCAACTGAATCGCTTTGCAATGCACGGTGGGTATCATAGAATCGAAAGTGTATTCGAATTTTATTGATATCAACGGAAGAGAATAAACAATCAATGAGTAGTATTTTAGAGTGTATTCGTACAGTTGGACGAGGAGAAAGAGGGCGTAAGCCTTTATCGTTCGAACAAGCCTACCGCATCATGGATGAGTATTTAAGCGGAGAAGTCGGTGACGACCAAATGGCTATGCTACTGATGTTGATTCGTGTGCAGAATGAAACCAATGAAGAGATCGCTGGCTTTGTAAAAGCGTTTCAATCTCGAGTGCCAGATTTAGGCGCTGATATTGATTGGCCGTGTTATGCAGGTAAGCGTAACGATAACGCCAGTGGCAAGCCTTGGAACTTGTTGGCGGCAAAAATCTTAGCTGACAATGGCTATAAAGTGTTAATGCATGGCTATATGGATAAGCCGAGCGGTAGGACGCACGTTGAAAGCCATTTGCAAGATGTTGGTGTGCAAAGTGCAGAAAACCCTGAACATGCTAAGTCGATTCTTGAACAAGACGGCATTGCTTATTTACCGCTAGCTAACTTTGCTCCCGAAGCGCAAACCATGATCGGTTGGAAACACCGTTACGGATTAAGAACACCAATTAACACGGTAGTTCGAGCATTGAATCCCGGTGGTGGTCGTTTAGGTCTGCGTGGTAGTTTCCATCCTGGCTTCCCACAACTTCATGCGGAAGTTGAGCATGTTATCGGAAATAAATCCCACTCGGTGATTTCATTCAAAGGGATGAACGGTGAGTCGGAATATAATCCTAAAGTTAGCCAAACGGTATGGATGAGCTCTCCTGACAAAGTCGAATCGTTCTACTGGGAAGAGATGATGAACCTAGAGCTGCCACTTCCTAGTCAATGTTTACTTGGCACATCGGCTGAAGATATGGCGCTAATGGCGAATACCGTTGTCGACAGCATGACAGCCATTCTCTTTGCAGAAACGCACGATAAAACTGAGGCATACCAGAAAGCGGTGCGCCTGTGGCATGAGTATTGTGCGCGTTAGATGGTGGTTTGTAATCAATGAGAGAAGGTCAGCGAGCGCTGGCCTTTTTATACTTGATTTCTAGCAAGGGCTTTTCGTGAATGCCCAAACAATAAAGCTACTTCACTCGCATCAAGCGATGCATTTTGTCTTCGAACTGAATCTCAATCACCTGTGAGATTTTCATCTTATCAACACGATCAAGCATTCTCGCTTGGTAATCACGTTTTTTCATCCACTCTAGCGGTTCTTTAAAGCCATCTTCATTAATCACAAACGACTGATCGGTAATAGAGTCTTCAAAGATATGAACCACCCAAATGCGTGATTGGAAATCCAATAACTCACTAAAGTAGCTTTTTAACTTAGATAAGGAATTCGTTAGATAAGTTTTAGGTGGGGTTTGGGAAGACATAGTAAACCGTATTTGGACAATGAAAATCGGCAAGGGCGCCGTCTGATCATTATAGCCTTTACCCGTTAGGCTTGTCAGGTCGAATTCGGCAGCCATTCACGGCTATTGCGCTTGCTAATGCTACTATGGCTGCCAGTTAGAGATTAACCAAATCAGTGTCGGATTCACTATTTAACGAATAGGCCGAAGTCGATCTCTTGTTCTCTTTGATATTTCACCAGCTTCACTTTTAGGTCGTGTTTTGCTGCTAAATCAATGGCTAAGCATGACATGCGTTTTATCTCATCAACGCAGCTTGATATCAGCGGTTTTTCTTGATTATCGATAGTGGCGATGAGTGTGTTTTCTGTGCCATCGTTACCTGCGTAAATATACGCGTACATGTTGTTGTCGTGTTGCATAAACTTCCTAAAACGGGGTTTCTAATTATTAGTGCGGTGAAGATTACAGGGTTTATTTACGCAGGCTAGCTCGGCTAAGTAAGGTTAAGCAAGGGAAAGTAAGGCTTTGTAAGAGCTCTTTTTTTCTTTTTTCTGGCGTTCGAAAACGTGCTCAACCCTTTGTTTGTCTCACTTTTTTGTCTTGTTAGGTTTTGCCTATCAATAAAATTGTTGAAATCCATTTAGTAAAATCAAGATTTTAGACAACAATTAACTTAACAAGATAGAAAAATATATGACGCAAAGTATTTAGGGAGAACGCAATGCATTCAATTAAAGTGAAAGATTACATGACGCAGCAGGTTGTGACATTTACTCCTGATATGCCGTTAAGTCTAGCGTTAGACAAAGTGATGCGTAGCCACCATATGGGTGGGCCCGTAATCGATGATAACGAACAAGTGATTGGCTTCCTTTCAGAGCAGGATTTACTCGAGAAACTTGTGAAGGTCAGTTACTTCTGCCAAGACACACACCTTGTGGGTGACTGTATGTACCAAGAAGTGCTGTCGGTGTCACCTGACTTATCCATTATTGAATTGGCGGACATGATGCAGGTTGGAAAACCTAAAGCATACCCTGTGATCGATAATCGAAAACTGGTGGGTATTATCACCAGAACTGATGTTTTGAGAGCAATTGGCAAGAACTTGGAAGAATGCTTCAAACATCAGGTATAGTAGCGTGTTAAGAACGATTATTTTTCTCAATACTCTCAATTGAAAAAAGGCGCACTAGCGCCTTTTTTCTGTATAGCGCTTTTCTTGGTCGATCCTTTCTTTTTGGATCCCTAGCCAGTTGAACAGTTGATTAGGCTTTAGCTCTTGGGTATTCCAACTTTTGGAGGTTTCATGTCAAATCAAACGGCAAAGTTTGTTGAAGGTTCAACGATGCGCCACATATTGGTGATGTCGGGGGCTGGCTCTGTCGGTTTGATGGCGTTATTTGTGGTCGATCTGCTCGACATGCTGTTTATCAGTATGCTCGGACAGGTTGAATTGGCTGCTGCGGTAGGCTTTGCAGGTACGCTGACTTTCTTTTCTACCTCCGTTTCTATCGGTACTTCCATTGCCATGGGCGCATTAGTGTCCAAAGCCATCGGCTCCAAGAATCAAGAGCACGCTCGAAACCTAAGCACCAGTATCATGCTGACTGCGTTTGTTATCAGTTCAACCATAACTGCAATCATGTTCGCTTATATTCCAGAGCTGCTAGCCGCGATAGGCGCCAAAGGCATTGCAGCCGAACGCGCTCAAGCTTACCTACAGATTTTGCTACCTAGTGGTCCATTTTTGGCGTTAGCGATGGCAGCGGGTGCGGGCTTAAGAGCGGCAGGTGATGCTAAGCGTTCGATGTGGGCAACTTTGTCTGGCGGCATTGTTAACGCGATTCTCGATCCTCTGTTTATTTTTGGTTTTGGTTGGAACATCGAAGGGGCGGCTATCGCTTCGGTTGTCGCTCGTTTCTCGGTGCTATTCTTTTCGCTTTATCCTCTTATTCGCAGCCATCAGCTGGTAGCTCCGCCTTCTTTTGTGCAATGGCGCATTAACATTCGACCAATATTGGCGATTGCGCTGCCTGCGATTATCACCAATACCGCAACGCCTATCGGTAATGCGATTGTGACAACGGGTATCGCACAGTATGGTGAGGATTTTGTCGCGGGCTTTGCCGTGATAGGTCGTCTGACGCCAGTTTGTTTTGCGGTTATCTTTGCCTTGTCTGGCGCTGTGGGGCCAATCATTGGTCAGAACTTTGGTGCTGAACGCATGGACCGAGTAAAAGAAACACTCAATAACTCATTGCTGGTTACTACGGCATACACCATCGCTGTTTGTATTCTGTTGTACTTCGTTCAAGGTTATGTCATTCAAGGCTTTAGCTTACAAGGTGATGCAGCAATCATTGTGGCGGCTTTCTGTACCTATGTGGCGTTAACCTTCACCTTTAACGGTGCACTATTTGTTGCCAACACGTCTTTCAACAACCTAGGTAAACCGCTTTACTCGACAGCATTGAATTTGGGTAAAGCGACGTTAGGTACTCTGCCGTTCGTATATCTAGGTTCGCAATGGTATGGCGCTTTGGGTGTTCTCTATGGTCAAGCTTTGGGTAATGTTTTGTTCGGAATTTTAGGTATCTTGGTGCTTCGACATCATATCGCTGAACTGATGCAAGGATCTCAAGTTGATCCAGTGGAAGATGATGTGTCGATTGTCAGCTTGAACACTCAGCCATTCTGTTCACACGATGCGGTTCTTATTGATGATGTATCCGCTAACCGTGAAGAGTGTGCGGAGCTTAAATCTCAGTAAGCCATCGGCGCTGGCATAATATTTTTGTTTTCTTGAAAACTTCTTCTTGACCTTGGAGTAGCCTCCAAGGTTTATACTTTTGATGAACTTAAGGTTCTGTTGCTCGTAAGTTAGCAACAACCTCAAGGCTTTTGAGTATTAAGGAGATACATTATGTGCGCAAAACATGCAGCGTGCCGCTCAGCAAAAGTGGACGTTCAACCTCAAGCGGCAGGAGCAAGTTGCTCTAGCCCTAAAATTTCAAGCATCACAGCAGCAGGCACTTCATCTGGTTGTTGTAGCTCTTCTGCTGCTCCGTCATCGTCTGGAGATGATTGTTGTAGCTCGTCGGACAGTGGAGAAGAAGACAGTCAGTCCTCAACTTTATCTCTCGATGCCAAATTTTCGAAAAGTTGGCTGGTTGCCGGAATGGACTGCCCAGCTTGTGCAAGAAAAATAGAAAACGCGATCAGCAATATTGACGGTGTTATTCAAGCGAAGGTTCTCTTTGCTACCGAAAAGCTGGTTGTGAAATTCGATAATGAAAGCATTGCTGACACCATTGAACAGGTCTCTATCAAAACCGGTTTCCCTCTTACGGAAGTCGGTTCAAAGAAAGAAAAACAACAACCTGAGACTTTTTGGCAAGCTCATATTCAACCTAATTTACAGATTATCGCGATTGCAGCGGCAATGCTGTTTGCAGTGCTTGTGAAAAGCACCTCACCTCAATTAAGTGAAGGCTTGTTTACGGTAACTTGTCTGCTTGGTTTATATCCGGTGGCGAAAAAAGCGGTTCAGTTGGCACGCTCAGGAACACCATTTGCTATTGAAACCTTAATGAGTGTTGCCGCGCTGGGTGCTTTGTACCTTGGCGAAACTGTGGAAGCTGCGATGGTTCTATTGTTGTTCTTGATTGGTGAGCGCTTAGAAGCGTTTGCTTCATCTCGAGCAAGAAGTGGCGTTCAAGCGCTAATGGCATTGGTACCAGAAAACGCGACTAAGATCATCAACGGCGAACGTGTAGAAGTTGCCGTCAGTGAACTGGTTCCAGGTGATGTGATTGAAGTGGCTGCGGGCTCTCGTTTACCTGCTGACGGACAATTGATTACAGACGCGGCAAGCTTTGATGAAAGTGCGTTAACCGGTGAATCTGTTCCTGTTGAACATATCGAAGGTAACAGCATCATGGCTGGCGCTGTGGTGGTCGATAAAGTGGTTCGTATCACCATCACTTCAAAACAGGGTGAGAACGCGATCGATCGCATTCTTCATCTGATTGAAGAAGCAGAGTCTCGTAAAGCACCACTAGAGCGATTCCTCGATAAGTTCAGCCGTTGGTACACACCGTTAATGATGGTAGTGGCTCTGTTGGTCATCATCACACCACCATTGTTGTTTGCGCAGCCATGGGAAACATGGGTTTACCGTGGCCTAGCGCTATTGTTGATTGCTTGTCCGTGTGCCTTGGTTATCTCGACTCCTGCAGCGATTACCTCTGGCTTAGCAGCAGCAGCGAAACGTGGCGCGCTCATTAAAGGCGGCGCAGCGCTAGAGCAGCTTGGTAAAATCCAAACCATCGCCTTCGATAAGACAGGCACACTGACCGAAGGTAAGCCTCAGGTTACGGATATTCAACCTCTATCGGGGTGGCAACAAGACGCGATGCTGCGTGTGGTTGGGGCGATTGAAGTTGGCTCTACTCACCCGTTGGCGCAGTCACTTGTCGCTAAAGTAAAAGACCTGAATATTGAGATTCCTGAATCACACAACAAGAAAGCGTTGATTGGTAGTGGTGTTGAAGGGGATGTTGATGGTGTTAAGTATCAGGTTCTGTCACCGTCTAAAGTCACGTTCGAACTTGGTGCCGATGTGGTTTCTCAGGTAGAAGCATTAGAAGGTGAGGGCAAGACGGTTGTGGTTGCTCTTGAGGTTAAAGATCAAGAAGAATCAACAGAGCAAGCTACGACGGTGATTGGTCTGATTGCTTGGCAAGATACGTTACGTAGTGACGCTAAGCTTGCGATTGAACGACTTAATGAATTAGGTATTCAATCTATCATGTTGACCGGCGATAATCCGCGCAGTGCAGCAGCGATCAGTAGCAAGATTGGTATGCAGTACAAGGCAAGCCTATTGCCAAGCGACAAGGTATCTTACGTTGAGGAGTTATCTCAACAGTCGCACGTGGCGATGGTCGGTGATGGCATTAATGATGCACCAGCAATGAAAACGGCGAATGTCGGCATCGCAATGGGTGGTGGTACGGATGTCGCTTTGGAAACGGCGGATTCAGCACTGACTCATAACCGTTTAACTGAGCTGCCAGCGATGATTGAACTGTCGCAAGCGACCATGAACAACATCCGTCAAAACGTAGCCCTTGCGCTTGGTTTGAAGGTCGTATTCTTGGTGACAAGCTTGTTAGGTATTACCGGTTTGTGGGTGGCAGTTTTAGCGGATAGTGGTGCAACTGCATTGGTGACATTGAACGCATTGCGTCTGCTTCGATTTAAATCTAAAGCGGACTAAATCGAGCTCACCGACATAGAGCATTCTTAATATAAAAGCGCCTTTAGCGGTAATACGTTAAAGGCGCTTTTTGTCTCATTAGTATGCAACATAGGCGTGCGGATTGCTTATTTTTGTGATGCCAATCGGTTTTTTGTGAAACTTGAATTATTGTTGCGATCATCCATGTGACATGTGTCACTTCATTTTGTAACGAGCTTGGTTAGAGTGTGTTCGTACCCCACGAATTTACTATGAGCTTAAATAAGGGTAAAAAGCCCAATAAGCCAAAAGGAGCGAACTATGTCTCAAGCTGTTTTCCACTTAGGTGTTACTGAAGCAGATCTTAACGGTGCTACTCTTGCGATCATCCCTGGTGATCCTGCTCGTGTGCAAAAAATTGCAGAAGAGATGGAGAACCCAGTATTCCTTGCTAGTCACCGTGAATACACGCTTTACCGCGCAGAGCTAGACGGCAAACCAGTTGTTGTATGTTCAACAGGTATTGGTGGTCCATCGACTTCTATCGCAGTTGAAGAGCTTGCTCAACTTGGTGTTCGCACTTTCCTACGTGTTGGTACGACTGGTGCTATCCAACCTCACGTAAACGTGGGTGACATGATTGTTTCTACAGGTTCTGTTCGTCTAGACGGCGCTAGCCTACACTTTGCTCCTATGGAGTTCCCAGCAGTGGCTGACTTTGAAGTTGCAACAGCAATGAAAGCGGCAGTTGATGAATCAGGTGCAACAGTTCACATGGGCGTAACGGCATCAAGCGATACGTTCTACCCAGGTCAAGAGCGTTACGACACGTTCTCTGGTCGCGTTGTTAAGCGCTTCCAAGGCTCTATGCAAGAATGGCAAGACATGGGCGTTCTAAACTTCGAGATGGAATCTGCAACACTGCTAACTATGTGTGCAAGTTCTGGTCTGAAAGCAGGTTGTGTTGCTGGTGTAATCATCAACCGTACTCAAAAAGAGACGCCTGATCACGACACTCTAAAAGTAACAGAAGCACGTTCAATCAAAGTGGTTGTAGAAGCCGCTCGTAAAATGCTTTAAGTCTTAAAGTGCTCTGAGTTTTAGAGAGCATTAAGTCTTCAAGTGACATTAAATTTTGAAAATGGCCGCATCGTATGATGCGGCCATTTTTTTGTGCCGTCTGAAAGTAATCAATAGAGAAAACAGACAACAAAAAAGGCGAGTGACTTAATCGTCATTCGCCTTTTTAACAATCTGCTTAAGAGCATTGAGCTCTCATGAGCTTATTGGTTTTTAGTACTCTAGATCTTCACTGCCACCCGCAGCTGTAAACCATGCCGTTAGGTGTGTTTTAAGATCTTTCAATTCGTCAGGGCCAATCAATGCAAGGCCAAGATCTTCAGCTCGTGTGATGTCGTTATGGCGAAGAGGGCGGAAGCTCACTAACATTGCACGTGCTTGTAGGCCACCTAGCAGGTCTCTAAGCGATTCCAGTTTGTACAAGGTGTCATCACCATCATCACGCATGCCTTTGGTCTTACATTCGATGATGTGCAGCTTATTGTTCACCACAGAGGCAACATCAAGCTCGTTACGAACCTCACGTTCACCCAGTTGACGGTATACCTGAACATTCAAAGAACGGTCTTGAATGGTCGGCATGTCATCTTGGATCTGCTTAACTGTGCTGTGAACCAATGTTTCAAGCCATTCACCGTTTGAGAAGCGGCGCGCGTCTTCGTTGGCAAAGGTCAAAATACCATTGTCGTAAGTCGCAATTTTAGCTTCAACCAAATCGCTCAGCAGCATGTTGAGCTCGCGATAGCCTTGTTGCTTCTCAGATAGGCCTACATCAAGTTTTTGTTCTTTACGGCAGGTCGTTGCTAGGTAGTTCAATGTCGCAAGGCCAGGGCCTAGTTCGAGTGCGTTACTTGCCCAACGTTCACCCAGTTCATAAAGTTTCTGATCCAGTTGCGGAGACAGCTGAACATCGCTGAATTCACCGCGAGCACCGAACACAGTTAGGTAGTCGTCGATAGTGATGCGGTCTTGAACTTGTGCGTCTTCTTTACCATTAGGGTACAACCAGCAAAGCTTGTCGCTATTTGGTTCAACCACGAAGATTGGCCAGTGGTAAGTACGGAATACTTCGTACACAGAAAGTAGGCGGTGACGGAGGCCACAACTTGCGTTGAGCTTCACTTCTTGACCGCGTGCTTTGAGGTCTTCGGCAAGGGTTTGGATAGATTCTTTAATGACAGATGTATTTACGATGGTCGGAATTTCGAAAAACTCACTCGTAATGTCGCGCTTGTGCAAAACGCTGTCTAAACGTTTGTACATACTGACTTGATTTTTGTCACCGATAAACACGATGTGAGTGCTGACCGTTCGGTTATCAAGTAATGGGGTGAGCAAGCGAATGGGGTCTTGATCGATAATGCCAACATGAACAGCCATATAAATTCCTTAATAGCGGCTCGCTCATAAAGGTGAAAGAAAAAACGGGAAGCAGCAAGCCTTAATAATCATATAATGACAAAGCTCATAAAAAACAAGGGCAACCCTTGATAAAAGTTGCCCTAGCTCAATTAGTCACCACTATTGGGTAAGAAGTCTCAACAATCTCACTAAATATCTATCGATTCTTCATTTATCTATAGTTTGAATTGATGTACTAAATCACCTTGCTGATTCGCCAAAATTGTTAGGTTTTGGCTTGCCTCCGCAATTGAAGACATCGCTTGGTAACTCTTATCTGCGATGTGGTTGATGTCTTCGATGTTGCGTGCAATATCACCAGACGTTTCACTCTGCTCAGCGGCTGCTTGAGAGATGTGTGTACTCATGTGGCTGATCTCTAGAATCAAGGCTTGGATCTCTTCCATCGCACTGTTTGCACTTGAAGCTTGTTGAACCGACATGTCCATATCGCTCATACAGCTTTCAATTACGTTACTTGCAGTTTTCGAGCTTGATTGCAGATTGCTGATCATAGTCTCGATTTCAGAGGTTGATTGAGTGGTCTTCTGTGCTAGCACTCGTACTTCATCGGCAACGACTGCAAAACCACGACCTTGTTCACCTGCACGCGCTGCTTCGATTGCCGCATTAAGTGCAAGTAGGTTGGTCTGTTCAGCAATACCACGAATAACGTCAAGGATTGAACCAATCTGGCTACTCATCTGTTGTAGCTCGCCTACAGCGCCCACTGATTCAGTCAGGCGAACTTCAAGCTGATTAATGGTGCTGATGTTGGTGTTCATGATCTGACGACCAGACTCAGAAGCCGATTCTACTTGTTGAACCATGGTGAGTGAGCTTTGCGCGCTGTTCGCCACTTCTTGTACAGAATGAGACATCTCTGTCATTGCGGTCGCAACAGTCGCGGTTTGCTCACGTTGGCTGTTCAATTGAGCCTGCGTTTCAGATGACGTCTTCTGGTTGACGCTTGCAGTCTTAGTTAAGTCATCTGAAGCATCATTCAACTTCACAAGGATATTGTGCAGGTTGTCAGCCAAGGTGTTGATGTGACGGCTCACGCGGCTGAATTCGTTGTCGTAGCGAATATCGATACGCTGAGTCATATCACCTTCAGTTAGACCTTCTAATGTACCGAGGATGCGAGTTAATGGCTCTCGTACGCTGTGTGCAATGTGGTAACCAATCGCAGCAGCGAACACAGTCACAACAATGCCAATGGCAATCGCGTTGAATAGGCCTTTGTCGTAGATGCTGCTTGCGTCAGCGAGTGATGAGTTAAGTTGCTCTTCAGCGGTCACGTTGAACGAGTCCAAAACAGCCATTGCTTGGTCAACTTCTACGGCTAGGTTGGCGATGTTCACGTACAGCGCTTGCTTGGCTTGTAGGTAGTTGTTGTGTTTGTCTAGTACGCCACCTTTCTGACCAACGTCTTTGGTGAACTTCTGAACTGACTCATCGAAGACATTCTTAAGTGCTGGTAGTTGTGTTGATAGGCCGCGATAAGCGTAGTTAAGATGAGTAACGGCCTTTTTGTTTTGGTTAACGGCTTTCTGAACGAAGGCAACATCAGAGCTCGCAAGTGCATCAGAGGTGATGACTTCTGCATCTTGCAGTTTAATGAAGTAGCTCTTTGCCATCACTTTTACAGAGATGCTTTTTTGGTCGGCGACGTACTCTTTCATGCCAACGGTTAATTCTGAATGTAAACGTTGGAAGTCACGAGAGGCTTTTTGCACTTGTTCTTGCGCTTCGAACATCGCAACGTAGTTGTTCATCGCTTCGTCAGCTTCGGCGAAGTAGCGTTCTTCCATTGCTCTTAATTGCGCGATACGTTCAATAAGTGAAGCATTGTTTTGGCTTGCCGCTTCTAAACTACCGAGAACTTCTGAAAACGAGTTTTGTGATGCAGCAAATTCTGTACGCATTGCAGACATGCGTTCAGCGTTTTGTGTGGTTAAGAAATCTTTGAATGACTTATCAGCAGAAAGCAATTGAACACTTGTTTGATTTGAAAGCGCAACAAGTGGCAATGAGGTTTCTGAGACACTCTCAAAATTGCTGTGTATCTGATTCATGCTGTTCATCATGATGGTTATCGTGACTGCGAACATGATGATGATCAGTGCGAAACCAGCGTACATACGCTTGATCACAGATCCCTTCATGGCTTTCTCCCTAAATAAAAATGCAGACCTAATGTCAGGTCAAAGTAAAACTAACAAAATTGTCAGCATTCTATTGAGCTCGGCTTACGCGTTTTATGACGCATACGTCAAAAATAACGCTCAGTTATAACCAACATGCCATTCTTGAGAGCTAAGGCTCGTTTTCTTTGATTTGAACGGTGTTTTTTATTATGCTTTAAAGCAGATTTATTGTGGTTTGATGCGGCATAGCGCATACTCAAAGCATTAAAAAATAAATGTTTTATCGGAGAGAAACATGGCTGAAGAAACCATTTTTACTAAGATCATCAACAAAGAAATCCCAGCAGATCTACTATACCAAGACGATTTAGTAACCGCATTCCGCGATATTAACCCTCGTGCGCCAAGCCATATCCTAATCATCCCAAACAAGCTGATTCCGACAACCAACGATGTTGAAGTCGAAGATGAAGCGATGATGGGGCGCATGTTTACTGTTGCTCGTAAGTTAGCAAAAGAAGAAGGCATCGCAGAAGATGGCTATCGTCTTATCGTGAACTGTAACTCTCACGGTGGCCAAGAGGTTTATCATATTCACATGCACTTGGTTGGCGGCCGTCCACTTGGCCCCCTATTAATGAGCTAATGAAAAGCTAACGAGTTAATGAAAGCTAATGAGCTAGTTTAAACGCGCTCATTAGTGGGTTAACACAAGTAGTTAGTTGGAAAATTTGTAGTTTGTATGCCAACTTTAAGTTCTATCTGTTGTCTGAATGTCGGCATCGCTTAGGCAGAGGCTAAATCAGTAGGGTTTCAACTGGCTTGAGATCCTTTTTACAACGCGTTTCGTTTTGATAATGAGACCATTAAAGGTCAGCAGACCCTAATAAAGTAGGCATTTTAAACATGCACGGAGACGATAAGTGAAGCAACAGTTTAGATTCGCTTCCATTGCCCTGTTATCGGCGTTGACCGTAGGTTGTGCGAGTATGTCTGCAGGAAGCCTGTTCAGTCATTACAGCGCACAAAACAAAGCGATCTACCAAGCCGTTAAATCTGGAGATTATTCAGAGGCTCAGCAAGAGCTACCAGATTACGCGGCAGGCGACATCCTTGATAACTTTGAAAGAGGCAGAATTAATCTGCTGGATCAAAAATACCCTGAGAGTAAGGCTTCGTTTGAAGTGGCTGATCAGGCGGTTACTGAGCAGCAACGCAAAGCCGTGATCTCAATCTCAGACAGTGCAACCAGTGTGGGTGCGTTGGCTGTGAATGACAATATTACCGAGTATGTGCCAGCCGATTACGAGTTGGGCTTTCTTCATCTGTATCTCGGTTTAAATTACCTCAAGAAAAACGATTTAGAAGGTGCGGTGATCGAAATGCGTCGCGCCAACCAAGTTCAAGAACAAGCGAAGAAGCAACGCGAGGCTGAGTTAGACAAAGCAGCCAGCGATGCGAAGAAGCAAGGCTTGTCTGCCAATGTGGGTAGCATCCTTGCCAATTACCCTGATGCGGGTAAGAAACTGCAGTCAGTACAGAATGCGTATCTGATGTTCTTGTCTGGTCTGCTTTATGAAGCGTCAAATGATTTAAACAGCGCCTACGTTGACTATCGTCGTGCTTTGGCTGTGATGCCAGATAACCAAGAAATCATCGATAGAACCATGGCAACAGCCGCTCGTTTAGGGATGCGACAAGATTTAGCAACATTAGAAAAACGCTATAAGCAATCTTCTAAACTTAGTGCAGGTGAAGGGCGAGTGATTGTTCTTCAAGAGCAGAGCGCTGTGCAAGCTATGGACAGTTGGCGACTGGATTTGCCTGTTTATGACAGTCGCGATCAGGGGGCAATATACTCTCTTGCGCTGCCATATTACCCAAGTCAAAACGTAGAGCGTTTTTCTGCCTTGCGAATCAGCGGACAGCCGCTACAAGAACATTTGATCACTGATGTAAACGCGATGGCGCAGAACGATCTATCGGAACGTATGACAAGCATTGTTATTCGCCAAGCGCTACGTGTAGTCGCGAAAGATCGCATTCGAAAAGAAGCAACCAAAGGCGATGATGTCGGTAATATTCTGTTCAACGTGTGGAACACACTGACAGAGCAACCAGACACTCGCAGTTGGCAATCATTACCTGCAGAGATTAAGAGCAGTACGTTTGTAGCAAATAGCGGTCAATATACGTTGGAAGCGGGCGCTAAAACCTACGATTTTGATATTCGAGAAGGGCAGACCACTTTGGTATGGATTTCTCGACAAGGAAACAACGCAACAATGTGGCATAAACAGCTAGGGAGGCTGTAATGAAAAAGTGGTTAGTGAGCTTAGCAGCGGTTATGGCTCTGGCTGGTTGTGCTGATAATACAGCTGGCGTAAGGGTCGATAGTCTGACTCAGAACGTTTTCTTTGGTGACAAGGTATTGGGCAGCCGTTTACAGGTTGAAGATATTCGCACCGATCTGGTCGACGGTCATACGCGAGGAATCGTTCGTTTAAACAGTAACTATAAAGGCGATCAACATATTCTTTATCGTTTTTACTGGTACGACGATGCCGGGCTTGAGGTCAACCTTAAACAAGGTCCTTGGAAGCAAGCGATTGTTCGTGGTTTTGAAAGTATTTCGTTGTCGGAAGTGTCGGTAAACCCGAAAGCGACTCAGTTCAGAGTCCAGTTCCGAGAGCAGTAAGTTAGATTAAACGGGTCTCATGATTCGTAAATACAAGAATTTAAGAGTGTGGGTAAAACCCCGCTCAGTGATAAGTTGAGGAAACAAAATGAAAAAGAGTGTCATTGCGCTACTAGGTTTAGCGGTTATTTTAGGCGGTTGTTCAAACAAGGTAAGCTACGGTGATGCACAAGCAGTAGAAACCACGACAATCGATTTCGGTTCAACTGACCTTCAAACGATTGCGGGTGAAATGGTCGATAGCATGATGGCGTCTGGTTCTGTGTCTTACATTACTCGTGAACAGCGTCCAATCGTGTTTGTAGAGCGAATCAAGAACAAAACAAGTGAGCACATCGATACTGAGTCAATCACTGACACTATCAGTACTAAGATGCTGAACTCTGGTAAGTTCCGTTTCGTTGATATGGACCGTGTAGAGTCTGTTCGTGACCAATTGAACTTCCAAAACAACGATGAGCTTGTAAACCAAAGTTCAGCGATTCAATTCGGTAAAATGGTTGGTGCTCAGTACATGCTGTACGGCAACCTATCAAGCATCGTTAAGAAAGCGGGTAGCGATGAAGACGTATACTACAAAATGACGATGCGTCTAATGGATCTTGAGTCTGGCTTGATTGAATGGGCTGACGAGACTGAAATCCGTAAGCAACAATCTAAGAGCCTACTAGGCCTTTAATTTCGCTTACTTGCCAACTATGCGCAGCCGGATTTGACAATGTCTAGTATTGGCAGCGCTTAATCTTGACAGCGTATAGCTTGGTCACACGCCAATGCAGTGCATGATGTGCTGTTTATGAAGAGACACTGGCTTTTGGTCAGTGTCTTTTTTGTAGGGAATGAAGACGTTTATAGGGAGTAAATATGGCAATTTTTTCTTGGTCTGAGGCTAAGCTTCTTGATACCAGTTTGAGTTCGCTTGACGGTTACTTTTCTGAGCCTCCAGTTAGAGCACAGACATTAACAGGCGGTTTGACCAATCGATGTTGGAAGTTGGTCGATGCCGATGGTACTGCGTATGTTTGGCGTCCAATCACTCCCATCACCAAAGCCTTCTTTATCTCTCGTCATGAAGAGTATCAAGTGCTTTCCGCAATTGAGCGTCTAGGTATTGGACCAAGTCCAATAGTGGTCAATGAGCAAGGCTTATTGGTTGAATGGATTGCGGGTGAGACGCTTTACGAAGGCTTAGAGCTTGATGATTTGTTGAAGACTCTGATCTCGGTGCATTTGGTTAACACCGCGCGATTGCCGCTCCAACCGTTCAGTTTCACAGCGCGAGTCGATCATTACTGGCTGCAACTTGATTCGATTCATAAGACTGAAACCTGCACCAAGATTTATCAAGAGTGGCGCGTGGCTCCAAGTATCCCAAATGTTGACCTGTCTTTGTGCCATTTTGATTTAGGTGGTTATAACTTAGTGAGAAATAGCGATGGGATTAAGATTATTGATTGGGAATATGCAGCATTAGCTGACCCTAGACTTGATCTTACGTTGACCATTGCTGTTGCAGGATTACCAGTTGCTGAAGCCGTTAACAAGTACTGTCAGCTGCGAGGCATCCATGATGCCCAACCTTGGCTTGATGGGGTAGAAGCATGGTTACCAAGAAGCCAAATGATGGCGATGCTGTGGTATTTGCTTGCTCATCAGCTCTGGGGCGATGAAAGTTATCTGCGTGAAGCGGAGGCTCTGAGTCACACTTTATGTAGCTAGGATCACGTTTAGGAAGTGAAAAATATAATTTCTCAGCTGTTACCTTTAAAACCTTGTTTTTCGTGTTAGATTGATCAAAACGTACCAATATTCAACGGGGGAGGTACAATGATTATCTATCTACATGGCTTCGACTCAACAAGCCCGGGCAATCACGAAAAAATACTGCAGTTGCAATTCATTGATGATGACGTTCGTTTCATCAACTACAGTACTTTGCATCCAAAACACGATATGCAGCATCTGCTAAAAGAAGTGCATAAGGTGATAGAGCAATCCGATGATCCGCATCCCATTATTTGTGGTGTAGGTTTAGGTGGTTTTTGGTCTGAGCGTATTGGTTTCTTATGTGGGATTAAGCAGGTGGTGTTCAACCCTAATCTGCACCCTGAGAATAACATGGTAGGTCGAATTGACCGTCCAGAAGAGTACGAAGACATCGCAACTAAATGTGTTGCTCAGTACCGTATGAAAAACAAAGGACGCTGTTTAGTGGTGCTTTCTCGTGAAGATGAAATTCACGACAATACCAAAACAGCTGCCGCGCTAGAAGATTACTATGATGTAATCTGGGATGAGAAAGAGAGTCATAAATTCAAAAAGATCTCTCAACATCTTCAAGCAATGAAAGCGTTCAAAAACGCTTAATCAATCCAGATGTTTTATAAAAGCAGTGCTCAATGAGTGCTGCTTTTTCACATCTGAATCTTAGAGATTGGTATTGATAAAGTAGTTGTATATGTTTTATCGGTCGGTTTGTGCATTTATAGATCAGTTTGCGCAAACGTTAACTAATTCGTCGCGAATCCTCATTGAGGGTAAGGATTTTTTTGTTGCGGTCATCTTTTTGCTATATATAATGTTCCCAAGCAAAATATTTTGACAAATATCAAAAAAAATTGAGAGCGAGTGAAAAAACTTGCCCATAATTTGTGTTCTGCCTCTCAGGTAGTCACCTTTTTTATCCAAGTGAGCAAAGCGGCAAGCCAATGTTTGTTGCTTGTAACCCCTCTAACTACTCGGTGAGCTGTCGTTATTCTTTTTCGCGGTAATCCAATTTGTAACAGCCTTCGCATTCAAGGCCGAGTAGATACATAGAATTTATCGGTTGGAGTAATCGAGCCGAACCCCATTTATTCATTTTGTAGAGGATTGTCATTGTGACAAAAATTATCGTAGTAGGCGGTGGAGCTGGTGGTTTAGAACTAGCAACTAAGCTAGGCCGCACTTTAGGTCGTAAAAAGCGTGCCCAGATTACTCTGGTAGATCGTAAAGCAAGCCACCTATGGAAACCATTACTTCATGAAGTAGCAACGGGTTCATTGGACGAGGGTGTTGATGCGTTAAGCTACCGCGCACACGCAAAAAACCATTACTTCGATTTCCAAATGGGCAGCCTGAACGATATCGATCGTGAGCGTAAAGTGATTGCACTAAGCGAGCTTACAGACGAGCACGGTGAACTGCTGATGCCAAGCCGTGAACTTGAATACGATATTCTAGTGATGGCGCTAGGCTCAACGTCAAACGACTTCAACACTCCAGGCGTTCGTGACAACTGTATTTTCCTTGATAGCCCAGAGCAAGCACACCGTTTCCGTACAGAAATGAACAATCAGTTCTTAAAGCTTCACGCTAAGAACGGTCAAGGCACGGTAGACATCGCGATTGTTGGTGCTGGTGCAACTGGTGTAGAGCTTTCTGCAGAGCTACACAACGCCGTTAAAGAACTTCGTACTTACGGCTTCGGCGACCTAGATTCAAGCAAGCTGAACGTAAACCTAGTTGAAGCGGGTGAGCGTATTCTTCCAGCTCTACCTCCTCGTATTTCAAGTGCAGCACACTCTGAGCTAACCAAGCTTGGTGTGAACGTTCGTACGAATACGATGGTGACTCAGGCGGATTCTGACGGCCTAACAACCAAAGATGGTGACAAGATCCCAGCTCAAATCATGGTATGGGCAGCAGGTATCAAAGCACCAGATTTCATGAAAGATATCGGTGGTCTTGAAACCAACCGTATCAACCAGTTGGTTGTGAAGAACACGCTGCAAACAACACTGGATGACAACATCTTTGCAATCGGTGACTTGGCGCAATGTACACAAGCAGACGGTTCATTCGTTCCGCCACGTGCACAAGCGGCTCACCAAATGGCAAGCTGTGCATTCAGCAACATCATTGCTAAGTTGAACGGTCGTGACCTGAAAGACTACATCTACAAAGACAAAGGCTCGCTAGTTTCACTTAGCCGTTTCTCTACGGTAGGTAGTTTGATGGGTAACCTGACGAAAGGCTCGATGATGGTCGAAGGTCGTATTGCTCGTGTGGTTTACATCTCTTTGTACCGCATGCACCAGATGGCGCTTCACGGCTTAATCAAAACATCACTGATGATGCTGGTTGGTCGTATTAACCGTGTACTTCGTCCAAACCTAAAGCTTCACTAATCAGGTAAGCCTTCTCAGAGCATTACGCTGATAATAAAAAAGAGCTCTTCGGAGCTCTTTTTTGATCGTGTCGATTATGGATTATCGCAGGTGTTGAACTCATTTCTGCTGTTAAGACGTTGGAGGTAGCACAGAATAAACCACGCCATCTTTCGGCTTACCGTTAAACAGAAATCGATTCTGGGCAATGGTTTCTCGCTCAGCTCCACACTTCTCGATCAACTTTTGGCTGGGTAGGTTCTCGGTATCGCAGACAATCTCCAAACGCGTTAACTTGAGTTGCGCGAAACAAAATTCAAATAGGGCGAACATCGCTTCTTTGGCGATCCCTCTCCTTTGAAAGTCATCACCGACCCAATAACCTAAACTCGCCATATTAAAGGTGTGGTAAAGCTCATTAATGGCAACCATACCGACTAACTTATCGCTTTTTCGTTCAAAGATGCCAAAGCCAAACGCATCGGCTTTCACCCAGTTCAGGCGAGTTGCCAGAATAAATTTCTCGGCCTCGACGATAGAAAACTCTTTATGACACCAGTCGACCCATGGCAGCAAGCTAGGGGAGGACTTAACCAGCTGAGAAAATTCTTGAGCATCTGAGGCCTCAATGATTTTAAGGCTAAGATTTTGTGTGTTGATCTGAAATTCAGGGCTCATAGAGCGTACCAAGTAACGTGTAAGTACTGAGCAAAGAGAGTCAGTACAGAATAAAGATAGATAGCACTTAATAAAACGCCCTCACTAGGAGGGCGGATTGAATTATTTATATAATTATAGCCGAATCGGCAAGTAATTTACTGCGCTACACGTCTAACTTGAATCACTATTCCAAGAAGTGGGTGGTCAAGGTAATGAGTTTCTGTACTGCGCATACGACGTTTTTGGTCCATGCGGTAGCTCTTAAGGAACTCTTGGACTTCAACCGTCGGAGAAATTTCAGTTAGATTGCCCACCTGGACGTTGCTTTCTGCGCCACTTACTGGTGAATCTAGCTCAATTTGTTGCTCTTGTAGAGTCACTTCACGAACGCTTGGCGCTTTTAAATCTAATGTCGTTTCAGCGTATAGGTAGTGCTGAACGTAGATTTGCAGCTTGCCGTCTAATTCGTAGAGTGGCTTATCAATGGTCTCTTCTTGGAACCCATCAGCGCTGCCTGCAGTGATTGCGCCTTTTTCAGAGCCATCAGCATTAAACTGTTTAGAGAAATCTTTACCTGCTTGAATATGGAAAACAGGTGCCGAGCTCTTACCTTGGTCGCCTTGACGCCAAGCGGTATGCATCAGAACTTCAAAGCCAGCGTGTTTACGTAGCTTGTCTTTCTGAGGCGTTAACTTGTATTCCGAGTAAGGTAGCATTTGAACGCCTTTCTTTGCTCGGTATTGGGTATCTTGAAATGAACCAACGCGTTCAAGTGAAATCTTAGGCTGTGTATTTGGCCAAGATTCGTTCACCTTCTCTGCATCAACAGCGCGCTTAAAAATGATCACTTCTATATCAAATTGTCTCTGCGCCAAACTTGGCAGTGAGACGAACAATAGTAGCAGTGGGATCAGTCTTTTCATTTTTACTCCGTCTTCCAGCCGAACTACCGGCTGGATAATTTATATGTGCAAGTGGATTGGGTCTTATGCTGAAGGCAGCAAGTTTTGTCTGAATTCGCCCAATAAATCACTAACAAATTGAATTCGTTTCCGTCTGTCGACCAATGGTATCGTAAACTTGAACTTTGTTGGTCCTTCCATTGAAAACTTTTGCGGTTGAGATTGCAACAGTTTAACAAGGTAGGTCGGGTTTATGTCAGCATCCGGGTAGAATTCTAAGAATCCACCCTTATCGTGGGCTTCAATTTTCTTCGCTTTGATAGACGCTGCGGCTAATTTTAGCTCAGAAACTGATAACAAGTTCTTGGTTGCATCAGGCAGAAGGCCGAAGCGATCAATCAGCTCGACTTTCAACTCTGCCAATTCGTCGGAGTCACTCACACTCGCAATACGCTTATAGGTAGACAAACGTGTATTGATGTCTGGGATGTAGTCATCTGGTAATAGTGCTGGCAAACGCATCTCAATTTCAGTTTGTTCACGCAGTAGGTCATCAAGCGATGGCTCTCGACCTTCCTTCAATGCTTCAACCGCTTGTTCAAGCATCTCCATGTACAAGGTGAAACCAACTGACTGGATTTGGCCACTCTGTTCATCACCTAACAGCTCACCCGCACCACGAATCTCTAAATCGTGAGTTGCTAAGGTAAAGCCTGCGCCCAAGTCTTCGAGCGAAGCTATCGCATCCAATCGCTTGATCGCATCTTTGGTCATTGCTTTAGGGTGTGGCGTTAACAAGTAAGCATAAGCTTGGTGGTGCGAACGACCTACACGACCACGTAATTGGTGCAGCTGTGCTAAACCAAGGTTATCGGCTCTGTCCATCAAGATGGTATTTGCCGTTGGTACGTCGATACCGGTTTCAATGATGGTTGTACACACCAGTAAGTTGAAGCGCTGGTGGTAGAAGTCATTCATGATGCGTTCCAGTTCGCGCTCTCGCATCTGGCCATGAGCTACAGTCACGCGCGCCTCTGGAATCAGCTTTTGCAATGACTCTGCTGTTTTCTCAATCGTGTCGACTTGGTTGTGTAGGAAGTAAACCTGGCCACCACGCATGATTTCACGCAGCACCGCTTCTCTGACGATGGCATCATCACTCTCGCGAACGAAGGTTTTAATTGCCAAGCGTCGTGCGGGTGGTGTAGCGATGATCGAAAGGTCACGCATGCCACTCATTGCCATGTTCAGCGTTCGCGGGATCGGTGTCGCAGTAAGCGTTAGAATATCGACATCCGCACGCATCGCTTTCACTTTCTCTTTCTGACGTACACCAAATCTGTGTTCTTCATCGACAACCAGCAGGCCTAGGTCTTTAAACTTAATATCGCTCGAAAGCAGCTTGTGAGTCCCGACTAGGATATCCACTTTACCGTCGGCGACATCTTGCATGATTAGTTTTTGCTCTTTAGCTGATTTGAATCGGGATAGAACCTCAACACGAATCGGCAAGTTGGCGAAACGGTCACGGAAGTTTTCGAAGTGTTGCTGAGCAAGTAGAGTAGTAGGAACTAAAACCGCTACTTGTTTGCTGTTGTCGGTACAAACGAATGCTGCACGCATCGCGACTTCGGTTTTACCAAAGCCAACATCACCACACACCAAACGGTCCATGGCTTTGGCTTGGCACATATCAGACATAACAGCATTGATGGCCATCGCTTGGTCATCGGTTTCTTCAAACGGGAAGCCAGATTTGAAAGTCGCGTATTGGCCGCGGTCGAGTACAAACTTGTAGCCAGGTTTTAGCTCACGCTTAGCGTAAACATCAAGTAGCTCTGCTGCAACATCACGGACTTTCTCCGCGGCGCGTTTACGCGCTTTTTGCCACGCTTCGCCACCGAGTTTATGTAGCGGTGCAGAATCTTCAGCGCCACCCGAGTAACGCCCGATTAAGTTCAAAGAAGCAACGGGCACGTACAGCTTGGCATCGTTTTGGTACTCAAGTGTCACGTATTCGGTTTTCATGCCACCGGCTTCGAGTGTCTGCAAGCCGATGTAGCGACCAATACCGTGGTCAATGTGCACTACAGGTTGACCTGGTTTAAGTTCGGCTAAGTGACGAATGACAGTGTCGCTGTTAACACTTTTTTTGTCTTTCTTACGGCGCTGAACAACGCGATCACCCAACAGGTCGCTTTCACAGATAAGGGCGATGTTTTGCTCTTCATGGATAAAACCGTGTTCAGCAGAGCCAAGGATGAGGCTGAACTTGTCTTTGCCTTTAATTGAGGCATCGAGGTTTTCAACTTCGCTTGGTCGTACTTTAATACCACGAAGCAGTTCACTCAGCGCTTCACGACGACCTTCTGATTCAACCGAAAATACTACTTTGCCGTCGAAGGCTTCTGTGAACTTTCTTAGGTTAGCTAAAGGTTCTTTATTTTGATGCTGAACACTGAGATCAGGAAGAGACACAACCGGAAGGTTGGTACGTCCAGCTTTCTCTTCAATTGAATCTAAGCTCAGATTGACTTGTGGCTTCTGTTTGAAGTGTGCGAACAGCTCGTCTTTCTTCAGCCACAGTTGTTCAGGCGTGAGAAGTGGCCGTAATGGGTCAACACCGCGCTGTTCGTATCGATGAGCAACGTCCGTTAGGAATGAGTCTACTGCAGTCTCGACATCACCTAGAATCAGCAGTTGCGCTTCATCGGCAACGTAATCAAACAAGGTTTCTGTGTGATCGAAGAACAGCGGTTGCCAGTACTCGATACCAGCAGGCCAAGTACCCTTAGAAACCTGCATATAAACCGATTCTGGTTCGCGGCGCGCATCAAATTGTTGGCGCCAGCGAATGCGGAAATCTTCAATAGCACTTTCAGAGGTTGGGAACTCGTGAGCTGGCAGCAAACGGATCTCAGAGATGTCTTCAATAGAGCGCTGATTTTCAGGATCGAAAGTACGGATGGTGTCGATCTCGTCATCGAAGAAGTCGATACGATACGGGTCTTTGCTGCCCATTGGGAACAAGTCGAGAATTGAACCTCGACTCGCATACTCACCCGGGCCAAACACTTGGTCTACATAACGATAGCCAGACTTTTCAAGTTGAAGACGCAGCTTCTCTAACGAGTACAGATCGCCCGTTTTCACCATTAACGTGTGTTGTAGCAAAAAGTCTCGCGGTGACTGGCGTTGCAATAACGTGCTGATCGGAACAATCGTGATGCCATCTTTTAATGTTGGCAGTGCGTAAAGGCGTGCGATACGATCTGAGATGATCTCTTGGTGCGGCGAGAAGCTATCGTATGGCAGCGTTTCCCAGTCAGGGAATAATGCGACTTCATGTGCCGTAAACTGTTCAATTTCAGATTGAAGCTTAAGCGCCACTTGTGGGTCGGGTACAGCCAAGACGGTATGGCTGTTGTGTTGCTCTGCGAGTTTGGCAATGGCAAGAGCGAGAGACGAACCGACTAGGTTACCGATGTGCTTTTTGTCACCGGCACCTTTAAGTTTAGGTAGTGTAAATATGGATTTTTTGGTCATGTTAATTTACTTGTTATCTCGGTCTAGAGAGCGTTGACGCAAGAGTTTCTGTTGTTGATAAAGTGCCGCTTTAATTAGCAGGTCTTGGTCGGTATCGCGAAGATGAGCGTATTTAAATTTGATTTCGAAACCTGAGTCTTTCGCCTCGCTAGCAAATACTTCTGCGTAGCAATAAATGGCTGCAGCCGGGTGCTCTAGAAAAAGTTTGGCTTTTACTAAGCGACCCGGTTCGATGTCTGCTTTTGAAAAGCAGGAAAACTGACTCGCACCAAATGAATAGGTGTGAGTGCGAAATTTCTCATCATCTTGCTGCGATAACATAAAGCTCAACAAGAGGTTTAATTTTGAGTTTTGTGCATCCAATAAACTGGTGACATTCTTCAAGTCGCTGTTTTTCAGTTCCGCTCGAGCGCTGTCAGCTAACAGATCCAATTGGCTAAATTCACTTGCCACCACAAATGGTGCTGGGATCTCAGATTCGAATTGAATTTGAGAAGGTAAAGTGAAGCCGCTGTCCATTGGTTCAATATTAGCGGTAAGGCTATGGTGAACGGTGAAAAACTCTTGTTCTGTCATGCGTTAGTTCCTTGAAGTGATCTATTGATTATCGCTATGTGGCCGCAGTAATCAAGGTCAGTTAATTGAAACTATCAAATAGTTGTTTGAAATTTGGTGTTTTGACAGGGTTCTGTTTTTCAGGCCTAACTAATTGAGTTAATTCACTCTATATTTTCAATTACCCCCTACACAGTAACAGCAATACCCGTTACATTAACCCGCATCCCTTTTTGATGGTTCAAAGTATGTTTCATCCTATTTCAATGTTTGTTGGCCTGCGTTATTTGAAAGGCCGTTCAGGTGATCGCTTTAGCCGTTTTGTTTCTTACATGTCGACGGCAGGTATCACCATTGGTGTGCTGTCTTTGATTACTGTTTTATCGGTAATGAATGGATTCGAAGCGCAATTAAAAGACCGAATTCTCGGCGTTCTTCCTCAGGCTGTGGTTTATGAACAAGGAGGCACGACCTCACTTTCTGAAAAAGCCCCAAGCTTCGCAGAACAAATTTCGCTTAATGGTCATGTTGAACCGATTGTTCGCAGTGAGGCAGTGATTCAGAGCCCTGCTCAGCTTTCTGCTGGCCTTTTGATTGGCATCCAACCCAATTCTGATGATCCACTTCAAGACCACTTAATCGCGGGTCGCTTGTCTTCACTTCAAGCTGGGCAATATCAGCTGTTTCTTGGTCATACTCTGGCGAGAAACCTAAAAGTATCGATGGGCGACAAAGTTCGTCTAATGGTGACCAGCGCGAGTCAATACACACCATTGGGGCGTATTCCTAGCCAACGAAATTTCACCGTTGCCGGTATTTTCAATACAGGTTCTGATATCGACGCTCAACTGATGGTGACAGACATCCAAGACGCTGGGCGTTTGATGCGTTATAAATCAGACACTATTTCAGGCTGGCGACTATTTTTTGAAGACCCGTTTGAAGTCGCAGAGTTATCAACTCAGCCATTACCGGAAGGTTGGTTGTGGAGCGACTGGCGAGACCAACGTGGCGAGCTGTTCCAAGCGGTTCGTATGGAGAAAAACATGATGGGCCTAATGCTTGGTCTGATCATCGGGGTTGCTGCATTTAATATTATCTCTGCGCTGATTATGGTGGTGATGGAGAAACAATCTGAGGTCGCGATACTTAAAACTCAGGGCATGACTGACGGCCAAGTGATGGGCATCTTTATGGTTCAGGGCGCGAGTAGTGGCGTGATTGGCGCACTATCCGGCGGCGCACTAGGTGTTGTTCTGGCAATGAACCTTAACCCGATTTTAGAAGCGATGGGTGTTGCTCTATTCTCGTTTGGTGGACAGTTACCAATTTTGATTAACCCAATTCAAATCGCTGTTGTTGTGGTTCTGGCTATTGCACTTAGCCTGATTGCTACTGTATTCCCTTCTTATCGTGCATCGTCTGTGAAACCTGCTGAGGCCCTTCGTTATGAGTAATTTTCTTCAATGTAATGATATCCGTAAAACGTACCGTGAAGGCTCGTTAGATACTGAGGTGCTCAAGGGAGTCAGCTTTGACATCGAAAAGGGTGAGCTAGTAGCAATCATCGGTACCTCTGGCTCGGGCAAAAGTACCTTACTGCATATCTTAGGCGCATTAGACGATGCTTCTGCGGGCAGTGTGAGTTTTCTTGGTCAAGATTTAGCATCTTTGAGTTCGAATAAGCAGGCGAAGCTTCGCAACCAGCATCTTGGCTTTGTGTATCAGTTCCATCATCTTCTATCTGACTTTTCAGCTTTAGAAAACGTGGCGATGCCGTTATTGATTGGCGGCGAAAAGCCCGCTAAAGCAAAGCAAGAAGCACAACGTTTGTTGGACAAAGTTGGATTGAGTCACCGCGTGGACCACCGACCTTCAGAGCTTTCTGGTGGCGAGAGGCAACGTGTGGCGATTGCTCGTGCATTGGTGAATAAGCCTGCGCTAGTGTTGGCGGATGAACCAACCGGTAACCTTGACCATAACACCGCACTGTCTATTTACGACTTAATGCGTGAACTGAACCGTGAATACGATACTGCCTTTTTGGTCGTGACTCACGATGGTGAACTTGCCGGTAAGATGGATCGCCAACTTCACATGCAAGATGGTTTACTGGTCAACGTAGAAAAAGAGGAGAGCTAAGTGTTTTCCTCTTTATCTCTATTGATAGGCGGCCGATTTAGCCGTGCGAAACAACGAGACAAGATGGTGTCGTTCATCTCATTGTCTTCGACGATTGGTATTGCGGTTGGTGTCGCGGTGATCATTATCGGCTTATCTGCGATGAATGGCTTTGAGCGAGAGCTTCAATCACGAGTACTTTCTGTCATTCCTCATGGTGAATTTGAAGGCGTGAATGAGCCTGTGACTCGTTGGGAGCACGTGATTGAGGAGTCGGTTAAGCACGATAAAGTCGTTGCTGCTGCGCCTTATGTGAAAATTACTGCGCTTGCTGAAAAGGGCAAAGAACTCAAAGCAATTGAAGTTCGCGGCGTTGATCCGCAGCTAGAACAACAGGTATCAAGCCTATCGAGTTTTATCGATAAGCAAGCTTGGAGCGAGTTTAAGGCAGGGCAACAACAGATCATTTTGGGTTCTGGTGTAGCGAATGTGCTGGGTGCGAAAGTCGGTGATTATCTGACTTTGATGATTCCGACGGTAAACGGTTCTGTGAAGGTTCAGGCACCAAAACGTGTTCGAGTGAAAGTGGTTGGCTTGCTGACGCTTAATGGTCAGATAGATCACAGTTTGGCGCTAATCCCGATTGGTGATGCTCAGGTCTACGCAAACTTAGGTGAGGCGGTAACTGGGGTTTCTTTGAAAGTGACCGATGTGCTGAACGCGAACTCTATTGTGCGTGAAGTGGGCAATCAGCTTGATGTGTATGTGTATCTACGAAGCTGGCAGCAGAAGTTTGGTTTCTTGTATCGAGATATCCAACTCGTTCGTACCATCATGTATCTGGTGATGGTACTGGTTATTGGTGTGGCTTGTTTCAATATTGTCTCGACGCTAATGATGGCAGTAAAAGACAGAGCATCAGAGATCGCGATTTTAAGAACCATGGGTGCATCAGACGGCCTTGTGAAGCGCATCTTTGTTTGGCAGGGCGTATTCTCAGGCGTGTTAGGCAGTTTAGTGGGCAGTGCAATAGGTGTGCTAGTCGCTCTTAATCTCACGACACTAATCAAAGGACTTGAAAAGTTGGTCGATCACCAGTTCTTGTCCGGTGATATCTATTTTGTCGACTTCTTGCCATCACAACTTGATATGACGGATGTTGTTGTGGTTTCCGGCACTGCGATTGTGCTGAGTTTACTGGCGACATGGTACCCAGCATCACGCGCGGCGAAGTTGAATCCAGCCTCAGTGCTGAGTTCTAAATAGCATTAGCCTAAATAACAGGCCGTCAGTTTTCAGTCGATACAAAAAAGGATCCCAGTGGGATCCTTTTTTATTGAATTCAATTCGTGTTCTTTACGACTTTCGTTACATGCCAATCTTGCAGAGGTAAGTAGCTCATCCGATTTTAACTTGTGTACGTTTTAAGTGAAGCGCATACAAGGTTAGATTGAATAACAAGAAATGGCGTTCAGTGCCTTGCTTGTCGCTTCTTCCAACTTCTTACTACTGAGTAGCGCCATAAACCGCGAATACCAAAGTAGCCAATCATTGCTGAAACTACGCCACAAATCAGACAACCCAATAAGAACGGAGGCCCTATAGTGCTCATTTGCGCCAAGATGAAGTCCCAAGACAATTCGAAATGGAAGGCTTGCGGTGGCACATGCATAACAAACGCCCCGACTTTATAAGCAAAGTAGAAGAGAACAGGCATGGTAACCGGGTTACTGATCCAAACAAGTGCGACAGCTAAAGGCAGGTTAACGCCACATGCGACAGCAAGGCCTGCAGACATAATCATTTGACTTGGTAGAGGGACAAACGCCATGAATAACCCAACAGCAAACGCGCCAGCCGCAGAGCGACGATTAAGGCACCATAAGTTGGGGTTGTACAAAACATTGCCAAAAACTTTCAATGCTTTCTGACGCTTGATTAGATCATGGTCAGGCATAAATCGTTTGATAAACTTTCTTGGCATAGGAGGAAGCTACTCTCTTGTTTAACACTTGGTTCTTGATTTCATTTGCTGCGACAGTTGTGTCTGCCAGCTTCTGGCCTGTGATGCCACATTGGGTTTGGGCACCATTGATGCTGTTGTTACTGCTAGCACCAACAAAGTATAGCGTTTTCCGGAGTGCAAGAGGTCCAGTAACAGCATTGATACTAGTTATCTGCCTAGGGAATGCGATTGAAATACAAACGAGTCGCTTATTCCAATCAGGGCAGAATACTACCATAAATGCGTCGGTTGTTAGCCTTTTTAGTGAAAATAGCCACGGTTTTGAAAGCGTAATAGTAGTCAGATCAATTGGCGGCGAAAAATTAATCTTTCCTCAATTGATAAAATTGCGTTTGTTTACTCCTTTCAAGCTAACGCTTGGAGATGATGTCTATTTATCGGCCTCAATAAAGCCGATATGGGGCAAACTCAACGAAGCCGGCTTTGACCGAGAAAAGTACTTGTTTAGTGCTGGCGTGGTTGCCAATGCAACTTACAGAGCAGATACCAAGTACCGAATTCATTCTAGCACCAACTTACGCGCCCAATGGTTTGAAGCCAGCCTTGAAAGGTTAAGTCTGCTGGCAAATCAAGATCTCATTATCGCTTTGAGTTTTGGATATCGAGACCTTATTCCGCCTCAGCGGTGGGATATGCTTAAAAGCAGTGGCCTGATTCACTTGATGGCTATTTCGGGGCTGCATATTGGGATTGCCTTTGGTATCGGCTATCAGATTGGCAAGATATTAAGGTTACTTTCCCCTTCATTTCTTTGGTTACCTACAATATTCGGGCTCGGCTTGGCGTATTTCTATAGTTGGTTTGCTGGATTCACGCTGCCAACTTTGAGAGCTTTGGTGATGTGCGTTATCGCGAGTTATTTCTTGTGGCGTGGGCAAAATATCAGTTTGCTTCGGTATGTTACTTTAAGTGTGTGCGTGGTTCTGCTGATTTGGCCGTTTTCAGCTTTGTCGAGCAGTTTTTGGTTGTCCTTTGGTGCATTGGGCGCTGTTTTCTATATCGCCTGTAATACTCAGCGCTCAGCTTCAAGCTTTACATTTATCGACCACGCACTCCAACTTATTAAGCTTCAACTGATGCTGACATTCCTGATCACACCGTTTTCGATGCTGTTCTTTAGCGGAGTTAGCTTAGTCTCTGTTTTCTACAATTTACTCCTTTTGCCTTGGGTATCGATGGTGACGATCCCGCTGTTGTTTCTGGCAATGTTTCTAAGCTTAATATCGGAGTCAGTGTCTGGCGTGGTTGGTATAACAGCGCTAGACAATGATTTGGTCAGTCAGCTGTGGAAGTTAGTCGACTTATCGCTTGAGCCTCTCGTATTTAGTCTTCCTTTCTCTGAGCGATTTTGGATCCAAGTCGATAATCAGACGATTGCATTATCAGTATTCCTTATCTTGTTTTTGAGCTTTGTTAGTCGGTATTTCAAGCGAACATTATCGATATTGGTAACTGCAGTGTTTGTGCTGTGGTGGGAGTTCAGCAAACCCCAGCAAGACAAACTAACTATTGATATCTTGGATGTTGGGCATGGGTTGTCTTTGGTCTTGGAAAAGAACAATCAGATTGTTGTTTATGATCTTGGCAATGCGTGGCCAGGAGGCTCGGTTGTTGAGTCTTTGTTGATTCCTACTTTGAATCAGCGGGGGATTTATGAATTAGAAGGCGTGATTGTGAGTCATTTCGATTCTGACCATGCTGGTGGTTATCCGGCATTACTTGAGAACTATACGCCAAAGTGGATAAGAACCAGTCAGAACATTATTCAAGAACGCCAATCTATCACTCAAGCCCCGTCTAATATTCAAACATGTACTATTGGAGAGGTTTGGAACTGGCAAGATGTTGTTTTTGAGGTGTTGTGGCCGCCTAAGCAAGTAAAGAGGGCGTATAACCCACATTCGTGTGTGGTCAAGATCTCAGATCATAGTGCTGATTTCTCAATGTTGCTCACTGGTGATATTGAACTGGTAAGTGAGTGGTTACTTGCTCGTGAAGGAGAACAGCTAAGGAGTGATGTTATGTTGGTTCCGCATCATGGCAGCGATTCGTCATCGATTAAGTCGTTTATTGAGGCGGTGTCTCCTCAGCTGGCGATAGCTTCTCTTGCCAAAGGCAACCAGTGGGGAATGCCGAGTGAGTTTGTTATTGAACGTTATCAGGAAGCGGGGAGTACTTGGCTAGATACTGGAGAAAGCGGACAAATAACCATCACTCTTAGCAAAGAAGGTTGGCAATATCATGCGATTAGAGAACAACAAGGCGGGCAGTGGTATAGGCAGATGCTCCGTAAGGGAGTAGAATAGATAGATTATTGTGAGAAAATTAAGCGATTCTATGTCAACACAAACAGATGAAACTACCTGGGTCACATTTAAAAGACTTTGGACTTATATTCGATTATATAAGGCCGGCCTAGGTGTTGCGGTAATTGCGCTTATTATAAATGCCGTTTCTGATACCTATATGATTTCCTTACTAAAGCCGTTACTTGATGAAGGCTTTGGTAATGCTGAATCTGACTTTTTACGTACACTTCCACTTATTATCTTTGCCATGATGTTCGTTCGTGGCGTCAGTGGCTTTGTTTCAACCTATTGCTTGAGTTGGGTCTCTGGCAATGTGGTGATGGAAATTCGTCGTAAGATTTTCAGCCATTTCATGCACATGCCTGTTTCTTTCTTCGATAAAGAACAGACAGGCGCATTGCTATCTCGAATTACTTACGATTCAGAGCAAGTGTCTGCAGCAACCAGTAAAGCGTTAGTCAGTATTGTCCGTGAAGGTGCAAGTATTATTGGCTTGTTGACGCTGATGTTCTGGAATAGTTGGCAGTTATCTTTGGTGTTATTTGCTGTAGCGCCTTTGGTTGCGTGGGCGATCAGTATCGTATCGAAGCGATTCAGAAAGATCTCTAAGAACATGCAAACTAGCATGGGTCACGTTGCTTCTTCAGCTGAACAAATGCTGAAAGGGCATAAAGTGGTTCTAACTTACGGTGGTCAAGATCTAGAAAAACACCGCTTTGATAAAGTTAGTAACCAAATGCGCCAACAAAGCATGAAGTTAATCACTGCTCAAGCGGCCGCTAACCCGATTATTCAAATGATCGCATCAGTTGCGATTGTTGTTGTTCTATTCCTTGCTAGTGTCGATTCTATTAAAGCCGAGCTTACTGCTGGTACGTTTACCGTTGTGTTCTCTGCAATGTTTGGTCTATTACGTCCGCTAAAGGCGTTAACTAACGTAACGTCTGAATTCCAACGTGGTATGGCTGCGAGTACGACTCTATTTGGCTTGATGGATCTAGATACCGAGCAAAACAAAGGGACGTTGAAACCTGAAACTGTAATGGGTGAAGTGGCTGTTAAAGATGTCACGTTTACTTATGACGGTGCAGAGAAACCAGCACTTGATAAGATCAGCTTCAATATACCGAAAGGTAAAACGGTTGCGCTTGTTGGGCGATCTGGCTCGGGTAAGAGTACCATTGCTAACCTATTCACTCGTTTTTATGACGTAGACTCTGGTTCAATTGAGCTTGATGGCCACGACATTCGTGATTACGAATTGAGAAATCTGCGTGAGCACTTTGCGCTCGTTTCTCAAAATGTACATCTGTTTAACGATACGGTGGCTAACAACATCGCTTACGCAGCAGAAGAACAGTATTCACGTGAACAGATCGAATACGCGGCTAAGCTTGCTCATGCAAGTGAGTTTATCGAAGGCATGGAAAATGGCATCGATACCGTTGTTGGTGAAAATGGCGCAAGCCTTTCTGGTGGTCAAAGACAACGTATTGCGATTGCACGTGCTTTATTAAGAGATGCGCCTGTGCTGATTCTTGATGAGGCGACGTCTGCACTGGATACTGAGTCAGAGAGAGCGATTCAATCTGCACTAGAAGAACTGCAGAAAGACAAAACAGTATTAGTTATCGCACACAGACTCTCTACCATCGAGCAAGCTGATGAGATTCTAGTGGTTGATGATGGTCATATTGTAGAAAGGGGCGCACATGCTGAGCTAATCGCGCATGATGGTGCTTATGCACAATTACACCGAATTCAGTTCAGCGGATAAATTAGGTCTTGTTGTGATCGAAAAGATTTGGTTTAACAATCACCCGTTGAAATATCTTCTCTGGCCGCTTTTGTGGCCACTGAGTCTGCTGTTCAAAATGATCAGTAGTCGGCGTCGTGACGCTTATCTCTCAGGGAATAAAGAGACCTACCGCCCGCCTTTACCTGTTATTGTTGTGGGCAATATTACTGCTGGTGGAAATGGTAAAACACCGGTTGTGATTTGGTTAGTTGAGATGCTTCAGGCTCACGGCTTTAAACCCGGAGTCGTATCTCGTGGCTACGGTGCAAAAGCACCAAGCTATCCGTTGGTGTTGGATGAAAATACCCCAGCTGAGCATTCGGGTGATGAACCTCGCTTGATTCGTAAGCGAACTGGTGCGCCAGTCGCAGTCGACCCTGTGCGAGCTAACGCAGTGAAAGCATTGCTGAGCAAAGGCGTTGATGTGATTATCACTGACGATGGCCTTCAGCATTACGCGCTTGAACGCGACATTGAATTTGCAGTTATCGACGGCGCAAGACGCTTTGGTAGTGAGAGTTTGATTCCTTTAGGTCCATTACGAGAGCCGGTTTCTCGTTTAGATGAAGTCGACTTTTTGGTAAACAATGGCGGTAAAGCGCACGGTCGAGAGTTCTCGATGTCTTTGCTTCCAAGCCAAGCAGTTAACCTAAAGACTGGTCAGAAAAGGTCTGTGGCAGAATTACACAAGCTGGTGGCTTTTGCCGGTATTGGCCACCCACCGCGCTTTTTTAAAACATTGGAAGATCTTGATGGTGATGTGGTTTTCACACAGGGCTTCGCCGACCATCAAGATTTTGATAAAGATGAACTTCATGCCTTAGCTAATAAAGGTATGAATCTGATTATGACAGAAAAAGACGCTGTAAAATGCGAAGAATATGCGCAAGATAACTGGTGGTATCTTCCAGTTTCTGCGCAGTTTGATGAAGATTCGCAACAGCAAATTTTAAAAAGAATAAAAGAGGTTATGGAATACTATGGATCACCGTCTACTTGAGATCGTTGCTTGCCCTGTATGTAAAGGTAAACTAACTTTTGACAAGGATAAGCAAGAGCTTGTTTGTAAAATTGATCGCCTTGCTTACCCAATTAAAGAGGGTATTCCTGTTCTTTTAGAACCTGAAGCTCGCACCGTTTCTATGGATGAGGGTAAGTAATGTCTTATACGGTTGTTATACCTGCAAGATACCAATCGAGCCGTTTACCAGGGAAGCCACTTGCTGACATTGGTGGAAAGCCGATGATTCAATGGGTATACGAACAGTCAATGAAAGCGGGTGCCGATAACGTTATTATCGCTACCGACGACGCTCGAGTTGAAAAAGCGGCTAAAGCATTTGGCGCGACCGTTTGTATGACATCACCGAATCACGAATCGGGCACTGAACGCCTAGCTGAAGTGATTGAAGTTATGAATATTCCTGATGATCATATTATCGTGAATGTTCAAGGTGATGAGCCACTTATCCCACCTTCAATCATTAATCAGGTTGCCAACAATCTTGCTAACAGTACAGCCCCGATGGCAACGTTAGGTGTGGAAATTACTCATGCTGATGAAGTGTTTAACCCTAACGCTGTAAAAGTCGTGACGGATAAAGACGGTTACGCACTGTATTTTAGTCGTGCGACGATTCCTTGGGATCGCGATGCTTACGCGAACAACGGTACAGCTGCGGAATCTCCTTTGCTTCGTCATATTGGTATCTATGCTTACCGAGCGGGTTTTATCAATACCTACATTAATTGGGAACCAAGCACTCTTGAACGTATTGAGTGCCTAGAGCAATTACGAGTACTTTGGTACGGTGAAAAAATCCACGTAGACGTTGCGGCGGAAGCACCGGCTGCTGGTGTTGATACGCCTGAAGACCTAGAAGCGGTTCGAGCTATTATTGGCTAAGCTTCTTTGAGCGAGTTCTTCTTTGCTCTACAAAATGAAAAATCATGAGCCTTGCTTATTGCGAGGCTTTTTTCTATCTACCGAAAAGTGCGCTATCGAAAAGCGCGTGTGTGTCTTATTGACCTAAGCAAACGGATATTGGGATAGTTGCATTGGTTTATGCATCATCAACACGGAATTATCTGAGATTTACCTCGCTCGAGTTCCAATTTTTCTCTATAATATGCCGCCTATAAAGTAGTGGCGAATCGCTAGTACAGAATAAAACTTACGACAAAACGTGGAGTAAAAGATGCCTTCTCAAAGCCCAGTGATTACGGTTGATGGACCAAGTGGTGCAGGTAAAGGTACCCTGTGTATGTTGCTAGCAGATAAGCTAGGCTTTCATCTTCTAGACTCAGGCGCGATCTATCGCGTATTGGCTTTAGCGGCAATTCACCATGGTGTGGATACTGAATCAGAGGATGCTTTAGTACCGCTTGCTACACACTTAGACGTGCAGTTTATTGCTGAAGGCGACTTAGTTAAGGTTATCCTAGAAGGTGAAGATGTGTCTGGTGAACTTCGTAAAGAAGAGACAGGCATGGCGGCTTCAAAAGTTGCTGCTTTACCTCGCGTTCGCGAAGCACTGCTTCGTCGTCAACGTGCATTCAGCGCTGCGCCTGGTTTGGTTGCAGATGGTCGTGACATGGGAACTGTTGTGTTTCCTGAAGCTGAAGCGAAAATATTTTTAGATGCAAGTGCTGAAGAGCGTGCGAGTCGCCGCCTTAAACAGTTGCAACAGAAGGGGTTAGATGTTAAATTTGACGACCTTTTGAGCGAGATCCAAGAGCGAGACGACCGAGATCGTAATCGTCCAGTGGCGCCACTTCGCCCTGCAGAGGATGCTCTAGTGCTTGATTCCACCTCAATGAATATTGAGCAGGTAGTAGAAAAAGCACTACACTATATTGAATCGAAACTGGCTGGGTAATTTCGCCGAGCTAGTACGAACGTTGGTCGCAAGGATGATGACCGGCGAATTTATCAACCCCATGCGGTAGGATACCCATGGACGTTTAATTATTGAAGATTAAATAATGACTGAATCTTTTGCTCAACTCTTTGAAGAGTTTCTATCTGAAACTGAATTCCAACAAGGCAGCATCGTTAAAGGTACTGTAGTAGCTATCGAGAACGGTTTCGTTCTTGTAGACGCTGGTCTTAAGTCTGAATCTGCTATCCCTGCTGAACAATTCAAGAACGCTGCTGGCGAACTTGAAGTTGAAGTTGGTGCTGAAGTAGACGTAGCTCTAGACGCTGTTGAAGATGGTTTCGGTGAAACTCAACTTTCTCGTGAGAAAGCTAAGCGTCACGAAGCTTGGATCGTACTTGAGAAAGCTTGCGAAGAAGCTGAAACTGTTGTTGGTATCATCAACGGTAAAGTTAAAGGCGGTTTCACTGTTGAACTTAACGGTATCCGTGCTTTCCTTCCTGGTTCTCTAGTAGACGTACGTCCTATCCGTGACACTGCTCACCTAGAAAACAAAGAGCTAGAGTTCAAAGTAATCAAGCTAGACCAGAAGCGTAACAACGTTGTTGTTTCTCGTCGTGCTGTTATCGAATCTGAAAACAGTGTTGAGCGTGACGAACTTCTTGAAACTCTACAAGAAGGTACTGAAGTTAAAGGTATCGTTAAGAACCTTACTGACTACGGTGCATTCGTTGACCTTGGCGGTGTTGACGGTCTTCTACATATCACAGATATGGCTTGGAAGCGCGTTAAGCACCCATCAGAGATCGTTAACGTTGGTGACGAAATCCTAGTTAAAGTTCTTAAGTTCGATCGTGAGCGCACTCGTGTTTCACTAGGTCTTAAGCAACTAGGCGAAGATCCATGGGTAGCAATCGCTAAGCGTTACCCAGAAGGTCACAAGCTTTCTGGTCGTGTTACAAACCTAACTGACTACGGCTGCTTCGTTGAAATCGAAGAAGGCGTTGAAGGTCTAGTACACGTTTCTGAAATGGATTGGACTAACAAGAACATCCACCCTTCTAAAGTTGTTAATGTTGGCGACGAAGTTGAGGTTATGGTTCTTGATATCGACGAAGAACGTCGTCGTATCTCTCTAGGTCTGAAACAGTGTAAAGCTAACCCATGGCAGTCATTTGCAGAAATGCAAGCTAAGGGCGACAAAGTTACTGGTAAGATCAAGTCTATCACTGACTTTGGTATCTTCATCGGTCTAGAAGGCGGTATCGACGGTCTTGTACACCTATCTGACATTTCTTGGAACGCTGCCGGCGAAGAAGCTGTACGTGAATACAAGAAAGGCGACGAAATCTCTGCTGTTGTTCTAGCAGTAGATGCAGAGCGTGAGCGTATTTCTCTTGGCGTTAAGCAAATGGAAAACGACCCGTTCAACGCATACGTTGCTGACAACAAGAAAGGTGTTCTTGTAAACGGTACTGTTACTGCAGTTGACGCGAAAGGCGCTACTATCGAGCTAATCGAAGGCGTTGAAGGTTACATCCGCGCTTCTGAAGTTTCTCGCGACCGTATCGAAGATGCATCTCTAATCCTAAGCGTTGGCGACAGCGTTGAAGCGAAGTTCACTGGTGTAGACCGTAAGAACCGCGTAATCAACCTATCTATCAAAGCTAAAGATGAAGCTGATGAGCAAGAAGCAATGGCTTCACTGAACAAGTCTGAAGAAGGCGCGTTCGGTAACGCAATGGCAGACGCATTCAAAGCTGCTAAAGGCGAATAATAGCTTCTCATTAAGAGAATTATAGCTATCTAGCCAAGAAAGGAGCCGTAAGGCTCCTTTTTTTTTGCTTATTTTTCCGATAGGTCTATAATTTCTAAAAAGAAAACCAACGAGGGTAACTATGACTAAGTCTGAATTGATTGAAAGACTGTGCGCTGAGCAAACGCATCTTTCTGCAAAAGAAATTGAAGACGCTGTAAAAGACATTTTAGAGCATATGGCTTCAACACTAGAAAGTGGTGATCGAATCGAAATTCGCGGTTTTGGCAGTTTCTCTCTGCATTATCGTGAGCCTCGTGTTGGACGTAACCCAAAGACTGGTGACAAGGTTGAGTTAGAAGGTAAATACGTTCCTCACTTCAAACCAGGTAAAGAGCTGCGTGAACGAGTAAACTCAGGAATGTAGCCTACTTATCGGAATTAAGAAAAGCGGCATACTATAATGTATGCCGCTTTTTTATGACCATAATATGGTGGTCTGATTAGTAATTTTCCTGCATAATCGTACAGCTAACCAACCAATGAGTGATGAACTATGAAAATTATAAAAATAGTCGCCGTTATCGCACTTTTCCTAATTGCACTGGCTTTAGGCTCTCAAAACCAAGCAACTGTGAATTTCAACTATCTGCTAGCGCAAGGTGACTTCCACCTATCAAGTTTATTAGGTGTTGTATTCGTTTCAGGCTTCGCCCTTGCTTGGTTAGTCTTTGGTAATATGCACATGCGGTCTCAGCTAAAAATTCATCGCTTGAAGAAGCAACTCAATAAGCAATCAAAGCAGGTCGCTGCTGATACTAAAGCTTAAAGGCTATATTTGATGTTAGAGTTACTGTTCTTACTTTTGCCCATCGCAGCCGCTTATGGCTGGTATATGGGTAATCGTAATGCTCAGCAAGAAAAACAAAAGCAATCACACCAGATCTCCCGTCAATACGTGACGGGTTTGAACCTATTACTGTCAGACCAATCTGACAAAGCGGTTGATCACTTCATTGAGCTGCTTCAAGTAGACAATGAAACCATCGATACTCACTTGGCTTTGGGCAACTTGTTCCGCTCAAGAGGCGAAGTCGACCGCGCTATTCGTATTCACCAAAATCTCATCTCTCGTTCGGGGCTTACCCTCGATCAGAAAAATCTCGCACTGCAACAATTAGCTAAAGACTACATGGTCTCTGGCTTCCTTGATCGCGCTGAAAAAATCTTTGAACAACTTGTAGAAGAACCTGACCATAAAGAGGGCGCTTTACAGCAGTTGGTGGCTATTTATCAGCAGACCCGTGAGTGGAACAAGGCTATCCATTACGGAAATATCTTAGTTAAGCTCGGCAAGAAAAAAATGAAGATGCGTGCGACCGTTGCGCATTTTTGGTGTGAACTTGCAATGCAAGAACAAGCCGATGGTAATCGTTCTAAAGCGCTCCAGCATTTTAAGAAGGCGCTTTCTGAAGACCCTAAATGTGTTCGTGCAAGTATCGCGCTAGGGAAGTTCCACTTAGCGAACGAAGATTACCAAAAGACAATTGATTGTCTTGAGTCGGTACTAGAACAAGATATCGATTTTATCAGTGAGGTGTTACCAACCCTTGCTGAGTGTTACCACAAGCTTGGACAAGAAGCTCAATTGGTCGAGTTCCTCAAAGCGTGTATTCAGAAGAAAGCAGGTGTATCTGCTGAACTGATGCTGGCGCAATTGGTTGCTCACCATGAAGATGTAGGCTCTGCTCAAGAGTTACTGACAAAGCAGCTTGTTAAAAATCCAACCATGAAAGGTTTTTATCGATTAATCGATTACCACCTAGCGGAAGCAGAAGAAGGCCGAGCAAAAGACAGCTTAACCACACTTCAATCTATGGTTGGTGAACAGCTTAAGGTTAAGCCTCATTACCGTTGTCGTCAGTGTGGTTTCTCGACACACTCTTTGTATTGGCACTGCCCTTCATGTAAAGGGTGGGGGACGATCAAGCCTATTCGTGGGCTTGATGGTGAATAGATTTGTGGTCACTTTAAGACCAAATTATTAATTGCAGCTTTCGGGCTGCATTTTTATGACTGTTATTTATCACCTGCTTAGGTGATTAGAAATTTTTAGAAAGTTAACTGCGTTAGGAGATGAAATGAACGACCAAAAAATCATTGTAGCCTTGGATTATGATAATCAAGCGGATGCGTTAGCCTTTGTCGATCGAATTGACCCAGCATCTTGCCGCCTAAAAGTGGGCAAAGAGATGTTTACCCTGTTTGGCCCTGAATTTGTTCGTGAATTACATAAGCGTGGTTTCTCAGTATTTTTAGACCTTAAATTCCACGACATCCCGAACACATGTTCAAAAGCAGTCCGTGCTGCCGCTGAACTGGGTGTTTGGATGGTGAACGTACACGCAAGTGGCGGTGAGCGTATGATGACGGCTTCTCGCGAAATCTTAGAACCTTATGGCAAAGATCGTCCACTGTTAATCGGTGTAACGGTACTCACCAGTATGGAGCAATCTGACTTAGCGGGTATCGGTCTGGATCTTGAACCACAACAACAAGTGATGCGCTTGGCTTCTCTAACGAAAAACTCTGGCTTAGACGGTGTTGTATGTTCTGCACAAGAGGCTTCTTTGCTTAAAGGTGCACTTGGTCAAGAGTTCAAGCTAGTTACTCCAGGTATTCGTCCTGTCGGCGCAGATGTGGGTGACCAGAAGCGCATCATGACGCCTTCTAAAGCGATTGAATCAGGTTCAGACTACCTTGTTATTGGTCGTCCGATTACGCAAGCGATAGACCCTGCTGCTGTACTTGCAGAGATCAACGGTACGCTTGCTTAAGTCTATATTTGGATTGAGATATAAATAAAGAAGGCCAGCAAATTGCTGGCCTTAATTTTTTAGTCTGGATTAGTCTAAACTGGACTGAATGTTCTGTGTGGAGCCTAAACCGGAGCACCACTATGGAATTTGAAGTCGCTGTCTTCTGAAGTGATAAGATCAGCTTCTACTTGAGCAAAATGCGAAATACGCTCTGAAATATCTTTCCCTGCGATCTGTTCTGCTAGCTCAAGGTAATCTTGGTAGTGGCGAGCTTCTGAGCGAAGTAGAGACACGTAAAACTTCTCCATGTCTTCTTCCAAGAAAGGAGCCAATTTAGCGAAGCGCTCACAAGAGCGAGCTTCAATAAACGCACCGATGATAAGCTTATCAACCAGAGCATCAGGCTCGTAAGTCTTAACTTGTTTGATCAAGCCCTTAGCGTAACGACCCGCCTCGATTGGCTGGTAAGTCACGCCTTTCTTCTCCATCAACTCCATGACTTGGTAGAAGTGATGCAGCTCTTCTTTGATCAGTAAAACCATCTTATCGATTAGGTCAGCACCGTAATTACAGCCTTCTTTCGCTGTGATTTGCTTGGATACGTTGCTTTTACCACGCAGAGACTCTAAGTCTCCGATACGACGGTAAGCAAATTGCTCGTATGGCAAAATCCATTCATTCAGTTGCTTCGCGCTTTCTTTATCGACGGCGTACTTGCGAATAAGGAATAAAGCACTCTGTGCCGCCTTAAGTTCACACAGCATGTGATCGCGTAGAATGATGTGAAGATTTTCTGGCTTTTTGGCTTCATCTATCCATGAATCTGGCGTTTCGGCTTTAAGAAAAGAGTGGATTGGAGCGAGTAATTCTTGATACATGGTCAGGGAAATTTTGTTGATAATGCGGGGATTTTATCACAGCTCAAGAGATCTCCCTATACAGAGAAAGGAAATTCAACAGCTACAAAAAAGGCCGCCTATTTAATGTAAATAAGGCGGCCTTTAAGTGTTGAGTTAGACTGTTACCATTTCTTCTTCTGACCGAAGAGGGCATCCATATCGTCTTCTCGTTCTTTAGATTCCATCTGCTGCAAATCTTGAGCGTTTTTGTCTTGGCGTTTCTGGTCAAGCTCGTTAAGCATCTGTTGAAGCTTTTCTTTGGCTTGATTAGAGTACGAGTCGTTCTTAGTCGCCAAAGCATCAATACCTTTGCGTAATAGCTGAATCGCTGTTCCCGGTTGTCCGCGAGAAATCGAATCGTTTGCACGTTTGATAACATTTTCAATGTTAATACGGATTTGAATTGTTTCTAGGCGAGCATTTTCAACCACATAAGCTTGAGTCTCGAAACGGCCTTTATTGTGCTCGTTGCGCACCGTATCACGCAGGCGTTTAACTAACTTAAGCATCATGATCGCTTGCTTGTCACTACTTGGTACGCGGAAAGCGGTACTCTCGCCACCTTTGTAGTTCTCTTTTAGCTGAGTGATTTGTTGTTTTACGCTTTCAATGCGTTGGGCAAGCTGCTTATTTTTTGGATCGAGTTGATACATGTTTTCTAATGCATCAAGAATTCGATTGTTTAAGCATACAAGAAGATCTTGGCTAAACGGCATGTGATGAGCGTTGCCAATCAGTTCTTCTGTACCGTCAATAATGGTTAGATAACGAGAAGCTTCCTGTTTCTTCGCTGTTTCTACCTTAACTTTATATTGAAGCATGATGTTGTAGCCTAAAACTAACACCAAAAGAACGGCTACTAAGACGATTATTAAACCAATATTCATATATTTGAGTCTGCTTATTATTTTCTATAGCTAACTGGAGAGGATACACGATTCCATTGTGTATCGGCACTCGTAAATTGCAATTTCTGATTATCTCTTGTTGAGCGAAATCGGCAATCAAAACTTACCAACTAATGTATGAGAATGAGGGTTGGGTTGCAAAGCGTTAGTGATGTTTTTGTTTGTTAAGCTAGAAAAACTCAATTTTCCTGTCATTTTTGTGTTCGAAGCGTTATAACTATTAATTATATTACACGCGACTATAACGCTCTCTTTGCAAATAAGTTAGCACAGAAATGAGTAAAGGATTACGAGGTTAGATATGAAGTTACAGCAACTGAAGTACATTGTTGAGGTTGTAAACCATAACCTAAATGTTTCAGCTACAGCAGAGAGTTTGTACACATCTCAGCCTGGCATTAGTAAGCAAGTTAGATTACTTGAAGACGAACTAGGCATTCAGATTTTTGAGCGTAGCGGCAAGCATCTAACGCAGGTTACCCAAGCGGGTGAGGATATCATTCGTATCTCTCAAGAGATTTTGGCGCGCGTTGAAAGCATTAAAGCGGTAGCGGGTGAACACACACATCCAGAGATGGGTACATTGAATATTTCAACGACTCATACTCAAGCTCGTTATGCACTGCCTGATGTGATTAAAGGTTTCACGGCGCGCTATCCAAAAGTATCGCTTCACATGCACCAAGGTACGCCAAGCCAAATGTCAGAAGCCGTCGCTAAAGGTACAGCGAATTTTGCGATTGCAACGGAAGCGCTACACCTTTACCAAGATGCGATTATGCTGCCTTGTTACCACTGGAACCGTTCGATCGTCGTGACCAAAGATCACCCTCTGGCACAGAAGCGTAATATCACGATCGAAGATCTTGCGGCTTACTCTCTCGTGACTTATGTATTTGGTTTCACTGGCCGTTCTGAGCTTGATACCGCGTTTAACAAAGTAGGTTTAACACCGCGTGTTGTGTTTACTGCGACCGATGCAGACGTAATCAAAACCTACGTTCGTATGGGCATTGGTGTTGGTGTAATTGCAAGTATGGCTATTGACCACGAGCAAGATACTGATTTGGTTGCGATTGATGCGAGCCATCTATTTGGTGCGAGCACAACTAGCATTGGTTTTAGAAAAGGCACCTTCTTGCGTTCTTACATGTTTGATTTCATGGAGCGTTTTGCACCGCACTTAACTCGCCCTGTGGTTGAGCAAGCTATTTCTTTGAAATCGAACGAAGAGATCGAAGAGATGTTTAAAGATATCGAACTGCCAGTTCGTTAATCTCATCGTGTAAATTTTGATTCTTATTCGGCCTGTATTTGCAGGCCGTTTTTCTTTTGGGCTTTTAGTTTTCGTTTTCTTTATCGGGCCTTTCCATTTCGACCTCTTACCCCTACAATCCACGCATCATAGGGGGAAGCATGCATTCACGATTTAAAATACTCGATTCATTTTTGCTAGAGCATCAGATTTACTGGCGTTCAGAGCCTTTTCACCTATGCCAAACTCAACAGCAGCCGTGGAAAGAGGTCAATCGTCCACTCGTTGATTGGTTAGAAAGCTTAGATAATGAAAGCATTCAAACCTTAAAAGAGCAGCCTCAGCTTTTGATTGAGGAACTGACTCGTTTCCTACCTGAATTAGAAACTGCTACCCAAAACATCCAGTTCGATAACACTGCTTTGGTTGGTTTAGACCTCCCACGTGGTACTGCTGATGGTATTCCTGGCCGAAAGCTACATCAAATTGTCGCAATGGGCGAGGCTGCATTATGCCATCACCATGGCAAAGAGTGGCTCGAGTGGTGTTCTGGTAAAGGCTTTCTTGGTCGAATCCTATCTCAGCAATCGGATCAAAAAGTCACTAGCTTTGAATGGCAGCAATCGTTATGCGAAAGCGGACAAAAGATTGCGGATGACCAGAAGTTAGCGATGGATTTTGTTCAAGGAGATGCGTTTTCAGACAAGGCCGATGACGTGTTTAATTCGTACCAACATGCCGTGGCCCTTCATGCTTGTGGTGATCTTCATGTTGAGCTAGTTAAAAAGTCAGTGTCACATGGGCTACCAGCGGTCACTATTTCTCCTTGTTGTTATCATCTTATTCGAGACGAAAACTATCAAGCGATGTCTTCTATCGCGAAAAGCTCAGCATTAACGTTAAGTAAGAGCGACTTGAGAATCCCGCTTCAAGAAACCGTTACTGGTGGTGAAAGAGTAAAAAGACATCGTCAACTAGAGATGAGCTATCGTCTAGGCTTCAGCCAGTTGCTTAAGGCTGAACTTAACATTGACGAATACATTCCTGTACCGAGCATCAAAAAATCAGAGTTAGCTGAGGGTTTTGAATCTTTCTGCCGTTGGGCATCTGAAGTGAAAGAGCTATCGCTGGGCTCAGATATTGATTTTGACTCTTATTTGATTCAAGGCGAAGCGCTTTTCTGGGAAATGGAAAAGCTGAGTTTGGTTCAACAAGTCTTTAGACGACCATTAGAGATATGGCTGGCTTTAGATCGCGCTATCTATCTGCAAGAGCAAGGTTATGAAGCTACGATTGAAGAGTTCTGTGAACGCAGTATTACGCCAAGAAATCTATTGATTCATGGGGTTAAAATCGAGCGCTAGTGGTAAACCGTACTGTTACGTGTTTTTACGAACTAAATCCATTAATGCAAAAAAGCCAGCGCGACATAATGTCGTACTGGCTTTTTGTTTAATGTGTATGAGTTAACTGAACGCTTCAACGAGAAGATTATTGCGTTCAGTTAGTCATTACATCATTAGTTAAACATTGCGATTGCTTCTGTTGGGTCTACGTATTCAAGGTCAAAGCTTTCTGCAACTTCTTTACAAGTTACTTTACCGTGAATAACGTTTAGACCTTCTAGGAAGCCTTCATCAGATAGAAGTGCTTCGCGGTAGCCTTTGTTCGCTAGCTTAACAATGTAAGGAAGTGTTGCATTGTTTAGTGCGTAAGTTGAAGTACGAGCAACAGCGCCAGGCATGTTTGCAACACAGTAGTGAACTACGTCATCAACAATGTAAGTTGGGTCTGCGTGAGTGGTTGCGTGAGAAGTCTCGAAACAACCGCCTTGGTCGATTGCAACATCAACAACTGCTGAACCTGGCTTCATCTTAGCGATGTGCTCTTTTGTAACCAATTTTGGAGCTGCTGCGCCAGGAATTAGTACTGCACCAATTACTAGGTCTGCTTCTAGAACATGCTTCTCAATGGCGTCTTCAGTAGAATAAACCACTTTTGCGCGACCTTGGAATTCTTCATCAAGTCGACGCAGTGTATCTACGTTACGGTCAAGAATTGTAACATCAGCGCGAAGGCCTACAGCCATACGTGCTGCGTTAGCACCTACAACACCGCCACCAACAACAACAACTTTTGCTGGTTCAACACCTGGAACGCCACCAAGAAGAAGACCACAACCACCGTTAGATTTCTCTAATGTTTGTGCACCTGCTTGAATAGACATACGACCAGCTACTTCAGACATTGGTGCTAATAGTGGCAAGCGACCCATATTATCTGTTACAGTCTCATAGGCTACGCAGACAGCTTTGCTCTTGATAAGCTCTTCAGTTTGTGGAAAATCTGGTGCAAGGTGTAAATAGGTAAATAATATTTGCCCTTCGCGAAGCATAGCTCGCTCGACAGCTTGAGGTTCTTTAACCTTTACAATCATCTCTGCTTTCGCGAAAACGTCAGCAGCAGTAGGAAGAATGGATGCGCCTACAGCGATGTAATCATCGTCTGAAAAACCGATACCAGTACCGGCATTGGTTTCTACAAAAACTTGGTGGCCGTGTGAGATTAGTTCTCTCACGCTAGCTGGGGTCATACCAACGCGGTATTCGTGGTTCTTGATTTCCTTAGGTACGCCAATGATCATCCTGACTCCTCATTTTATTTTGGTTGTTTTATCTATGTGTAGGGTAATTCTGTCGAATTAATATCTAGTATAGATAGGTTTAGATAAAATTTGATACTGAATATTAAAAAGTTGTAGTATATTTTTTTGCAAGGAAGTAATAAGGTGGAATAAAAAATGGCAGACAATTATAAGAAGCCGTCCAAGGAACTAGATCGTATTGACCGCAACATTCTTAATGAGTTGCAAAAAGACGGTCGTATCTCAAACGTTGAACTCTCAAAACGAGTAGGACTTTCTCCAACTCCATGTCTTGAACGTGTTCGTCGTTTAGAACGTCAAGGTTACATTACTGGGTACACAGCGTTGCTGAACCCACAGTACCTTGATGCTTCACTTTTAGTGTTTGTTGAAATTACGTTGAACCGTGGTGCGCCAGATGTGTTCGAACAATTCAACACCGCTGTGCAGAAACTGGATGACATCCAAGAGTGTCATTTAGTGTCGGGTGATTTTGACTATCTTCTAAAAACACGTGTATCTGATATGGGTGCTTACCGTAAGCTACTGGGTGATACGTTACTTCGTCTACCGGGCGTAAACGACACTCGAACTTACGTAGTAATGGAAGAAGTGAAACAAACCAATCAACTTGTGATTAAAACTCGTTAGTCACAATTGGTGAAATGAAAGAAAGCGGACATTTGTTCCGCTTTCTTGCTTTCTGGAATTGGGTTTTTCTGTTTGATATGGTTAAATCAACAGTAGTTTCATTGAAACGAGCGGCTTTGGCCGCTCGAGATGTTTTTATCCCGTTTAATTATTAAGTTGGTTTATGTTCAAGCAGAGCAGTAATAAAGTAGAAACAATCATTAAAACGAGTGAAGAGCCTCAGTCTCCTCGTTTGAGTGGTTCTCAACGTCTCAAAGAGTGCAGTCTGATTCTCGGTGTTCTCTTCTCTATTCTACTTGCCGTTGCGTTATTAACTTTTAGTCCTGCAGACCCATCATGGTCGCAAACGGCGTGGGGTGGTGACATTCAAAATGCGGGTGGCTACCTAGGTGCTTGGTTGGCGGATACGCTTTTCTTCGTATTTGGCTCTTTGGCTTACCCTCTGCCTATCTTAGTGACGGTTGCTGCGTGGGTTTTATTCCGCAAACGTAATGAAGACGAGCAGATCGACTTCATGCTGTGGGGCACTCGCTTACTTGGCCTGACTATCCTAATTCTTACGAGTTGTGGTTTAGCGGATATCAACTTTGACGACATCTGGTACTTTTCATCCGGTGGCGTGGTAGGTGACGTTTTAACAAGCCTTGCACTTCCAACGTTGAATGTTCTTGGTAGTACGCTGGTTCTTCTTTTCTTATGGGGTGCTGGTTTCACTCTATTAACCGGTATCTCTTGGCTAAGCATTGTGGAATGGTTGGGTGAATGTGCCATCAAATTTTTCACGTCTACTGTTAATAAGGCTCGTGGTCAAGACCAAGAGCTGCTTGAGCCTCAATTAAGAGAATCAGCAGACCGCGATTTAATCGAAGAACGTCATCAGCAGCATCAAGCGCCAACTTACCGCGATGTTCCTGCTATAGAAGGCAACAAAGAATCAACAGAGCATGATCCGCTAGATCCTGCGATGAGTTTTTCTGCGACCAATGAGTCGGCAGACGTGGCGACAAATGCGCGAGACAATGCTGCATCGCCGAAGCGTCATTACAATATTCATATGCCTGTCGATGCTCCTGCGAAGCAAGAAGCTCCTGTTCATGAAGAACCTCAGGTTCAGCCTCAAGCGGTAATTGAGTCAGAGCAAACGATCCCTGCAGCAGCTGTTTACCAAGCGCCAGAAGAACCGCTAGAAGAAGGTATTGAGCGCTCTAAACAGTTGAATGCAACGATAGAGCAGCTAGAAAATGCGGCCATGTATGAAGATGACCTAGCAGAACAAGATCAGGTTGACGCGCATGATTCTCAGGTTGCTTACCAACAATACATGCAGAACGAACAACCAGAAGTTGGCCCTGCTCATGCTGACCTTAAAAGTGCTGAACCAGAATTAGATAGCTCACCACAAGTAAATGGCGAATTTGGTTCTGAAGATGTTCAACCTGAATCTTTATACGCTTCACCTATGGGCGAGCCAGAAGCAACCGTGGAAGACGATTTCTCTGCACAACCTTCACCGTTTGATGTTACGGAAGAGCAAAGCTACCAACAGGGCTCAGAGCTTGAATCAGAACAGGCTGAAGCTGAATTAGCTGACGCAGCATTAATCGAAGAACAGTTTGAACCTTTCCCTTATCAAGAAGAACATTCAGAACCTGAACAGCCAACAGCACAAAACCTAGAGCCAACTGTTGATCTTCCTTGGGAAGAAGTAACGGAAGAAGAACCTGCGCATCAAGATCAAGATGTCGCCGCATTCCAAAGCATTGTTTCTGAAGCCCAAGCGAATATGGCAGCGGCGCAGAATCCGTTCTTGGTTCAACAAGATGTTAATTTACCTAAGCCTGCTGAGCCATTACCCACGCTTGAATTGTTATTCCACCCTGAAAAGCGTGAAACCTTTATTGACCGTGATGCGCTAGAGGCAATTGCTCGTCTTGTTGAATCTAAGCTAGCGGACTACAAGATCAAAGCAGACGTTGTCGACATTTTCCCAGGTCCAGTAATCACTCGATTCGAACTTGATCTGGCTCCAGGTGTGAAAGTAAGCCGTATTTCTGGCCTTTCTATGGACTTAGCGCGTTCGCTCTCTGCATTGGCAGTACGTGTCGTAGAAGTGATTCCGGGTAAACCTTATGTTGGCTTAGAACTGCCGAATATGAGTCGCCAAACGGTATTCTTCTCAGACGTGGTTGCTAGCCCTCAGTTCCAAGAAGCGAAATCGCCAACGACAGTGGTTCTAGGACAAGACATCGCTGGTGAAGCCGTTATTGCTGATCTATCGAAAATGCCTCACGTTCTGGTTGCAGGTACAACCGGTTCTGGTAAGTCGGTAGGTGTGAACGTAATGATTCTGAGTATGCTTTACAAAGCATCACCGGAAGATGTTCGCTTCATCATGATCGACCCGAAAATGCTTGAGCTATCGGTTTATGAGGGTATTCCTCATCTATTGTCTGAAGTGGTAACCGACATGAAAGATGCGTCGAACGCCCTTCGTTGGTGTGTTGGCGAGATGGAACGACGTTATAAGCTGATGTCAGCATTAGGCGTTCGTAACATTAAAGGTTACAACGATAAGCTTAAGATGGCAGCGGAAGCGGGTCACCCAATTCACGATCCACTGTGGAAGCCTGGCGACAGCATGGACCCAGAAGCGCCATTGCTTGAGAAACTGCCTTACATTGTGGTTATCGTTGATGAATTTGCCGACCTAATCATGGTGGTTGGTAAGAAGGTTGAAGAACTGATTGCACGTTTGGCACAAAAAGCACGTGCGGCGGGTGTTCACTTGATCCTAGCGACGCAACGTCCATCAGTGGATGTTATTACTGGTCTTATTAAAGCGAACATTCCAACCCGTGTGGCCTTTACGGTATCAACTAAAACGGATTCACGAACTATCCTTGACCAAGGTGGTGCGGAATCACTATTGGGCATGGGTGATATGCTTTACTTGCCTCCTGGTTCTAGCCATACAACTCGTGTTCACGGTGCCTTTGCATCTGATGACGATGTACACGCAGTCGTGAATAACTGGAAAGCGCGTGGTAAGCCAAACTATATTGATGAAATCACCAACGGCGAACAAACTCCAGAAACCTTGCTTCCGGGTGAGAAGATGGAAGGTGATGAAGAGGTCGATCCTCTGTTTGATCAGGTGGTAGAACACGTTGTTCATTCACGTCGTGGCTCAGTTTCAGGTGTACAGCGTCGATTCAAGATTGGCTACAACCGTGCTGCACGTATTGTCGAGCAACTTGAAGCTCAAGGTATCGTAAGTGCTCCAGGTCATAACGGTAACCGAGAAGTCTTAGCACCAGCGCCACCAAAAGATTAGTTCCGGTAGGAACTCATAACTATTCAGTCGGTCAAATCGAAAATATGACCGACTTATGTTCTAACAGGATTATTGATGAAAAAAGTATTCGCACTTTTATTTATGAGCTTCTCAGTGTTTGCTTCTCCGAAAGAAGAGTTGAGTAGCCGCTTGGCATTAAACGCAGGCTTCAGCGCTGACTTTAAACAAGTCGTGACCAGCCCTGATGGTGATGTTGTTATGGAAGGTGAGGGCACGGTAGAGATTGCACGCCCAAGCCTGTTCCGCTGGGAGACCACGTTCCCTGATGAAAACTTGTTGGTATCTGATGGCCAAAGCTTGTGGTACTACAGCCCGTTCATTGAGCAAGTGAGCATTTATTGGCAAGAGCAAGCGACATCACAGACACCTTTTGTCCTGCTTACACGTAACCAAGAAAGTGATTGGGATAATTATAATGTGGCGCAAACGGGTAACCAATTCACGCTAACGCCAACTGCTGTCGATTCTAATCAGGGTGACTTCCAGATTAATATCACCGAAAAGGGCATTGTTCAGGGCTTTAATGTGATTGAACAAGACGGTCAAAAAGGTGAGTTTACCTTTAGCAATGTTGATTTGGGTAAACCTGCAGCAGACCGCTTTACTTTTGTGGCACCGGAAGGTGTCGAGGTCGACGACCAAAGAAACTGATCTAAACAAGCAGATCGTTTGGTAGTACGTCGATAGGCATTAATGCCATCAACGAATCAAGAGATTGCAATTGAGTAATTACAGCTTAGATTTTGCGGGGGACGAAGATTTTCGTCCCCTTGCTGCTCGTATGAGACCGGAAACTGTCGAACAGTACATCGGTCAGCAGCATATATTAGGCCCAGGTAAACCACTTCGCAGAGCGTTGGAAGCGGGCCATATCCACTCGATGATTTTGTGGGGGCCTCCGGGCACCGGTAAAACGACGTTAGCCGAAGTTGCAGCAAACTATGCGAATGCTGAAGTGGAACGTGTATCGGCGGTAACCTCGGGCGTAAAAGACATTCGTATTGCAATTGAAAAAGCGCGCGAGAACAAGCAAGCAGGGCGCAGAACCATCCTGTTTGTGGACGAAGTCCATCGCTTTAACAAAAGTCAGCAAGATGCTTTTCTGCCTCATATCGAAGATGGCACCGTGACCTTTATTGGTGCGACGACAGAAAACCCATCTTTTGAACTGAACAACGCTTTGTTGTCACGTGCGCGTGTCTACAAACTGACGTCCCTGAACACAGATGATATTTCTCTTGTCATTCGCCAAGCGATTGAAGATAAGCAACGTGGGTTAGGTGATGTGCCTGTTGATTTTGCTGATAATGTTTTAGATCGCCTTGCAGAACTGGTTAACGGCGACGCGCGTATGTCGCTTAACTACCTTGAACTGCTGTATGACATGGCAGAAGACAACGATAAAGGCGAGAAAGCGATAACCTTGCAGTTGTTGGCTGAAGTGGCTGGTGAGAAAGTCGCTCGTTTCGATAACAAGGGTGATATTTGGTACGACCTAATCTCCGCGGTTCATAAGTCAATTCGTGGCTCAAACCCTGATGCGGCCTTGTACTGGTCAGCACGAATGATTGCTGCGGGTTGTGATCCTTTGTATATCGTTAGACGCTTGCTGGCGATTGCTTCTGAAGATATCGGTAACGCTGATCCTCGCGCCATGCAGGTAGCGATGTCGGCTTGGGATTGCTTCACGCGCATTGGCCCTGCTGAAGGGGAGCGTGCGATTGCGCAGGCGGTTGTTTATCTCGCATGTGCACCAAAGAGTAACGCCGTTTACACCGCGTGGAAGCAAGCGTTAACAGATGCTCACAATCTTCCTGAATATGAAGTGCCGCATCATTTGCGAAATGCACCGACAACTTTGATGAAGGACATGGGCTACGGGCAAGAATACCGTTATGCTCATGACGAACCAGGAGCCTACGCCGCTGGTGAAAAGTATCTGCCTCCTGAAATGGGAGAGAAGCAATACTATTTCCCAACAAAACGAGGCTTAGAGACCAAAATTGGCGAGAAGCTAGATTATCTGGCGGATTTGGACGCAAAAAGCCCACAAAAACGCTATGAAAAGTAGTCTTTTTTGGATATCGTTACCTAGTCATAAAATTTCAATTAAATCGTTATAAATTGGTCGAAATAACACCAGTTTTAGGGGTTTAGCAGTGATTCAGTAGCAAGCTACTGAATATTCAAATAACTAAAGCATAGGATTAGCAATGCTGGATTCTAAATTACTTCGAGCTGAGCTGGATGAAACAGCGGCAAAATTAGCACGTCGAGGCTTCACCCTTGATGTAGAGACAATTCGTGAACTTGAAGAAAAACGTAAGTCCCTTCAGATGAAAACTGAAGAGCTACAAGCGTTACGTAACTCTCGATCGAAGTCCATTGGTCAAGCGAAAGCAAAAGGCGACCATGAAGAAGCTGAGCGTATCCTTGCAGAAGTAGGCAACTTAGGCGCAGAACTAGACCAAGCTAAAGTAGCATTGGCTGATCTTCAATCTGAGCTAGAAACGATCACAATGTCTATTCCTAACCTACCTGATGCAGAAGTGCCAGATGGTAAAGATGAAGACGATAACGTAGAAGTTTCTCGTTGGGGTCAACCTAAGACTTACGACTTTGAAGTGAAAGATCACGTCGATCTTGGCGAAATGTCTGGCGGTCTTGATTTTGCTAGCGCAGTTAAAATCTCGGGTTCTCGTTTCATCGTGATGAAAGGCAAATTTGCACGTCTACACCGTGCTATTGCTCAGTTCATGCTAGACCTTCACACTGATGAGCACGGCTACACAGAAATGTACGTACCGTATCTAGTGAACCACGATAGCCTTTACGGTACTGGTCAACTTCCTAAGTTCGGCGAAGACTTGTTCCACACAAGCCCGCTAACTGAGCAAGTAAGTGACGTACCTCTTAAGACTCTATCGCTTATCCCTACTGCGGAAGTACCGGTAACGAACATGGTTCGTGACACGATCACTGATGAAGCTGAACTGCCACTTAAGATGACAGCTCACACGCCGTGTTTCCGTTCTGAAGCGGGTTCTTACGGTCGTGACACTCGTGGTCTTATCCGTATGCACCAATTCGATAAAGTTGAATTAGTACAAATCACTAAGCCAGAAGACTCAATGGCAGCGCTTGAAGAGCTAACTGGCCACGCTGAGAAAGTACTTCAACTTCTAGAGCTTCCTTACCGTAAAGTGATTCTATGTACAGGTGACATGGGCTTCGGTTCTGCGAAAACTTACGACTTAGAAGTATGGGTTCCAGCACAAGAGACTTACCGTGAGATTTCTTCTTGTTCAAACATGTGGGATTTCCAAGCGCGTCGTATGCAAGCTCGTTTCCGTCGTAAAGGCGAGAAAAAACCTGAACTTGTACACACACTAAACGGTTCTGGTCTTGCTGTTGGTCGTACTATGGTTGCTATCCTTGAGAACAACCAAGAAGCAGATGGCCGTATTGCTATCCCAGAAGTACTTCAACCATACATGGGCGGCGTAACGCACATCGGTTAATTAGATTGATTAAGCATTAGGTTACTTATAAAACCCAGCCAACAGGCTGGGTTTTTTATTGCCTATAGAATAGTGCAGTGGCGAGAAATAAATAATTTTTGTTACCTATGTGTAATAGTGTTTTATTGATTTTGATAATTATTACAATCCTTAAATGTGGCTATAATATGCTCTTACCGCGGTAGGTATAGATTTTCTCGTTCAAATACTGAGGAGGGCTTATGGCCGTAGGATGGGCTGGTGACGATAGTGTCAGCCAGCAAATACAAAATACCATTGATGATGAGCTCTCTCGTGTAAGAGGAAACCTTCGAGGTGGTGAGGGTTTGCGTTATTGTGATGAGTGTGGTGATGAGATTCCGGAACAAAGACGACGCGCGATCAAAGGCGTTCGTTTGTGTATAGAATGTCAGTCAATATTAGAGCATGACGCACATCGACATTCATTGTTTAACCGTCGAGCAAGTAAAGATAGCCAATTACGTTAAACTGACGGTTACCTTCAAGCAGTTAAGGCCTTACTTTTATGTAAGGCCTTTTAGTTTAATTAAATGATTTATTAATGAAGATATATAGAAATAATCGTCGCTCTTGTTTAGAGCAATAAACGCCTTATTTAAAGCAATGAGTATTTTGTAATGCAGTGTCGATAGCAGCGACCAATTGCTCAATATGTTGTGGTTTGATAATAAACGGAGGCATCATATAAATTAGCTTACCAAACGGACGGATCCAAACGCCTTGCTCTACAAAGTGAGCTTGAATGGCTTCCATATCGACGGGTGTGTGAGTTTCAACGACGCCAATAGCGCCTAACCAACGCACGTCTTTAACCAGTTCATGTTCTCGCAACGGTGGTAACAACTCAGAAAAGAGCTGTTCAATCTGTTGAGTCTGATTTTTCCAATGGCCTTGCTCGATGATGGATAAACTTGCCGCACCGACTGCGCAAGCCAATGGGTTGCCCATAAAGGTTGGCCCATGCATAAAGCAGCCTGCTTCACCGCCACATACCGTGTCAGCAACTTCCTTACTCGCAAGCGTCGCTGACAATGTCATATAGCCACCAGTTAAAGCTTTGCCTACGCATAATATGTCCGGTTGAACATCGGCATGCTCACAAGCGAACAGTTCCCCTGTGCGGCCAAATCCGGTCGCAATCTCATCCAAGATCAGCAATACGTTGAATTCATCACACAGCAAGCGAACTTGTTTTAGGAACTCAGGGTGGTAGATGCGCATGCCGCCAGCCCCTTGAACGATAGGCTCTAAGATCACCGCTGCGACTTCTTGATGGTGTGCTGCCAGCTTTTCTCGAAAACTATCGATGTCACTTGAGTTCCACTCATCCCAAAAGCCTGTTTTTGGCGAATCAGCGAAAATATGTTCCGGCAAAAAGCCTTTGTAGAGGCTGTGCATCGAATTGTCAGGGTCGGTCACTGACATCGCCGCAAAGGTATCACCGTGGTAGCCATCTCTTAGTGTGAGGAACTTTGAACGAGGTTGTCCTTTAGCGTGCCAATATTGCAATGCCATCTTGAGGCTAACCTCTACGGCAACTGAACCTGAATCGGCCAAAAATACATGCTCAAGATTACTTGGCGCGAGATTCAAAAGCTTCTTACATAGATCGATAGCGGGCTGGTGGGTGATGCCACCAAACATAACGTGTGAAACCTTATCGATTTGACTATGAGCTGCAGCGTTTAGCTCTGGATGATTGTAGCCGTGGATGGTTGACCACCAAGATGACATACCATCAATAATTCGTTTTCCGCCTTCTAATTCTAGGTAAACACCGTCTGCGTTGGTGACTGGGTAGCAGGTCAGAGGTGTTAACGTTGATGTGTAGGGATGCCAGATATGCTGGCGATCAAAGGCGAGATCCATAGTAACTTCCATTCTTGGTGTGATTAAAAAATAACCAGATGTAAACTTTTGATATTATCAATGTGTTGACAGTCTAAAGCTTGTCGGTAGACTAGCCAAGCATAAATGCAATCTCTATTGATAGAGATGAAACATCAAATAATAAAAAAGGATCGACACGTGGAAGTTCGTCATGACTGGACAGTTGCTGAAGTAACAGCACTGCTTGAAAAACCGTTTATGGATTTAATGTTTGAAGCTCAAGTGGTTCATAGACAGTACCAAGAGCACAACCACGTGCAGGTGAGTACGCTTCTATCGATTAAGACCGGTGCTTGTCCTGAAGACTGTAAGTATTGTCCTCAAAGTGCTCACTACCGAACGGATGTCGACAAAGAACGCCTAATGGAAGTAGAGCGTGTTTTGCATGCGGCGCAAAAAGCCAAGAACGCGGGCTCGACTCGTTTCTGTATGGGCGCGGCGTGGAAAAACCCGAAAGAACGCGATATGCCTCACTTGACTGATATGATCAAAGGTGTGAAAGGTATGGGTCTAGAAACCTGTATGACACTAGGCATGTTAACCCCTGATCAAGCTGGCGAGTTAGCGGATGCAGGCTTGGATTACTACAACCATAACCTTGATACGTCTCCCGAGTTTTACGGCAGCATCATCACCACTCGTACTTACCAAGATCGTTTAGATACGCTGTCTCACGTACGTGATGCCGGTATGAAGATCTGTTCTGGTGGCATTATTGGTATGGGCGAAAGTACTAATGACCGTGCAGGCCTGCTGGTAGAGCTAGCGAACCTTCCGGTACACCCTGAGAGTGTGCCAATCAACATGCTCGTGAAAGTGAAAGGCACACCGATGGAAAACGTCGATGATGTTGAATCTTTTGACTTCATTAAGTTGATTGCGATTGCTCGTATCATGATGCCAATGTCAGCGGTTCGTCTATCTGCAGGTCGCGAGAATATGAATGAACAGATGCAGGCGATGTGCTTCATGGCTGGCGCGAACTCTATCTTCTACGGTTGTAAGCTACTGACTACGCCAAACCCAGATGAAGACACGGACATGCAGTTGTTTAAGAAGTTAGGCATCAACAGCCAACAAGTGGCTCAGAAGCCTGATGAAATTCAAGAAAACGAACTGTTAGATCAAGTAGTGGAGCGCGTTGCTGCTCGTCCAACGAAAGATGACATGTTCTACGATGCCACTGTTTAAATCCCGTATCAAAGATGCCCTTGTTCAACGCCGTGAGCAGGGGCTAACTCGTCAACTTAAAGTGCTCGAAAACAGTAATGGTCCTTTGCTTAATTGCGAAGGTTCTCGCTTTATTAATTTTTCGAGTAATGATTACCTAGGCTTGGCGAACGACCCTGAATTGGTGGAGGCGTGGCAAGCTGGGCTTTCCCTTTATGGTGCTGGCAGTGCGGCATCGCCATTGGTCACGGGTTTTAGTCCTGCTCATAGAAATTTAGAAGCTCAGCTGTGTGAATGGTTGGGCTTTGAACGTGCGATTCTCTTTAGTTCTGGTTTCAGTGCGAACCAAGCCTTGTTGTTTTCTCTGCTCGAAAAAGACGACTCTCTGCTGCAAGACAAGCTTAATCACGCCTCTTTGATGGAAGCGGGGATGCTTTCTCATGCAACCATGAAACGCTTTAAACACAACGACACGCAGCATCTAGAGTCTCTATTAAGCCGATCTCTACAATCCTTGGTCGTCACTGAGGGCGTATTCAGCATGGACGGCGATCAAGCGCCTCTCAGCCAGATATCTAACCTGACTCATCAATACGACAGTTGGTTGGCGGTTGATGATGCCCACGGTATCGGCGTATTAGGTGATAAAGGAGCTGGGAGTTGCAGTGCAGCACAAATCTCCCCCGATATTTTGGTGGTGACCTTTGGCAAAGCATTTGGCGTTTCTGGTGCTGCGATTCTTTGTTCGTCAGAAGTGGGTGATTACTTAACTCAGTTTGCTCGTCATCATGTGTACTCGACGGCGATGCCACCTTCACAAGCGGTGGCTTTATCTCATGCCTGTAAGATGACTCAAACTCAAGAGTGGCGCCGAGAAAAGCTGATTGAGTTAGGGTCTCTCTATGCAGAGCAGGTGAGCGGCTTGAAAGGCTTTGTGGATACTAAGACTCCGATTAAGCCATTTGTGATAGGTGAAGCACAAGCGGCATTATCAATAGCTGAAGAGTTAAAGCAAAACCAAGTTTGGGTGACCGCAATAAGGCCGCCAGCCATACCTGCTGGAACTGCTCGATTACGAATCACGTTAACAGCTAACCATAGCCCAAAACAGATTCTCCAGTTAACCAGGTCGTTGCATCAAGCCATTGAACGAAACATCGACTTAAGCACTGAACCGGGTATCCATCCAAGCTTTGAATCAAATAAAGAGGCTCAGTAAATGTCACAAGAAGCAGTAGTGCATAATTACGTTGGCCAAGATAAGAGTGCGATTGCCGAAGCCTTTGGTAAAGCGGCAACAACCTATGACAAACACGCTGAATTTCAACGCGATGTTGGCCACCGATTACTGGATAAATTACCCAGCGATCTGTCAGGCTTTAAGGTGCTGGATCTAGGTTGTGGTACTGGCTATTTCTCCGAGCAACTTGTAAAACGAGGCGCCGAAGTGGTTTGCGCTGATCTTTCTGTTGGAATGCTAGCAACAGCAGAGAAGCGGTGTGGTGCATCTGTATCTTTATATCAACAAGCCGATGCCGAACAATTGCCGTTTGAAGATGGGTGCTTTGACATCGTTTTCTCTAGCCTTGCGTTGCAATGGTGTGACGATTTGTCGTCGCCTTTGAGAGAGATTAAGCGTGTTACAGCGGCTGGTGGGCGTGTTATTTTCTCAACTTTGCTTGATGGGTCGCTGTTTGAACTGAAAAAGTCGTGGTCCAAAATTGACGCACATCAACACGTTAACCATTTTATTACAATCAATAAGGTAAAAATTGCGTTAGCGCAATCTAGCTGTACCGTTCATCAACTAGACTTGCCCACCATCACCGTTTGGTACGACACTGCGTTTGAACTGATGCGCGACCTTAAAGGTATCGGCGCTAATCACGTAAGTGGTCGCTCACAAGGTTTAACAAGTCGTCGCATGTTGCAGCTTGTTGATCGGGAATATCGAGAGTTTAAGAACCATCAAGGTTTCTTACCAGCAACATATCAAGTTTGTTTAGGGGTTATTCAATTATGATTGATGCATTATTCATTGCAGGTACGGATACCGAAGTGGGAAAAACTGTGGTTTCAAAAGCGATTCTTCAAGCTTTGGCCGCACAAGATTTATCAACAATTGGTTACAAGCCAGTTGCTGCAGGGAGTGAAAAATCTCCTGAAGGACTGCGTAATAGTGATGCACTGCATCTTCAAGAAGCGGCGACGCAAGATATTGCTTACGAAGACGTCAATCCATACGCGTTGTTGCTACCATCATCGCCTCACATCGCTGCTAAGCATGACGGCGTGGTGATTGATGAAGCCGTATTATCTGCAAAGCTGGAAGAGCATAAGCAAAACTCTGACATCGTGTTAGTTGAAGGTGCTGGTGGTTGGCGTGTACCGGTTTCAGATGATGAATACTTGTCTAGCTGGGTTAAAAAAGAGCAGCTTCCAGTGGTACTGACTGTGGGTATTAAGCTTGGTTGTTTGAGCCACGCACTGCTAACTGCTGAAGCGATTCGTGCTGACGGACTAAACTTAGTTGGTTGGGTAGCAAACCGTATTAATCCTGGCACTGAACATTACGCTGATATTATTGCGATGCTTGAAGATAAGCTAGGTGCACCAAAGTTAGGTGAGATCCCTTACGTACCAAAAGCGAAGTCTAAGAATATTGGCAAGTACATTAATGTACAGCCATTGCTTGAGCTTTAATTCTCAAGTTATACGAGAAATAAGAAAAGGGCTGCGATTGCAGCCCTTTTGCTATTTTAAGCCTGTGTAGAGTTAAGCTTGGGATCAATGTTCTTTTGTAAGTCCCATTAGTGCTTGTTGTGTCTCTGTTATATTGGTTTGCGCTGCTTGTGGCGTAAGAATACCGATCTGTTTCTTTGCTTCTTCTTCAGTAATCCCTAGGTGACAGCACAGTAAATCGATAGCCATTTGAGTGTTAGTACCTTCAACCATGATCCTTTCCTTTTGTTCCATGAACTAGCCAATACAGTAATTGACTGACACTCTAAACGGATCGTTGGTGGTTAACCATACTACTTAGGTCTAATGGACGATTGAGAAATGAACCACTCCCGTAATCAAATGTTGCAATTTAATGCTTAACCTTGTTTTCTTAATCTAAGACTATATGTATAAGTAAGTATAAGTCTTCAAGGTTGGAATCTATTGCTGTCTGCCTTGTCTATAACAATAAGTTTTATAAAAACAGCTTTCATGCGGAGATAAGTAATGAAGCGAGTAATGTTGTTCCTTGCAACTAACCTAGCGGTTGTATTGGTACTAAGTGTTGTTCTTAATGTTGTATACGCAGTTACAGGTATGCAACCCGGTAGCCTCTCAGGTTTATTGGTGATGGCTGCGGTATTTGGTTTTGGCGGCTCATTCATTTCATTAATGATGTCGAAGAAAATGGCGCTACGCTCGGTAGGCGGCATGGTCATTGAAAGCCCACGTAACGAAACAGAACATTGGTTGATGGAGACGGTAAGCCGTCAATCTCAACAAGTTGGTATTGGTATGCCAACAGTGGCGATCTACGACTCGCCAGACATCAACGCATTCGCGACAGGTGCTAAGCGTGACGATTCATTGGTAGCAGTATCAACAGGCCTGCTGCACAACATGACGCGTGATGAAGCTGAAGCAGTATTAGCGCATGAAGTGAGCCACATCGCGAACGGTGATATGGTGACCATGACGTTAATGCAAGGTGTAGTGAACACGTTCGTTATCTTCCTATCTCGTTTCATCGCCAACATTGTTGCGTCGAATGACAACGAAGAAGAGGGTGGCAGCAACATGATGGTGTACTTCGGTGTGTCTATGGTGTTGGAATTGGTATTTGGTTTCTTAGCAAGCTTCATTACGATGTGGTACAGCCGTCATCGTGAATTCCATGCCGATGCAGGTGCAGCGAACCTAGTAGGTAAAGAGAAGATGATTGCAGCGCTAGAGCGCCTAAAGGTGAGCCATGAGCCACAACTAGAAGGTTCTATGATGGCATTTGGTATCAACGGTAAGAAGTCTCTAACAGAGCTTCTAATGAGCCACCCGCCGCTAGACAAGCGTATTGCTTCTCTACGTAACATGTAATCGCTACGTATTCTTCAGTCGCTAATCGACAAGATACATTTGAAAGGCTTCCTTCGGGAGGTCTTTTTTGATCTTGGCATCTAAGACAGTAAGTATTCGAGGAATAGGTGTCTGGCGATAGAGGGTTACTGGTGATGAAGCATTACGATATTGATTGGTTGATATCGCACGGATTGAGATGAGTAGGGTAATGATACTGGGTTGCTTTGTATTATTTTGCTGACGTCTCTTGTGCTCAATACACTTTGTTCCGCTCAACAAAAAGGCTTCCACATGGGAAGCCTTAGTCTATTCTGTGATTCGAAATTCGAACCTTACAGTTTGTCAGTTAGCTCGATTGCTTGGCCGATGTAGTTCGCTGGAGTCATCTCTTTCAGGCGAACTTTCTCGTCTTCAGGGATCTCAAGACCATCGATGAATGCACGCATGCCTTCGCCATCTACACGTTTACCACGAGTTAGCTCTTTTAGCTTCTCGTATGGTTTTTCGATGCCGTAACGACGCATTACTGTTTGTACTGGTTCAGCCAATACTTCCCAGTTCTTGTCTAGTTCAGCAAGTAGCGCAGCGCGGTTAACTTCAAGCTTGCTAATACCTTTCAGAGTCGAAGTGTATGCAATGATTGCGTAGCCAACACCCACACCTAGGTTACGAAGAACCGTAGAGTCAGTAAGGTCACGCTGCCAGCGAGAAACTGGAAGTTTTTGTGCAAGGTGGCTGAATACTGCGTTCGCTAGACCAAGGTTGCCTTCAGAGTTTTCGAAGTCAATTGGGTTAACTTTATGCGGCATTGTCGAAGAACCGATTTCGCCAGCAATAGTCTTCTGCTTGAAGTGACCAAGAGCGATGTAGCCCCAAACGTCACGGTCGAAGTCTAGAAGGATAGTGTTGAAACGAGCAATTGCATCGAATAGCTCAGCGATGTAATCGTGAGGTTCGATTTGAGTTGTGTACGGGTTCCAAGTTACGCCAAGAGATTCAGTGATGAACTCTTCGCTAAACTGGTGCCATTCAACTTCTGGGTATGCAGAAAGGTGTGCGTTGTAGTTACCTACAGCACCGTTGATTTTCGCTAGGATCTCAACGTTTTCGATTTGCTTGTATTGACGTTCCATACGGTACGCAACGTTAGCCATCTCTTTACCCATAGTAGAAGGAGAAGCTGGCTGACCGTGTGTACGAGACAGTAATGGAATATCACGGTACTCGTTCGCAAGTGCTTTGATAGCATCAATTACGTTACGGATTTCTGGAAGAATCACTGTGTCACGAGCTTCTTTAAGCATAAGCGCGTGAGAGGTGTTGTTGATGTCTTCAGAAGTACATGCAAAGTGAATAAATTCGTTTACAGCGTGAAGTTCAGGAACGCCAGCAACTTTCTCTTTCAAGAAGTACTCAACCGCTTTAACGTCGTGGTTAGTCGTGCGCTCGATCTCTTTGATACGTAGAGCATCTTCTTCGCTGAAGTTAGCGGCTAGTTCATCAAGAAACTGGTTAGCTTCTGCACTGAACGCTGGTACTTCTTTGATTGCATCAGTTGCTGCAAGCTTTTGTAACCAACGAATTTCAACGATAGAGCGGTACTTTAGTAGTCCAAACTCACTAAAGATGCTGCGTAATGCAATAGTCTTACTTCCGTAACGGCCGTCTACTGGTGAAACAGCAGTCAATGCTGACAGTTCCATGGTGTTCTCCTGAATTGAGTTTTCTAAATTTTGAGAGGTTTATACCAGTAACAATCTCAATTGTCACGCACATTGCGCAATCGTTTGCGTGAGAGTTGTGTTGATACAAAAAACAAGCTCGCGACGAGGCGCGAGCTAATAAACTACATTCGAGCTAGTAGGATTTGAGCCTGCTCGATCATCTTCTTACGACCGAAGATAAGGTGGCGACGTTTACCGCCAACTTGACGCCATAACACAGCGCTTCGAATCCCTGATAGAAGCAGTGCGCGAACCTTATGTTGGCTCGATGTCTGCTGAAGTACAGACGGAGTACCAGAAACCTGAATGCGAGGGCCGATAGGGCTGACGACATCAAGGTAGATACTTGCAAGGTTGCTGATCATTTGCTCGTCAAACAGATCAAAGTGTTCAGTTTGGCGCTCTGCAGTTTGAATGCGGTCACCAAGCTGAGACATAGAGTCGTTGCGAGAAGACAGCTTACGCTCAAGCGCCATCAAGCTGATGATGTAACGCGTGATATCGCTACCTGCTGGAGTACTATCGATACCTTTTACTAAGCACTCAAGGCCAAGCTTTAGGTTCGCTTCACGTCCAAATACGCCCACGGTATTCGATGGGTTGGTATTTAAAATGGCACTGAGTGAAGCTTCAAAGGCATCTTTATCACAATGGCCGTCTTTCGCTACTTGTTGAACCAAAGCCACAGCTTGGCAAATTCCGGCGAAAGCAATAGTACGGTCATAAAGTGTATTAGCCACGTAGTAACTCCTAGTTGTCTTCTATCGTTTGTCGTTTGATTGATTAGATGCGCTTTTCGATGATACCACCACCAAGACATACTTCGCCTTGGTAGAACACTGCAGATTGACCTGGGGTCACTGCGATTTGTGGCTCATCAAAAATAACCTTAATGTTCTCATCATCAATTGGGATGATTGTACAAGGAATATCTGTTTGACGGTAACGTGTTTTTACCGTGCATGTCATAACTTCAGTAATTGGTGTGCGATTTACCCAATGAAGTTGAGATGCGATCAAGCCTTCTGATTTCAGAAGAGGGTGGTCTTTACCTTGTACTGCGATAAGTACATTACGCTTAAGGTCTTTTTCACCAACAAACCATGGTTCTTCGTTACCGCCACCACCTTTAGTGCCGCCAATATGAAGGCCTTTACGCTGACCTAGCGTGTGGTACATCAAACCTTGGTGTTGACCAATCACTTGGCCTTCAGGTGTTTCGATGTTACCCGGTTGTGCTGGTAGGTATTTGCCTAGGAACTCAGTGAACTTGCGCTCACCGATAAAGCAGATGCCTGTTGAATCTTTCTTCTTAGCTGTGATCAAGTCTTGCTCTTCAGCAATACGTCGCACTTCTGGCTTCTCTAATTCACCGACAGGGAATAGGCTGCGTGCCACTTGATCTGAGCTTAGCGTGTATAGGAAATAACTTTGGTCTTTGTTGCTGTCTAGACCGCGTAGCATTTCTGGTTTTACGCCAGCATCAAGCTCTTCTTGAGTTGGGAAAGTACGACGAACGTAGTGACCCATCGCAATGTAGTCTGCGTCTAGCACTTCATCCGCAAACTCTAAGAATGCTTTAAATTTGATTTCTTTGTTACAAAGAATATCTGGGTTAGGTGTACGACCTGCTTTGTACTCTTCAAGGAAGTATTCGAATACGTTGTCCCAGTATTCTGCAGCAAAGTTGATAGTGTGAAGGTGGATACCTAGTTTGTCACATACCGCTTGAGCATCAGCAAGATCTTCAGCTGCCGTGCAGTATTCTTCGTTATCGTCTTCTTCCCAGTTTTTCATGAAAAGGCCTTCTACCTGATAGCCTTGTTGCTGAAGAAGATACGCCGATACTGACGAATCTACACCGCCGGACATACCGACAATTACTTTCTTTTCGCTGTTTCCAGAGCTGATATCTGACATGTCTAAACACCGTTACTATTACTTGGTCGCAAATTCTAACAGAAAGAGAAACGCCGTGACAGATCCGAGACCGGAATCACAGTTTCATTTGCACAAATAGTGCGCTGACTTTGTTAGAGAATCGCATGAGAGCGAGGTGAGTCGCTAGGATGTCAGAAGTATATGTGGCATAGTCGCTCGAAATCCAAGACCTGAGATAAAAAAATGTCTGAACAAAACGAATTTATGCAAGAAGAAGAGCTGATTGAGATCATCGAGAACCAGCTTGAAGATGGCGAACCAGTGAAAGTGAAAGAGACGTTGATGCGTTTAATGATGACAGGCACTCCACGTGAAGAAGCAATTGCGGCTATGGCATGTGCACTGGCAATTGAAGTATTTGACGTTATGAAAAACGGCGCGGAGTTTAATCAAAAACGTTACGCAGAGCATTTGGGCATGCTGCCTGATTTAAGCTTTATGGAAGGCGAATAAAAAAAACCTTCAGCAAACGTTTGCTATAGTTTGAAAGATTGCCGCGTTAAATATAGCGCGGTAGAATCCGCCACCTATTTCCCCTTGACTTAGACTAGCCCTATGAAATTCCCTGGACAACGTAAATCAAAGCACTACTTTCCGGTTCACGCTCGTGATCCTCTAGTGAGCCAAGCTCAAAGCAGTAAAAGAATGTCACGCACTCATATTATCGGTATTGACCAAACATTGGTGGATATTGAAGCAAAGGTGAGTTCTGAACTTATTGAGAAGTATGGTTTGAGCAAGGGACATTCACTGGTTATTGGCGACGCAGCCGCTGAATCTTTGTATCAAGAATTAAAAGAGCAGTGCCTGATTACCAATGAATACGCTGGTGGCACAATTGGTAACACATTACACAACTATTCAGTGCTAGCGGATGACCGTTCTACACTGTTAGGTGTAATGAGCCAAGATATTAAGATTGGTAGTTACGGTTATCGCTATTTATGTAATACATCAAGCAGAATGGATCTGAACCATTTACAAGGGGTAGATGGCGCAATTGGTCGCTGCTTTGCATTAATTACAGAAGACGGTGAACGTACTTTCGCAATTAGCGAAGGACAAATGAACCAATTAAAACCAGAAAGCATTCCTGAAAAAATCTTCAAAAGTGCTTCTGCTTTAGTTTTAACGGCTTATTTAGTTCGCTGTAAGCCAGGCGACCCGATGCCTGAAGCAACAATGAAAGCGATCGAATACGCGAAGAAATACGATGTGCCAGTCGTTCTTACACTAGGTACTAAGTTCGTTATTCAAGATGATCCAGAATTCTGGAAAGATTTCCTTGAGCAACACGTAACGGTTGTTGCAATGAATGAAGACGAAGCTGAAGCGTTAACGGGTGAAAGCGATCCACTGGCTGCATCAGATAAAGCGCTAGACTGGGTAGACCTTGTTCTATGTACTGCGGGACCTGTTGGCCTATTTATGGCTGGTTATACAGAAGATGCAGCTAAGCGTGAAACGTCACTGCCTTTACTTCCAGGTTCAATTGCGGAATTCAACCGTTTTGAATTTAGCCGTCCTGCGCATAAAGATTTATGTGAAAACCCAACTAAAGTGTATTCGCACATTGCGCCATACATGGGTGGACCAGAAAAGATCAAAAATACCAATGGTGCAGGTGATGCTGCGTTATCAGCTTTATTACATGATATGGCTGCTAATAAGTACCACAAAGAAAACGTGCCAAACTCAAGTAAACACCAACATTCATTCTTGACGTACTCTTCGTTCTCACAAGTTTGTAAATATTCTAACCGTGCTAGCTATGAAGTGTTGGTTCAACACTCTCCACGTTTATCTCGTGGCCTTCCTGAAAGAGAAGATAGCCTAGAAGAAGCGTACTGGGAAAGATAAGTTACTTTCTTTAATCAGTAGTACTATCAGTATCAGTTGGTTTCTAATACTGATAGTACAAATATAAAAAAGGCTCCGAAAGGAGCCTTTTTTGTTTCTGAATATATTGAAGTCGTAAATAATACTTTGGTCGACTTAAATATTAATTCTATCGCTTAGCGTGTAATTGATTACTCACTAAGTAAACTAAATGTTTAGATAGCAAACTCTTCTAGAGATTTACCAGCATCTAGCTGTTCTTGGATAGCTGAAGGCGTACGGCCTTGACCTGTCCAAGTCTTCTCGTCGCCGTTTGCGTCTACGTATTTGTATTTCGCTGGGCGAGGAGCGCGTTTAGCTTTTGTTGTTTTAGATTTTGCTTCACCAGAAAGTGCAGCAATAAGATCGGCAACATCAATTCCGTCTTTTGCAATTTGTTCAGCAATAGCAGAAAGCTTAGCTTCTTGCTCTGCTTTAGCAGCACGCTCTTCAGCTTCAGACTCTTGACGCTCTTGTACAACAATAGTCAGCTTGTCTAGCGCTTCTTCAAGTTGCTCAAGAGTTAATTCACGTGAGAACGCACGAAGGCTGCGGATATTTAATAGAGTTTTTGTTAATTCAGACATGATATTTTCCATCAAGGTAAACTAAATAATCTTCCTAATAATAAACAGAGCCTAGGAATAAAACAAATAGTATTTCTTCTATTACATATTTAAATATAAAAGTGAGATGAATAGTTGAAAATTCAGAGCAGTATTTCTATTGAATTTATAATAATTATTAAGAATATCTTAAAAAATGATATGTGACAGGTGGAGTAGTCAACTTATGTAGACTATTCTTCTATTGATTAGTTCATTAACAAAAAGCTATTTTTCTCGGAATGATATGTTGCATTGTTGCTCTTGATGAGTACAATTGCGGCTACCTGATGCGAGGTGTTGGTTAATTTGTTGTTAAACTCTGGTTTACACGGTTAATAATGTTATCGCACGTAGAGGTGCAATTATAAAAAGTAACTTCCGTTGGGGTGATGCCAATGAACGGGAATGAAAGGTGTAATTGCCGAAGTAAATTGTATATCTAAGCAATTTGCTGGGGTTGTGCTCAATAGGTACAACACTGCCATAGTCTTAATTTTAAACTATGGAGCGCTACTGTAGGGTTGGGTGAAGTGTTCACTTCCCTTTCGCTTAGTTCAACATGAGCTTGGTCAGCCGTATCAAGTTTGTCTGCAGTAGATCTCTAGCCAAATAAAAAACTGGTTTTTGAAGATCATGAATTTAATAGATTTTGCAACATCACCTTTATCTTTGCTTCCGCCCCTTGTGGCTTTGAGCCTTGCTATTGTTACCCGCCGTGTATTGGTTTCTTTGGGTGTCGGTATCATCATGGGTGCGATTCTACTTGCTGATTACTCAGTAGGTAACGCAGCTAGCTACGTGTTTACTAAAGCATCTGGTGTTTTCATCGAAGATGGTGGCATCAACACTTGGAACATGAGCATCATTGCATTCCTAATTATTCTTGGAATGACAACGGCATTATTAACACTGTCTGGCGGTACTCGCGCATTCGCGGAGTGGGCACAGTCTCGCGTTAAGAGCAAACGTGGTTCAAAACTACTTGCTGCTTTCTTAGGTGTATTCATCTTTGTTGATGACTACTTTAACAGCCTAGCGGTTGGTGCTATCTCTCGTCCTGTAACAGACCGCTTCTATGTATCTCGCGCTAAGCTTGCTTATATCCTAGATTCAACTGCTGCTCCTATGTGTGTGATCATGCCTGCTTCTAGCTGGGGTGCTTACATCATCACGATCATTGGTGGCATCTTAGTGACACACGGTGTGACAGAGTATTCTGCACTGGGTGCTTACGTTCGTCTTATCCCAATGAACTTCTACGCTGTATTCGCACTACTAATGGTGTTCGCAGTAGCATGGTTCGGTCTAGACGTTGGTAAGATGCGTGAGCATGAGATCGAAGCATCTCAAGGCCGTGGCTTTGAAGGTGACAACGATCAAAAGCAAGCTCACGATCTAAACGAAGAGTTAGATATCGAAGAGAGCGAAAACGGTTCAGTTTCTGATCTTGTTATGCCAATCGTATCGCTAATTGTAGCGACAGTGGCTGCAATGCTTTACACAGGCGGCCAAGCGCTGGCTGCTGATGGCCAAGCATTCAACCTTCTAGGCGCATTCGAAAACACGGATGTAGGTAAGTCTCTTGTTTACGGTGGTGTTATTGGCTTACTAGTAGCACTAGCGACAGTATTCAAGCAAAAGCTATCTATGACTGATATCGCAAGAACAATGTGGATCGGTGCTAGCTCTATGTTTGGCGCGATTCTGATTCTTGTGTTTGCATGGACTATCGGTTCTGTTATCGGCGACATGAAAACGGGTTCTTACCTATCGTCTCTAGTAACAGGCAGCATTGATTACCACTGGTTACCGGTTATGTTGTTCCTTCTAGCGGGCGTTATGGCGTTCTCTACAGGTACATCTTGGGGTACGTTCGGTATCATGCTACCAATCGCGGGTGATATGGCTGCAGCATCGGATATCGCACTGATTCTTCCAATGCTAAGTGCGGTTCTAGCGGGTGCAGTATTTGGTGACCACTGTTCTCCAATCTCAGATACGACGATTCTGTCTTCTACTGGTGCTCGTTGTAACCACATCGACCACGTCTCGACTCAGCTTCCATACGCGTTGTCTGTAGCGTTCGTATCGTGCATTGGTTTCATCACTCTAGGTATGACATCTTCAATTGGCATCGCATTTGGCGCAGCGTCTCTAACGTTTGTTGCTGTATGTTTTGCATTGGCTTACTTCTCTCGCTGCAAAATGGCGACGTGCAAAAGCTAAAATTGAAAGTTAATCAGTAAACTATCAGGGAGGCGTTTGCCTCCCTTTTTTGTGCCTGTTAATTTAATTTTAAGTTTCGTGAAAAAAGTTCGAATAAATGGTTGAAAAAGGATGTCAGCTTAGTTAGTGTGGAGACAAGACAGCAAACAACCTAAGAGCTGATAAGTATGCGTAAATTAGTAATGAACATTCATCACCATCATCACCCTATCTAGTCTTTCGGGGAGATTTACGTATACCCGGGAGCAAGATTACTCCCGGAGGTTAAGTCAAAAGAATTTAGATTTAAACCCTCGGGATGACAAAGTCCCCGAGGGTTTTTTAGTTTTAGCGCTTTTAAATAATCAATAAATTCAAATATTTGCACAGGGATACAGCAATGCAGACACAACGCCTAAGAATCGCAATTCAAAAGAAAGGTCGCTTAAGTAAAGAGTGCCAAGACCTACTTAAAAAATGTGGTGTTAAATTTAATATCATGGGTGAGCGCCTAGTGGTTCACTCACTAAATATGCCAATCGACTTGTTACTCGTTCGTGATGACGACATCCCAGGTCTTATCATGGATGGTGTAGTTGACCTTGGTTTCATCGGTGAAAATGAACTAGAAGAAGTTCGTCTAGATCGTGTTGCTCTTAAAGAGCCTTCAGAGTTCCGCACACTACGTCGTTTAGACTTCGGTGGTTGCCGCCTTTCAATCGCTATTAATAAAGACGAAGAATACAATGGCCCACAAGACTTAGCGGGCAAACGTATTGCGACAACCTACCCACAACTACTTAAAGCCTACATGGACGAGCAGGGTGTTGAGTTCAGCACTTGTATGCTAACAGGTTCGGTTGAAGTCGCGCCTCGCGCTGGCCTTGCAGACGCTATCGCTGATTTAGTTTCTACAGGTGCAACGCTTGAAGCGAACGGCCTAAAAGAAGCAGAAGCTATCTTCCAATCGAAAGCAACACTGATTCAACGTGTTGGCGACTTCGACGCAGACAAGACCGCACTGATTGAAAAACTACTGACTCGTATGCAGGGTGTTCAACAAGCGAAAGAGTCGAAGTACATCATGCTTCACGCGCCAACCTCTCAACTAGAGCAAATCAAAGCACTACTGCCTGGTGCTGAAGATCCAACGGTTCTTCCTCTATCTACAGACAAAGACAAAGTTGCCGTGCACCTAGTAAGTACAGAGAACTTGTTCTGGGAAACAATGGAACAGCTGAAAGAGTTGGGTGCAAGCTCGATTCTAGTATTACCAATCGAAAAAATGATGGGGTAGTGACGATGAGAACCGTTGTTTGGCAATCTTTAAGTGAATCACAGCAAGACTCGGTATTAGAGCGTCCAGCTATTACTGAAGGTGCAAACATCACAGCGACTGTTTCTGATGTTATTGCAAAAGTACGAAATGAAGGCGATGCCGCGCTTAAAAAGCTGACTGCAAAGTTTGATGGTGTAACTCCAGAATCTATCCGAGTCAGTTCGGGTGAGATTGAAGAGGCGTGTGCTCGTCTAACACCAGAGATGAAGCAAGCGTTAGAGCAAGCTTATAGCAACATTGCTAAGTTTCACGAAGCTCAAAAGCCGCAGCCAATTAAGGTTGAGACACAGCCTGGTGTTGTGTGTGAGCAAGTGACGCGCGCGATTAATACTGTTGGCCTTTATATTCCCGGTGGCAGTGCGCCACTACCGTCAACGGTTCTTATGTTAGGTGTTCCTGCTCAAATCGCAGGTTGTCGTAAGGTTGTGCTTTGTTCACCTCCGCCAATCGCTGATGAAATCTTGTATGTCGCTAAGCTTTGTAAGATCGACGAAGTTTACAACGTTGGTGGTGGTCAAGCGGTTGCAGCAATGGCTTACGGTACCGAGAGTGTGGCTAAAGTCGATAAGATCTTCGGCCCAGGTAATGCCTACGTTACGGAAGCAAAGCGCCAAGTGAGTAATGACTTCCGCGGAGCAGCTATTGATATGCCAGCTGGCCCATCTGAAGTGTTAGTGATTGCTGATGAAACGGCTGATGCAGACTTCATTGCAGCGGATTTGTTGAGCCAAGCGGAACACGGGCCTGACTCTCAAGTAGTATTGGTAACTCCATCTCCAGTGGTTGCAGACCAAGTAACAGAAGCGGTTCAAAAGCAACTGAAAGAACTGTCTCGTGCGAACATCGCTCAGCAAGCATTGGCTTCAAGCTTAATCATCATTGCTGAATCGATCACTCAAGCGATTGCGATTTCGAATTTCTACGGTCCTGAGCACTTGATCGTTCAAACCAAGAACCCACGTGAATTGCTGCCATTGCTAGATAATGCAGGCTCAATTTTCCTTGGTGACTGGTCTCCAGAATCTGCAGGTGACTACGCATCCGGCACAAACCACGTTCTTCCGACTTACGGTTATACCAAGACGTATTCAAGCCTAGGTTTGGCTGATTTCTCTAAGCGAATGACGGTGCAGGAGCTAACAGCCGATGGGTTGAAAGGCCTAGCGCCAACAGTAGTAACAATGGCGGAAGCCGAAGGTTTGGATGCACACAAACGCGCTGTGACTATCCGAGTTGAAAAGTTAAATAAAGCGAAATAAGGGTAGGGCATGGAAAAGTTAGCAAGAAAACAAGTTCAGGCTCTAACACCTTACTTGTCTGCAAGACGCATAGGCGGTACTGGTGATGTATGGCTAAACGCCAACGAATCTCCGTTTGATAACGAGTACAACCTGAACTTGTCTCGTCTTAACCGTTACAGCGAATGTCAGCCAAAAGAGCTGATTGATGCTTACGCTCAATACGCAGGCGTGAAATCAGAGCAAACTCTGACAACGCGTGGTGCTGACGAAGGTATTGAATTACTGATTCGTGCTTTCTGTGAGCCGAACGAAGACGCTATTCTTTACTGCCCACCCACTTACGGTATGTACGCAATCAGTGCAGAGACGATTGGTGTTGAGCGTAAGGTTGTGCCTCTGACTTCTGAATGGCAATTGGATCTTCCAGCTATCGAAGCTCAGCTCGACAACGTAAAAGTGGTGTTTGTTTGTAGCCCAAATAACCCAACCGGTAATTTGGTTGATCGCAAAGACATCATCAAGTTGCTTGAAATGGCACAAGACAAAGCGATTGTGGTGATGGATGAAGCGTATATCGATTTTTGTCCAGAAGCGTCAACCGTTGATTTGCTTGAGCAATATCCAAACCTAGCGATTCTGCGCACCTTGTCGAAGGCCTTTGCTTTGGCGGGCTTACGTTGTGGCTTTACGCTAGCGAACAAAGAGCTTATCGATGTACTGTTGAAAGTGATTGCTCCTTATCCAGTGCCAATCCCTGTTGCTGACATTGCCGTTCAAGCACTTTCAGAGCAAGGACTCGCGCGAGCTAAGTTCCAAGTTCTGGATTTAAGTGCTAACCGAGCGTATTTGCAGGCGGGTCTATTAGGTATGCCTCAAGTGACGGTTTTTGATGGCTGGGGTAACTACTTACTGGTGAAATTCCCGAACGGCGATGAGTTATTTAAAGCGGCTTGGGATACGGGCATTATTTTGCGTAATTCACCTATTGAAGACTGTGTTCGTATTAGTATTGGTAACCGCGAAGAGTGCGAAAAGACACTTGGATTCATTCGTAACTTTTATCAGTAACGAAAGGCTTACCAGTAATAACATTTGCCAGTTTGAGTTGATTAATCGCAGATTGGCAAGTGAAACCAATATTTTGGGTTAGCGTTTGATTTTAGCTAGGCCACCAGATTTAAAATTAAAAGGAAGTTCAAGTGAGTAAACAACAGAAAATACTTTTTATAGACCGTGACGGCACCTTAATTGTAGAGCCGCCAGTTGACTTTCAAGTAGATCGTTTAGACAAGCTAAAATTCGAACCGCGAGTAATTCCTAGCCTACTTGCACTGCAAGACGCTGGTTACCGTCTAGTGATGGTGACTAACCAAGATGGTCTAGGTACCGATAGCTACCCACAAGAAGATTTCGATGCACCACACAATATGATGATGGAGTTCTTCGAATCTCAAGGCGTTAAGTTTGACGACGTGCTTATTTGCCCTCACTTTGACGAAGACAACTGCTCTTGCCGTAAGCCTAAACTGGGTATGGTTAAAGAGTACCTACAAGGCGGTAAAGTCGATTTCCAACACTCTGTTGTGATTGGCGACCGAATGACGGATCTTCAACTGGCAGAGAACATGGCTATCCGCGGTATTCAATATGGCCCGGATGCGGAAACTGAAGGCACGCTTAACTGGCCACAAATCGTTAAAGATCTGACGGTTAATGCGCGTATTGCTGAAGTAGTTCGTACTACTAAAGAAACCGATATCAAGGTTGCAGTAAACCTTGATGAAACCGGTGGCAACAAGATCGATACCGGCATGGGTTTCTTCGACCACATGCTTGATCAAATCGCGACACACGGTGGTTTCCAAATGAACCTGACTGTGAAGGGCGACCTGCACATTGATGATCACCACACAGTCGAAGATACCGCTCTGGCTTTAGGCCAAGCATTGAAAGATGCACTAGGCGACAAACGTGGTATTGGCCGTTTTGGTTTCAGCCTACCAATGGATGAGTGTTTGGCTCAGTGTGCGTTAGACCTTTCTGGTCGTCCATACCTGAAGTTCGATGCTAAGTTCAGCCGTGAGCAAGTGGGTGATCTTTCAACCGAGATGGTGGTTCACTTCTTCCGTTCTCTAACTGATACATTGGCTTGTACGCTACACCTTTCTTCTGATGGCAATAATGATCACCACATCATTGAGAGCCTGTTCAAAGCGTTTGGCCGTACTCTTCGCCAAGCAATCAAAGTTGAAGGTAACGAGTTACCAAGCAGCAAAGGCGTTCTGTAAGGGTTCGGTATGAAAGAGCAAAAAGTCGTTATTATTGATACTGGTTGTGCCAACGTTTCATCGGTGAAGTTTGCGATTGAACGTCTGGGCTACGCAGTTGAAATTTCAAAAGAACCAGAAGTTGTTCTTGCTGCCGACAAGCTATTCCTACCCGGTGTAGGTACAGCAAGTGAGGCAATGAAGAACCTGCAAGAGCGTGACCTTGTTACCCTTGTCAAGCAAGTTGAGAAGCCTCTGCTGGGTATCTGTTTAGGTATGCAGCTGTTAGGCAAACTGTCTCAAGAGAAAGGTCAAAAGGCTGATGAGTTAGTTGAATGCCTAGGTTTGTGTGATGGCGAAGTTCGTTTACTTGAAACGGGCGACTTACCATTACCACACATGGGTTGGAACACAGTAACAGCAACGCCTAATCACCCGCTATTTAAAGACATTGAAGAAGGCGAATACTTCTACTTTGTTCATAGCTTCGCAATGCCAGTGGGCGACTACACAATCGCACAATGTGATTACGGTAATCCGTTCACTGCGGCGGTTCAAAGTGGCAATTATTATGGTGTTCAGTTCCACCCAGAGCGATCTTCGAAAGCTGGCTCTAAGCTGATTCAGAACTTCTTGGAATTGTAATAAGGATTAGGCAGCGGCTAACGTTGCCATATAAGGAATGTAAATGATTATTCCCGCGTTAGATTTAATTGAAGGCCAAGTAGTTCGCTTATTCCAAGGAGACTACGGGCAAGTAACAGAATACAAAGTAGACCCAGCAGAGCAGTTTAATCTGTACCACCAAGCTGGCGCTGGCTGGCTGCACCTTGTTGACTTAACGGGCGCAAAAGACACAACGGCTCGTCAGTTAGACTTGATTGCTAAGCTCCTTGCTAGCACGCCTGCGAACATCCAGATTGGTGGTGGCGTGCGTAACGAACAAGATGTCGTTGATCTGCTAGAAGCTGGCGCACAGCGCGTTGTGGTTGGTTCTACAGCCGTTAAGCAACCTGAGTTGGTGAAAGGTTGGATGGAGAAGTATGGCGCGGAAAAAATCGTGCTGGCTCTAGACATCAACATTGATGAAAGCGGCACACGTAAAGTGGCGATTTCAGGTTGGCAAGAAGATTCAGGTGTGACTATTGAAGCGCTGATTGAAGACTACCTCACGGTTGGCCTTAAACACGTGCTGTGTACCGATATTTCACGTGACGGCACGCTAGAAGGATCAAACGTAGAGCTCTATGTTGATCTTTGTAAGCAGTACCCACAAGTGCAATTCCAATCATCGGGCGGCATTGGCAGCCTAGCTGATATCGAAGCGCTTAAAGGCAGCGGTGTTGCGGGTGTGATTGTGGGTCGTGCGCTACTTGATGGCAAGTTTACCGCAGAGGAGGCATTTGCATGTTGGCAAAGCGAATAATCCCTTGTTTGGATGTCCGTGACGGACAAGTGGTTAAGGGCGTTCAGTTCCGTAACCACGAAATTATTGGTGACATCGTTCCGCTAGCACAACGCTATGCAGAAGAGGGCGCCGATGAATTGGTATTTTATGACATCACCGCATCAAGTGATGGCCGTGTGGTCGATAAAAGCTGGGTGAAACGCGTAGCTGAAGTGATCGATATCCCTTTCTGTGTCGCTGGTGGTATTAAATCAGCAGAAGATGCAGCGCGCATTCTTGAGTTTGGTGCGGATAAAGTGTCAATCAACTCACCGGCATTGGCTAATCCACAGCTGATTACTGACCTTGCTGATAAGTTTGGCGTTCAGTGTATCGTTGTCGGTATCGATTCATACTTCGACAAAGAAACCGGTAAATATCAGGTTTACCAATTTACAGGCGATGAAGCGCGTACTAAAGCAACCAAATGGGAAACCAAAGATTGGGTGCAGGAAGTACAGAAGCGTGGCGCAGGTGAGATTGTGTTAAACATGATGAACCAAGATGGCGTTCGTAACGGCTATGATATCGATCAGTTAAACATGGTGCGTGAAGTGTGTAATGTGCCATTGATTGCCTCTGGTGGCGCTGGTGCAATGGAGCACTTTGCTGAAGCTTATAAAAAGACCAACGTGGATGGAGCACTTGCGGCTTCGGTATTCCACAAACAAGTCATCAATATTGGTGAACTTAAACAGTATTTAAAACAACAAGATGTAGAGGTGCGACTATGAGTTTTGAACCCGTAAGCTTATCAAAAACAGAAGTAGGCGCATTGTCAGAGCGTATTAACTGGGAAAAAGTAGATGGCTTAGTGCCAGCGATTGTTCAAGATTACCAGTCAAGCCAAGTGCTAATGATGGGATACATGAACCCAGCCGCACTTGAGAAAACGGGTGAAACTGGCAATGTGACGTTTTTCTCTCGCACAAAAGAGCGTCTTTGGACGAAAGGTGAAACGTCGGGCAATGTATTGCAACTGCAAAACATCGCCTTGGACTGTGACAGCGACACCTTACTGGTTAAAGTTAATCCCATTGGTCCAACGTGCCACACAGGTACAACAACGTGTTGGGATGGAGACAAGCAAGAAGAGTCTCAGATGGTGTGGCTTCATCAGCTTGAGCAGCTATTGGCTGCCCGCAAGGACGCCGATCCTGAATCTTCTTATACTGCCAGTCTATATGCCCGTGGCACCAAGCGTATTTCGCAAAAAGTGGGCGAAGAAGGCGTTGAAGTCGCGCTTGCGGCGACGTCGGGCGATAAGGCGGAGTTAGTGTGTGAATCAGCAGATTTGATTTACCACCTAATGGTTCTTCTTCAAGACCAAGGCTTATCGATGGATGATGTGGTAAACAAGCTGAAAGAGCGTCATAAGTAAGCTCTCTTTAGATTAATAGAACCGCGTAAAAGACAGACAAAAGCCCCGCAAACAAAAATGTTTACGGGGCTTTTTAGTTTTTTAATTTTCAAGATTTCAAGATTTCAAGATTTCAAGATTTCAAGATTTCAAGATTTCAAGATTTCAAGATTTCAAGATTTCAAGATTTCAAAGCCCTACGTCACTTTTCTAACCTCTGACTTTGCGTCATTCCGAGGAGCCTAAGCGACATCAGGAATCTCTTCTCTTAATCTGACTTCTTAGTCGAACGAGTTACCCGCAGCACTTCTTGTATTTCTTACCACTGCCACAAATACACGGATCATTACGGCCGATTTTAAAGCTCTCAACGGTTTGATTTAAGCGTGGGTCAATTTCTGGTTGTGTAGTTTGTTCCTGCTCTGGGAAGGTACCATCAATGTAGTACCAAAGACCGTCTTCACGTATAAAGCGAGAGCGTTCTTGCATGCAGTATTGTGCGCCTTCTTCATTGAAGTAAGCTTTAAACTCAACAAAGCCTTCGTCTTGGTGCGAGCCTACCGCAGTATCGATGACTTCTAGTCCTGCCCAATCACCGTTGATAGATTCGGCAATACCTTCTCTTTGCGCTTCTGCGTTGCAGCTAGGGTGGTAAGTCGCAACAACATAGTCAACTAAACCCAACACGTGCGCTGAATAACGAGAGCGCATCAACTGTTCAGGCGTTTCAACAGCACTGTGGTGAAGGTGCGCTGATTCACAGCACTGTTGGTAAGTATTTTTGCTACCGCATGGGCATAAAGACATAGTCAGATCCTGTAAAAATGGCCTCTATTAAGAGGCCATAAGTGAATGCGTGGGAGTTTACCAAGAAACGATCGCTCACCAAAGTTTGGTTTCTGTTGAAGTTATTGAAATTATCAAAGTGTTAGCGCGAAGTTTACTATTTCAAGGCTGGAGACAATAGCTCTTGTGCCCAAGTCGTTGCTTCATCGTAAGCTTGGCCTAGTTGAGCCTCACTGAGCTTGAGAAGTTTACGAATGCGCGTTGCTTCGTCCCATCGGGCTTGTTCATAAGCAATAACCATGGCCAAAATCGCACCTAACACGCCTTTACGTTGGATAAGGGCCTGTTTAATCTCATCGTCGATTGGCACTGAGTCCAGTACTTGCTTCAACGGTTGGTCAAACAGTGAATCCAGTAGCGAGAACATACCGGTCAAAAAGGCTTGTCCTGGCTCAACCTTCACATTCATCTTCTCGACTAAGAGCTCACATTGACGCGCGCGTAATACCGCTAAACCGTAGAGTGAGTCCGGCTTGTCTTCTTTCGCTGATGCGATCGCCACAAGTGAAACGAACTTACGCAGCTTTTGTTCACCAAGGTAAATAAGCGCTTGGCGGAATGAACGAATCGTTGTTGGTGAACCGCCAGCGGAGTTTACGTAGGTAAGTAGCTTATACGACATGGTCACATCGAGCGTAATCAAACGCTCTACTTCACCAAAGTCGATAGGGTCGTGCGCAATCTCTTTTAACAGCTGAACGGTCGTCAGGAATGCCGGGTTGAGCGCACGCGTTTGGATCATCTCTGGCTTGCTAAAGAAATAACCTTGAAAGTAAGTGAAGCCTGCTTTTTTCGCTTCTTGGTATTCTTCGTACGTTTCTACTTTCTCAGCAAGGAACTTGATATCTAGCCCTTTGAGAGAGTTCATAAACATCGCTGCTTTGGCAATTGGCGTCAAACGGATATCGAACTTGATAATTGAAACGTAGGGTAAGAAGCGCTTCCAAGCTTTACTTGGCACAAAGTCGTCTAGCGCAATGGTATAACCCGCGTCAAAGATGGTTTTGATTGCTTCAAGTAATTCGTCTGTTGGTTCGCAGTCTTCAAGAACCTCAACAACGAGGCTTTCTTTGGGGAACAGAGTAGGGACTAAGTTGATTAGGCTTGCATATGGGAAGTTCACGAACCCAAGCTTATCACCCAACGTATTATAGTGGGTCGATAAGAAGTGATCGGAAAGCAAACGGCTAGTAGCGAGCTCCGGCTCTACTTCAGGGAAAGTGTTCTTAGGACCATCCCTGAATAGCAACTCGTAACCTATGGTTTTCTTGCCTGTGTCGAGTATTGGTTGACGCGCTACGTATGAATATTTCAACTTGGTACTGTGTTCGGTTTATTTCTGGTAGAGAGATAATAGCTAATTCACTAGAAATTACCATACACTTTCTAAGAAAGTCTGACCGACAATAATAATCAAAGTGAAAGTTTAAGCGTGATGTTAAAAGCTATTGCTAAACGCTCGATTCTGTAGTTCAAAACTTTGCGGCGTGAACACCAGCACTGAGCCTTGCGTATACCAATCGCCAAGTACGATACGGGTTTTAGTGCAATTGTTAGCATTAAATGTATGGATGTCTGGGCGGTGAGTATGGCCGTGGATCATCAGTTCGACATTGTTTCGTTCCATCACATCTTCGACTTCTTGCTGTGTCACATCCATGATGTCGAGAGACTTGGTCTGCTTGTCATCTTTGATATCTGATTGAACCTTTGAAACAATTTTCTTCTTGATGAAAAATGGAATTCGGTTGAAGACCCATTGTAACCATGGCTGATGCACTTTTTCGCGAAAGGCGAGGTACTTTACATCTTCAGTACATAGAGTGTCTCCATGCAATACTACCGCTTTTTGCCCGTAGATATCGATCGTAGAAACTTCGTCGAGAAGTTGTACGCCCGTTTGCTTAGCAAATTTTTTGCCGACTAAGAAGTCGCGGTTCCCTTGAGTAAAGTAACAAGGCACGCCGGTTTTCACTAAGTCGATAAACGCTTGGCGGATAGAAGTCGCGAATTCACTCTTATCATCGTCACCAATCCAGAATTCGAAAAGGTCACCTAATACGTAAAGTGCATCCGCTTCTACGGCTTCTTTCTTCATAAAGGTTAAGAAGCAGTCTGTGATGTCTTCTCGTGACGGAGAAAGGTGCAGATCTGATATAAAATATGTTTTCATAGGTCTAAAAAAAGGGAGCGATTCGCTCCCTATATCCTGATTTTATCGGCTCATCAATACTAACCGAAAGCGATGAATTAAGCTTCGATTGTAGTACCAGTGATGATCACTTCTTCTAGAGGTACATCTTGGTGCATACCCATAGAACCAGTGCTAACACCTTTAATCTTGTTTACGATGTCCATGCCTTCAACAACTTCTGCGAATACACAGTAGCCCCAACCGTCTAGGCTTTCGCTACGGAAGTTTAGGAAAGAGTTGTCGTTAACGTTGATGAAGAACTGAGAGCTGGCTGAATGCGGTTCCATAGTACGAGCCATTGCTAGCGTACCAACTTTGTTCGCTAGACCGTTGTTTGCTTCGTTCTTGATCGTTGCACGAGTTGCCTTTTCTTTAAGGCCAGAAGTCATGCCGCCGCCTTGAATCATGAAACCATCGATAACACGGTGGAATAGTGTGTTGTCGTAGAAACCGTCACGGCAATACTGTAGAAAGTTTGCGCTTGTTTCTGGTGCTTTTTCTTCGTTAAGTTGAACTTTGATATCACCAAAATTTGTGTGAAGGATGATCATGATTGTTACCTTACTGTCTTTTTAATATGAAGTTCGAATTCTAGCGCATGTTGGCAGACTTTCAAATCACCAAATCATTAACTTAACTCGGATGTTTGAGGTAATACCAATCGTAGTAAATAACTGGCCATCCTAGCTTGTTAAAACACTTGATAACGTCGTTAGAAATTTTAAATGTAGAATAACTACTTATCGAAACTTTTTGTCGAAAAGAGCTTCCTTGTTCTCAAGCATTTTTTCTGCGCTATTTATGACCATCTACTTACCGTGATTGGTATAATTCCTGCTTTTAGGGATTACCTATTAAGGTATGACTTGTTATACTGCGAGCTTATTTTGATTAATCCATAAAATAGATAGAGATCATGCTGAAGATATATAACACGCTCACAAGACAGAAAGAGGAATTCAAACCAATTACAGCTGGCAAAGTCGGCATGTATGTCTGTGGGGTAACCATATACGATCTCTGTCATATTGGTCATGGTCGTACGTTCGTTTCTTTCGACGTAGTAACTCGTTACCTTCGTTACCTTGGTTACGATTTGAATTTCGTTCGTAACATCACAGATATCGATGACAAAATCATCAAACGCGCTAACGAAAACGGTGAGTCTTGTGACTCTCTGACTGAGCGTTTAATCGGTGAGATGCACGCTGACTTTGATGCATTGAACATGAAGCGTCCAGATGTTGAGCCTCGTGCGACAGAATACATCACTGAAATCATTGAGCTTGTTGAAAAGTTGATTGAACGTGGTTTCGCTTACGTTGCAAGCAACGGCGACGTGATGTTCGAAGTAAAGAAATTCGACGAATACGGCAAGCTTTCTAAGCAAGACCTTGATCAACTTCAAGCGGGTGCTCGCGTTGATGTTGAATCTGCAAAACGTAGCCCATTAGACTTCGTTCTTTGGAAGATGTCTAAACCAGGTGAACCTACATGGGAATCGCCATGGGGCCAGGGTCGTCCAGGTTGGCACATCGAATGTTCAGCAATGAACTCGTCTATTCTTGGTAACCACTTCGATATCCACGGTGGTGGTTCAGACCTGCAGTTCCCTCACCACGAAAACGAAATCGCACAGTCTTGCTGCGCGCATGGCACTCAGTATGTAAATACTTGGATGCACAGTGGTATGGTGATGGTAGACAAAGAGAAGATGTCTAAGTCACTAGGTAACTTCTTCACTATCCGTGACGTTCTAGCACATTACGATGCTGAAACGGTACGTTACTTCCTAATGTCTGGTCACTACCGTAGCCAGCTAAACTACAGCGAAGATAACCTAAACCAAGCTCGCGCATCACTAGAGCGTCTATACACGTCACTTCGTGGCCTAGACCTTACAGCAGCTCCTGCTGGTGGCGAAGAGTACGTGACTCGATTCTCTACTGCGATGAACGATGATTTCAACACACCTGAAGCTTATTCAGTACTGTTTGAAATGGCTCGTGAAATCAACCGTATCAAGCCTGAAAGCATTGAAAAAGCAAGCGGACTTGGTGCATTGATGCGTGAACTAGCAGACATCATCGGTATTCTTCATCAAGAGCCAGAAGCCTTCCTACAAGGTGATGCGGCAGGTAACGACGACGAAGTGGCTGAAATCGAAGCGTTGATCAAACTGCGTAACGACTCTCGTGCTTCAAAGGATTGGGCAAACGCCGATCTTGCACGTGATAAGCTAAATGAGTTGGGTATTGTTCTGGAAGATGGCCCAGAAGGCACGACTTGGCGTCGTAAGTAAATCTTATAAAAAGGGCTGATTTTCAGCCCTTTTTTCTAGCACGAATTCTCTATTTTCACCTTTTCTATCTTCAACTTTTAATTAACAGGAATATTTCTGTGGCTCAGATGTATTTTTATTACTCGGCAATGAATGCGGGTAAATCAACAACGCTTCTTCAATCTTCATTCAACTACCAAGAGCGCGGCATGACGCCAGTGATCTTTACGGCAGCGTTGGACGACCGTTATGGTATCGGTAAAGTGAGCTCACGAATTGGTCTGCAATCTGAAGCTCAGCTGTTTAAAAATGACACCAACATGTTTGATGCGATCAAAAAGCTCAATGGGGAAGAAAAGCGTCATTGTGTTTTGATCGATGAGTGCCAATTTTTATCGAAGGAGCAGGTGTACCAATTAACAGAAGTGGTTGATAAGCTGCACATCCCTGTACTTTGTTACGGCCTACGTACCGATTTCCTGGGTGAACTGTTTGAAGGTAGCCGTTACTTACTGTCTTGGGCAGATAAACTTGTTGAGCTTAAAACAATTTGTCACTGTGGCCGTAAAGCGAACATGGTAATTCGTACCGACGAGCACGGTGTGGCGATTGCTGAGGGCGACCAAGTGGCTATTGGCGGTAACGACAAATACGTTTCTGTTTGCCGTCTGCACTACAAAGAAGCGTTAGGTAAATAAGCAGCTCTATTTGCTAACGCGAAAGAACGAAAAACGGTGACCAAGTGTCACCGTTTTTGTTTATTGGGCCTGTGTTTTGCTTTCTTCTAAGCCGAGCTTTTGTTTTATTTCCTGCCGAGCTTTTGTTTTATTTCCTGCCGAGCTTTTACTTTGTTCAAAGTCTAACTTTTGCTTATTCGAAACCGAGCTTCTTCAATGCTTGATAGGCGTGGTCAACGTCGTCGGGGATCGGCATCTCAATCTGAAAGCCTTTCTCTGGGTAGGATTTGATTCGCTCGTAATCAGCAATTAATGCGCCTAACACCATATCTAACGGCAACTCTTCGTTAAAGTAATCATCCCAAGTTTGCCATCGCGACGTCACGGTAATCTCGGAAGTTTCGTCAGGCCATTGTTTACTGAAGGTTGCGTAGGTACGTTTCTCCATGAAGGGCTTCTGAACTAAGGTTAGCCTCTTCGGCGATAACCCTTTTTCTGTCAGCAACTCATGAGTGAATCGTACATTTTCCCCAGTATTTGTTGCGTGTTTCTCTATGATAATGTCAGAGTCAGGCACGCCACAATCCCGTGCGATAGAAGCGAATGTTTCTGCTTCTGAGCGTTCAAAGCTTCTTTCGGTAAAGCGCCCCACACCGCCAGAAAAAACGATGTAAGGCGCGATCTGTTGGTGATAAAGCTCGGCTGCATATTCAGCTACGCGAGTATCGTTGCTACACAATACAAAGATACAGTCGGAAGGCGTAACCTTGTGACCCATCGACATAAAGTTCCAAAGGGTGTCGACTGAGCGATGCAGTTTTATGTTGGGATTTTTGTTAGCAATAGATTGTTCAGTCATGAAGTGCGTCCAGTGTGGATTCGAATTTAAATGAATAACCTAAGTCGAGAATCTTCTTCGAAGAGATTAACTTGTCTGGGGTATCAACAACAGCGGGCAGAGGCTCACTGCTGTTGGCGCTTTTCAGTGCCGCGGCATAAAACTCCGCCTTACTGACTGTATTTGGTGTGGTCACGTTAACTATTTCATTGTGCAGTTGACTGATAGCGAAATCGACAGCACCAATTGCATCATCAAGGTGCAGCATGTTGGCTGGAGCTTGAGTACTGACTTGTTTTAACTTGCTTGCGAAGCGTGATGGGTGACGGCTTGGGCCGATTAAGCCACTAAAGCGAAGAATGGTGTAGTCGATACCGGAATCAATCACTGACTGTTCAGCTTGCAGCATGATTCGTGCGTTATCGGAAAATAAAGACGCGTGCTCGTTATCTGAGGTCGAAAGGGGGAGTGATGCATCCAGCTCGTTCAGCACACCCGGCTTAGTTGGGTATACCGTAGTTGAACTAACCATAATGAGCTTTTTAATGTTGGCCTTTTGGCATGCATTGGTGAGTTGCTGCCAGTAGTCGGCATACTCTTGTCCTGCTCCTTTTCTAAAGCCAGGAGGGAAGCTGCCAATCACAATTTCAGTGTTGTTTTCGAGTAACAATGAATAGAGTCGCCCGATAGTCTGTTGTGGATCGGATGAATCAAAGCTAAACACTTCACATGGAATTTGTTCGCTACCAATGGCATCTGCTCCCGCTTGGGTCGTTTTCGTGACCACTACTCGGTTACCATGTTTTTCTAAATGTTCAGATAAAGGTGCACCTACCCATCCTGCACCGACAATAAATATAGAAGCCATGTGTTCCTCACAACTGCAAATGACGAATTTACAATAAGCCTAACAAAGCTTTGCCCAAAAATGAAAAAACTCCACGGCCGAAGCAAGTGGAGTTTTTACTAGAACAATGGAGCTTTAGTTTAGTACGCGAAGAAGCTTGTCTGCGCGCTCTGCCATCTCGATACCTTCATCTGTTAGGTAACCGCCGTCTGGCTGAGTACAAAGGTTTTTTTCGAATAGGCGCTTAACAGCGTCTTGAGTTTCTTGAGTTGCCTCTTGATGGACTTTAATTCCAGTAGCTGCACTACTTACATCAAATTGAAGAAGGAGGTTTAAATCAGCAATATGTTCAGCGTTGTACTTCATAATTAACCTATATATTCATAACGTTCTCTACCTTCACCTTAGTGCGCATTCTCGGCTCAGGCAATAGCAAATAAAGAGAATTGATAAGTGATACCAAATTGATTGATTAATCATCGAGTGATGAGTTTATTTTGGTTATATTGGGTGATTTGCACCCACTTAAATCATCAGTGATGTTTATTGCTAAGTGGTTGTAATATATTGTGACTAGAAATAATTTGCATTGAGCGAATATTGTATAAAAAGGATATGCATAAGTGAGAGCGAACAAAGTAGCATTAACGATCAGTATGCTATTTGCTATCTCAGGTTGTCAAAGCACACCCTCAGAGCAGACAGACGCGAACCAAACCACAAACAACAATAATGAATCGACAATAGAGGTCCGTTCATTTCAGTCTGTCCAAAGCGTTTACTCCGAATGGGAAGTTAAGCTTGAAGACCATGCTCAATTGTCTCTCTATGCACCAGAGAATTACAATGAACTATTAGACGCATGGGATGATGCTGAAAGCATTTATGCGGACTTACTTAAAGACGAAACTCGGATAACCAAGAGTTACTCCATTTTTTCGAGCCTAACTTACGCTGAAGCCTTCGATGAAAAAATCGCTTTGATCAAATCAAACTATGACTCGATCTTAGTGTTAAAGAAGAAGGCTGATCGAGTACTCGCGGATTCGATTGTCCAAATGGATTACCTGAAGTTTCTTGGCGCAGATACCATGTTTACCTCGAGCTACAAACGTTTGTATTCAGAATATAGCGAGTTGTTCGAGTATGTGCTGGTCGATGAGCTTGAAGACGCTCAAGAAGCGCAGGTGGAATTTCTTAACAATGCTCGCTTACTAGAAGTTAAAGTGGCGCATAAGAAATACATCGAACCTTTGAAGAACGAATTAGAGTTCTTGGAAGATGAAGATTTTGATGATGTTGCTCCGCTGACCTTTGCTAAGGCAGCATCTCAAATTGCGTTGGCCGAAAGCCAAGTGAAAGCCAGCCCTCGTGAAAAGTCGATCATTGAAGATGCGGTTCACGCTGCAGAGTTTGAATTGAACCACGTGCGCAGTGTCGCTCATGAAGTCAAAGTGCTGGCGAGTGTAAAAGGCGACAAGTTCGAACAGTCGGTTTTGAATGCAGAGAACCAACTACTGAGTATTTCACAAATCGTCAATGATGAAGATTACCGTGATGTTGGGTTACGTCAGCAATCTCAAAAGATTGTAGCGAGTATTAAAGCGTTAAAAAGCTCTGATATGACAGGGCTTTTAAAGTCAGAGATTGAAACTTTGACTGAGCAATTGGCTAAGCTGGAGTCTGAAAACCAGAAGCAAGCGCAGCAACTGTCTGAAGCAACCAAGCACAGTGAGTTGCTCGGTGAGCAGATTACCAAGAGTGATGCTCACATTAAAAGCTTAGAAGAGTTAGTGGATAGTTTGAAAAGCTTAGGTGGCAAAGTTGCCAACGAAAGTGACTCTGGTGTGATGTCTCCGGCTGTTGAATCTACTCTAGAGGATTCAATCCTAGAACAATCATCAGAAGAAGTGATTGAACCTTCGGTTTAGCATCATTAATTTCTTTATTTGTGATTGAGTTAAAAGCGCCTTAGGGCGCTTTTTTACGTTCTGTTGATCTATATCAAAATCTAGAAATAAAAGCGCTCTGTGAGCCATTTTAGTGTACGTTATTCTTTTGGTTTTAACGTAACTTGTTGATATTTATAGGTGTGTTATTTTCTATGCTGATAACTAATCATTCAGCAGAGTTTTCTTTTTACTACTAAAGTCGTATGAATTTGGAATAACTCGGACTATTTGCTTTCAACAAGGCTGTGAGAGCTATTTTGTGCCTAAAATAGCTCTTGAATTCAGAAATGAAAGAGAGGATTATCGCGCTCCCGACGACATGTTTCAAAATGTAAATCATCATGAATCTAAACCAATTTGACTCATTATTACCGCCACAAATGGCTGAGCGCGCTGCAGATATTGGCGTAGGTAAAGCAACCAAAGATCCAATCAAATCTTTTCTCCTAGCGATTTCCGCTGGCATACATATCGGTATTGCGTTTGTGTTTTACACCATCGTAACGACTGGTGCTGGTGATTTGCCGTGGGGTATTACTCGCTTATTAGGTGGTCTTGCATTTAGCTTGGGCTTAATTCTCGTTGTTGTTACCGGTGGTGAGCTATTTACCAGTTCGGTGCTGACTCTGGTTGCTCGTGCAAGTGGCAAGATTACTTGGCGCACGCTCGTTAAGAACTGGGCTACGGTTTATGTAGGTAACTTGATTGGCGCATTGCTACTGGTGGCTTGTATGTTACTGACCAAACAGTACATGTTCGACCACGGCCAAGTGGGTTTGAATGCAATGGCGATCTCTCAACATAAGATGCACCATGATTTTATCCAAGCTATCGCGCTCGGCATCATGTGTAATGTATTAGTTTGTATCGCGGTATGGATGACGTTTAGTGGACGTACTCTGACTGACAAAATTGCGGTAATGATTTTACCTGTAGCGATGTTCGTATCGGCTGGTTTTGAGCACTGTATTGCAAATATGTTCCAAGTGCCTTTAGCTATCGGCATCAAAACATTTGCTCCAGCTGAATTTTGGACAATGACGGGCGCTAATCCTGCGGACTATGTTGATCTGAACATGATGGACTTTCTGATGAACAACTTGCTGCCCGTTACCATCGGTAACATCATTGGCGGCGGTATCTTTGTTGGTATGTGGTACTGGTTGATCTACCTACGTGACTAACTCAGTTGACGAAATGAGTTAACGCTCTGTGGAAACACTGAACTGACTTATGACATTTACAAGACGGCCTGCATTGCAGGCCGTTTTTTATTTGTGGAAAACCTACTTCTTCATCTCTCTAATGATCATCTGAAAATTCAACAGCGCTGATTACCATGTGTGTATATGTCTTTGAAATCACCCAAAGATCGAAGGCGATGATCTTTCCTTGGGTCGAAATGGACAAAAAAGGATCTATATTGATTTGGTTATCCACAATTTCTGTGGATAACCTGTATCAAATTCAGTGAGTAACCAGATCTAAGTGGAGTAGGGAGGTTATTTCGAAGGCTGTATTTGAGCGAGAACTCGCCCTTCTTTGGTCAGAGATGTCTTCAATGAGAGGTGAAGTACAAGGGCTAGAGAGCAGCTCATCATCACGAAAATCGCCAGCATGATCATCAGTTGATACTTAATTGCGATCATTGGTGAAGCTCCCCCGAGAATTTGACCTGTCATCATCCCCGGTAGCGTTACTAAGCCTGTGGTTGCCATTGAGGCCATAATAGGAGACATCGCTTTCTGTATAGCATTACGCACAAAAGGCGCTGCAGCATAAGTAGGAGACGCGCCTAACGCGATTGCTGCTTCATATTCTGATTTCTGTGTTTCAAAAGCACCAAACAGGTTCTGCAATGCCACTATATTACTGCTTAAGCTATTACCCAATAACATCCCTGCGATCGGGATAAGGTACTGAGCGTTAAAAACCGGTGTTGGTTTAATGATAAATAAGCAGATGAACAAGACAATGGGTACACAGGTTACCGCTAGGCTCACAGCGACAGGCACTAACAAGAGGTTTCGGGGTAACTTGGACTTTTCAACAATCGAGCTTGCCCCAACGATAATCATCGTAAATAACCACAGTAAATTGACCCACAAGCTATTCAAAGTGAACAGGTATTCTAGGTAGAGGCCAACCAGAAATAGCTGAACAGTCATGCGAATGATGCTGATAGAAGCCTCTTTTCCAAGGCCAAGTTTTAGCTTGTGGTTGATTACAATTGGTAGCAAGAGAAGTGAACTGAAAAACAATAATTGCCACCAAGATATATCAATAACGTCTTGCATAATGCTTCCTTTTAATAAGGCTTCTATCATATCTGAAAGTGCCAAATGATGCATTTCAGAGTCATACCTGTCGAACTCAAAAAAGGCTCAATTATTTAACATTCAAAGTACAAAATAATGGTTATTTGAGGGTTTTTTGGCTACTACTTAGTAGGTAAAACGTTAAAATTGGTTACAATACGGTTGCGTAAATGTTGGAATTTAACATTTGTGAAATATACTTAATTCTTCACATTTGTTAATACTTTTTAATAACTTTGTTTAACTAAAAACAACTTTGGATGAGCTCAAAAAAGTATTGATTAGCAAGGGTTATAACGGGAGATTTGATTGAACCCTACTTTGAGTATGGTCTAAAATTTGTCGTTAGATACTTAAGAACTTTAGCCCCATAGAATGGGTTACTCGAAATTACTAAATACAAAATAGGCAAAATGTATGAGTGATGTTAATAAAATTGAAACTAGCGAAAAACATTCGCTGGAGTGGAAGTCTTTCCTCTTCATCGCGGTGGTTCTCTTCCCAATATTAAGTGTGGCTTTTGTAGGCGGTTACGGCTTCCTAGTTTGGGCACTGCAAGTGTTTGTATTCGGACCTCCAGGTGCTCACGGCGGCATGTAATGCCCTCTAAGTAACAACATTTTTTAAAATCAATATTTAAGAGAGCTAAACATGAAATCATTTTTAGTTAAATTATGGCGCACAATTACTCGCCCAGCAGTACACATCAGTTTGGGTGTACTAACTATGGGTGGCTTTATCGCCGGTGTTATTTTCTGGGGCGGTTTCAATACAGCGCTAGAACACACAAATACAGAAGAGTTCTGTGTAAGCTGTCACACCATGCGTGACAACGTATACGTAGAACTACAAGAAACGGTTCACTGGAAAAACACTTCTGGTGTACGTGCTACTTGTCCTGACTGTCACGTTCCACATGAATGGACAGCAAAAATCGCTCGTAAGATGCAAGCTTCTAAAGAAGTATTCGCTCAAGTATTTGGTGACCTAGATACGCCTGAGAAATTCGAAGCTCGTCGTATCGAACTGGCTAAACACGAATGGGATCGCTTCTCTTCGAACAAATCTCTAGAGTGTAAAAACTGCCACAACTACGATTCAATGGATTTCGAAAACATGCGCCCAACAGCGCGTATCCAGATGAAGAACGCGGCAGAGCGTGATCAAAGCTGTGTTGACTGTCACAAAGGTATTGCTCACAACCTTCCATTAGATATGGCATCAGCGAGCGGTATTGTTGGCGAGCTAGAAAACGTAGCAAGCAGCACATCTTACGCAAATGGTTCAGACGTGATCTCTATTCGTCACCTACCAATGTACACAGATGAAACAGCTGAAGTTGAAGCGGGTCTATTAAGCCCTGCAAGTAAAGTTGCTGTGATCGACGAAAAAGGCGACATGATCAAGATTCAAATCGACGGTTGGCGTAAAGCGAAAGGCTTCGGACGTGTAATCCAAGAAGACTTCGGTATGAACATCTCGACTGCAATCTTGACGAAAGAAGTATCTCAAAGTGACGTAATCACTGTTGGTGAGAAGAAAGAAGATGAGCTAACTGGCCTTCCTTGGGAAGAAGTTAACCTAGCACTTTGGATGAAGAAAGAGTCTATGGTTGATAACTTCGATCCAATCTGGAACGCAGCTAGTCAAGCGTACCAATCTAACTGTTCAACGTGTCACTCACAGCCAGATGAAGCTCACTTCAGCGCTAACGGTTGGGTAGGCATGCTAGATGGTATGATTGCATTCGTTAACTTCGATACAGATACAGAAGCATTGGTTCTTAAGTATCTACAGAAGCACTCATCAGATTTTTCTGAAGGCCATCACTAATAAGACGTCAATTGGAGTAACACAATGGCAATTACAAGAAGAAGTTTTCTGAAAGGTGTCGCGACGACAAGTGCGGCATCGGTTATCGGTCCAAGCTTATTGGCGTCGGCTTCAGCATCTGCTGCAGAAACAGACGGCGCGTGGAAAGTCTCTGGTTCTCACTGGGGTGCATTCCGAGCTCGCGTTTACGCGGGTAAAGTACAAGAAATTAAACCTCTAGAAATCGATCAGCACCCAACAGAGATGCTGAAAGGTATTAAAGGTATTATCTACAGCCCATCACGTGTGCGTTACCCAATGGTTCGCCTAGATTGGTTGAAGAAGCATAAGTACAGCGCAGACACGCGTGGTAACAACCGCTTTATTCGTGTGACTTGGGATGAGGCACTAGACCTTGTTTACCGCGAGCTAGAGCGCGTACAGAAAGATTACGGACCATGGGCGCTTCACACAGGTCAAACTGGTTGGAGACAAACAGGTCAGTTCCATAGCTGTACTAACCACATGCAACGTGCAATGGCACTTCACGGTTACTCTGTGAAGAAAATCGGTGACTACTCAACAGGTGCTGGTCAAACGATCATGCCTTACGTGCTAGGTTCTACTGAAGTTTACGCACAAGGTACATCTTGGGAACTTATCCTAGAAAACAGTGACAACATTGTTCTTTGGGGTAACGATCCAGTTAAAAACCTTCAAGTAGGTTGGACATGTGAAACTCACGAGTCGTTCGCATACCTAGAACAGCTGAAAGAAAAAGTTGCTAAGAAAGAGATCAACGTTGTTTCTGTTGACCCTGTTAAAAACAAAACAGGTCGTTACCTAGAAAACGAGCAAATGTACATCAACCCACAAACTGATGTGGCGTTCATGCTTGGTGTTGCTCACGTTCTTTACAACGAAGGCCTATACGACAAGAAGTTCATCGAAACTTACTGTCTAGGTTTTGAAAATTTCATCAAGTACGTTCAAGGTGAAACGAAAGACAGAGTTGAGAAGACGCCAGAATGGGCTTCTGCTATCTGTGGCGCAAGCGCGGACTCTATTCGTGACTTCGCTAAGATGCTGGTTAACGGTCGTACACAGATTCTTGTTGGTTGGAGTATCCAACGTCAAGAGCACGGTGAACAGCCTTACTGGATGTGTGCAGTTATCGCAGCAATGGTTGGCCAAATTGGTCTTCCGGGCGGTGGTATCTCTTACGGTCACCACTACTCTGGTATCGGTGTATCTTCAACTGGCTTCGCTGCTCCGGGTTCATTCCCGCTGAACATCGACAAAGGTCAATCGCCTAAGCACACTAACACTGATTACAACGGTTACAGCCGCGTAATCCCTGTTGCTCGTTGGGTAGATAGCCTGTTAGAGCCAGGTAAGAAGATCAAAGCAAACGGCGCAACAGTGACACTGCCTGACATCAAGATGATGGTATTCAGTGGTAACAACCCGTGGCACCACCACCAAGATCGCAACAAGATGCGTAAAGCATTCAAGAGCCTACAAACTGTAGTGGCTGTTGATTTCGCTTGGACTGCAACTTGTCGTCACTCTGATATTGTTCTTCCAGCTTGTACTCAGTGGGAACGTAACGATATCGATGGCTACGGCGCGTACTCTGGCCGTGGTTTGATCGCAATGCACAAGCTAGTGGATCCTCTGTTCCAGTCTAAGACTGACTTCGAGATCATGTCTAGCCTAACTAAGCGTTGGGGTCGTTACGACGATTACACGCGTGGTATGGACGAAATGCAGTGGGTTAAATCTCTGTACGACGAATGTCGCGCATCAAACGAAGGTAGCTTCGAAATGCCTGAGTTTGCTGAGTTCTGGGAGAAAGGTTTCCTAGACTTCGGCAAAGGTAAGCCATGGACTCGTCACGCTTCATTCCGTGAAGATCCAGAGATCAACGCACTAGGCACGCCTTCTGGTTTCATCGAAATCACAAGCCGTACTGTTGGCAACATGGGTTACGAGCACTGTCAAGAACACCCAATGTGGTTCGAGAAATCTGAACGTTCACACGGTGGTCCAGGCTCTGACAAGCACCCGTACTGGCTACAATCTTGTCACCCAGACAAGCGTCTTCACTCTCAGATGTGTGAATCTGAAGAGTGGCGTGCGACTTACGCGGTACAAGGCCGTGAGCCAATCTACATCAACCCAGTAGATGCTAAGAAGAAAGGCATCAAAGATGGCGATGTAGTACGTGTGTTTAACGACCGTGGTCAACTACTAGCAGGTGCTGTTCTAATGGATAGCTACGCTCCTGGTGTTGTTCGTATCGAAGAAGGTGCTTGGTACGGTCCGATCAACGAGAAAGTGGGCGCGCTAGATACATACGGCGATCCAAACACACTGACTCAAGATATCGGTACGTCTGAACTTGCTCAAGCAACGTCAGCAAACACATGTTTGGTTGATTTCGAGAAGTTCCAAGGCAAACTGCCTCCAGTAACTTCATTCGGTGGTCCAATCGAAGTAGCTTAAGCCTCTCGCTTAAAAGCTAAGATTAGAGCTTGAATTAAAGCCCCTGTAAGGATTCTTACAGGGGCTTTTTGTATTTCTAATATCTGTACAGAGATTTCTAATTAAGTCTTGTAGTCGCGTTTATGAAGGCTTTTTAGCGGCGAGTTATAAAGTATGGCTTGAGATAAGTTGCAGAAGCAACGTGGTAACAGCTATGGGGCAAAGGAAGAGGGTTTTTGAGTGCTTTCTAAAGAGCTAGGTCGTCGAAAGTAAAAAGGCCGATACAGAGTACCGACGATTTGAAACCTAAGGAGTGAAGCCTAAATCTTGAATAAAAACTTGAGCCTTGAATAGAAACTTAAGCTTAAAGTTCGAACATAAACCAATAACCGTATGCACAGATCAAAGCGGGCACACTCGAATACAAGGTCGCGATAAGCGCTGCTTTAGGTGCCATGGCAATCGCAGGGAATAACGCATCACCATCATTTGAAATCGCATTACCAACCTGAGCCGAAAGTGGAAGCGCACCTGATAGGTACAAGCTAGTGACCAATAATTGCGGTCCACAGCCCGGTAGCAAACCCATCAACACGCCAGCCAGGGGGAGCATGATGCCCCAGCTTGAGAATAGCGTCGCAAAATCAACATTTGCTATCACAGAGCCAAATTCAAAGAAAAGAAAGGCAACCACCACCCAAGCGGTGACAAAGTTTGTATCTTGAGCGGTCTTTTGCAATGGGTGAGAGCCTATACACTTTTCGTCCTCACTCACGGCTGATTTGTAATCCTCAATTTCACGGGTTAGCCCCCACAGAAACATCGAGCTGATCAGCAAAACTGTCCCCGCCCATTCCATCGACATTTCAGGCAAAGCGAGCAGCTCGTTCACATCGACTTGAAAAGAGCCAAGTAGGGCAACGGCAGCACCCGGAATAATCAGTACAGACCACAGGTAACCTTGCAGGTTTATCGCCTTTTTAGAAACGGCTTCTTTGTCTTTCTCTTGAGATTGTGATGAACAGCTACGCACTGCTTCATTTTTCTCTGACTGTTTCGGACGTAAGAAATCATCAGCGTGAAATAGGTTGATGATGCGACCTGACGCTGTACCGACAATGACGCCCATTGCCATCATGGCTAAGCCTGTTTTAGGTTCGCTCGCAATCAACAAGAAGGCAGCGTCACCCATGGTGGAAACCAGTACAGCAACGACGGCTCCAAACCCCAGCTTCCCGGAAATAAATTGCGTGGTAACGACTATCGCACCACCACAACCAGGCAATGCCCCCATCAGCGCAGCAAACACCACTTGGTTAGACCGAGACTGATGGACGAGCTTATTGAAGACGTTATCTTTGTTTATGTACAGACTTAACCAGTGGTAAATAGCCAAGGTTAAAGCAACATAACAAGACACTGCCCAAAACGCGTCAGATAAAGTAGTGACCGTCAGTTCTCGCGTAGCAGGCGCCGCAACCAAAGCTGCAAGTGAGACAGGCAAAATCAGGCGCTTAAATGACAGTGAAAACTGAGTTGTTTTCGCAGCACTACTGCTTGGCAAAAAAGAGATTAGTCTATCCATAGGTGTTACTCAAAATTAGTGGCTTAAGATAAATATATACGAATGATAATAATTATCAATTGCATTTGTTGTTTTTTTTTATCTATTGTTACTATTGGCTAAACCCACGAAACATGACCAATCTAAAAAAATGAGGTAAAGTATGGCTAATAAAGAGAGGCTCTAAAGGTAGAGTCATAATTGTTAGTGTAATAGGAAGAAACATGATTTTAGTTGTTGGTCACAAAAACCCTGATAGTGACAGTATTTGTAGTGCGTTAGTTGCAACTGAGCTTCTTAAGGCTCGTGGCGAGGAAGCGACACCAATTCGCCAAGGCGAGATCAACCGCGAAACTCAACACATTCTAGAAGTCGCTGGTGCTGAAAAGCCAGAGCTTCGTACTTCTGTTGCTGGTGAGAAAATCTGGCTAGTAGACTACTCAGATCTAGCACAAGCACCAGATGATGTTGCTGATGCAGAGATCGTAGGTATTGTTGATCACCACCGTCTAGGCGACGTGATGACAGTAAACCCAATGGAAGCTTGGATCTGGCCTGTTGGTTGTACAAACACTGTACTTTTCAACATGTTCAAGATTGAAGGTCACGCAATCTCTCAACAAATCGCTAAACTAATGATGTCTGCAATTCTTTCAGACACAGTTGGTTTCGCTTCTCCAACATGTACTCAAAAAGACAAAGACGCGGTTGCTGAGCTTGCTGAAATTGCTGGCGTAACTGACGTTGATGCATTCATCAAAGCGCTTCTAATCGCAAAAACAAACATCGAAGGCCTATCTGCTGCACAGCTAGTAGAAAAAGACCTTAAAGGCTACCCATTCAACGGTCGTGATGTTGTAGTTGGTCAAGTTGAACTTGCGACTCTTGAGCAAGTAGACGGCATGATCGAAGCGCTAGAAGCTGATCTTGAAGAGCGTTGTGAGAAAGACGGTCTAGCGTTCGCTGCGGTAATGCTAACAGATATCACTACTGCTCAAACTCGTCTTCTATACAAAGGTGAGTGGGCTGAGAAATTGGTTAAGCACGAGAAAGGCGGCGTATTAATGATGGAAAATACACTAAGCCGTAAGAAGCAAGGCTGGCCTTGGCTACAAGGTGAGCTTGTTTAATCAAGTCGCTTAATATTAAACGCCTGCTTATTTAGCAGGCGTTTTTCTTTGAAGTAGACTTTCTTCTTCATCGATAATGTTTGAAGTTAACAACACTCGGCATAAAATAGCTTTAAGAGCAAAGTTACTGACTAAAGTAGGAAATTAAGATGACTACACAGCTAGACGATAAAAAAATCGCTGAAATCAACAAGTATACGGGCGAGCAACGCCTGAAATACTGTGTGAAAGAAATCGTAGCAAACCGTGAAGTATGGATCTTAACCGATGAACACGGTTGTGTAATGCTGAACACAGAAGATGAAGATTGTGTTCCAGTATGGCCAAACCAAGAGTTCGCAGAATCATGGGCAACGGGTGATTGGTCTGAGTGTAAAGCTGAGTCTATTTCGTTGAACAAATGGCACAGTCGCTGGACGAATGGTCTAGAAGACGACGAACTTGCTGTTGTAGTATTCCCGAACGAGCAAGAAGAAGGCGTTATCTTGTTCCCGGATGAGTTCGACTTCGAATTGAAAAAGCAGGCAGCTAAGCGCTAGTTCTTTCGTAATACAGTAACATCGTAAGTCAGCGTTGCCTTTCTTAGGCAGCGCTATCATTCAATTATCCCATCTAAGTTACTTCCAACGTATATTCGTCAATACCCAATCAACTGATACAAAGGCGCTTGCTGTGCGGCTTTAGAAGCTTGCTGAAGCACACCTGTTTTGCTGTATCTCTTGAGTATCTTTCGAACGATAGGTTTTACTTCAGATTTTGTCATTCCAGCTTTCAATTCTGGTTCATACAGCAATTGCAGTAGCACTACGTCTAACGGCGATAATAAGTCTTCTGGCGTGTGGTCGTTGAAAATAGAAGGGTAGGCTTTATCTGAATCATTCGGCAGGCCTAGAACTTGTGTGATCTCTTCCACGATACAGGCGACCAGCTTACCTCGCGATCTTGCCTGATCAACCGGGATTACAATCCCAGCGTATACAATCTCGCCTTTAGAATTGGTTCTATAGCCCGCCGTGCAGATGGCGCTATTTAAATGTTGAGTTGATTTGAGCTTGAGCACCGATTTCGCGTCAGATACCCACTGGCTCTGCCTTGTGTATATCCATTTAACGTTCGCTTCGGACTCTTTACTGACGATTGTTATTGGATGTTGGGTGACTTCAGATAAGTGTTTGATATGAAGCTCTGTGATCTCTTGATGCAGTTCCTCATCGCCCACTCGATGATCGATCCAAATCTTGATCGGTTGTTTCCACTTGGCGAGCGGTTTGTTGCCTTGGGAGTATTCGTGTTGAAGCGCGACGTTATAAAAGGCAGTTTCGACGAAGCTTCTATCTAGCCATGTGAGCGGTGTGCTTGTCGCGTTAAAGGACAACAGCACCAACAAGAGGGGAAGCATTGAAGCTGTTCGATACATACTTTTCCCCTCTGCTAAATGTAGCGTGATTCCAGGTTAGTGGTTCGGCGCTTTGGAGAAATGGCTCTCAACCAATCTTTGGGTGATTTGGTGAGTTGGATTGGTTAGCACTTGATCTGTTTCCCCACTCTCAACCACATTGCCTTCATGCATGACAATAATCTTGTCGGTAATGTGCTTAACAATACCGAGGTGTTGAGATACATAAACGAACGATACGCCCATCTCTTCTTGTAACTCTAAGAACAGATTGATGATTTGCGAGCGCATTGCCATGTCCAAACCATTTAAAGCTTCATCAGCAACAATGATGGATGGCTGAAGTATTAAGGCACGAGCCAAACAAACCCTTTGTTTCTGGCCTGCAGCAAGCATCTGAGGGTAGAAATACGCATGTTCCGGTAGAAGGCCTACGCGCAGTAGTGTGTCTTTCACACGACGCATACGAGCTTCTGGAGGCATGTTGGTGTTTCGCTTTAATGGACCTTCAAGAATTCGACCGATCTGAATGCGCGGGTTAAGTGACGTATTCGGATCTTGGAAGATCATTCGAATCAGCTTACAACGAGTCGAGTAGTCTTTGTGCTCTAGCTTTTCGCCATTCACGCGGATCTCGCCTGCGGTTGGCTCCACCATGCCTGCGAGCATTCTGGCTAATGTTGATTTGCCAGAACCATTCTGGCCGATAAAACCAATTGTCTGGCCTGCTTCAAGAGAAAAGCTAACTGGCTTCACCGCCTGATGAATCTTTTTACGGAAAAGACCAGAGCGAGTCGTAAAGTCTTTAGACAAATCACTGACTTCTAATAATGCACTCATGATTTCTTTTTCTTCTCCATATTCAGAGGGAAGTGACAGTTGAACTTATGGTTCTTGATACGTTTCGTATGTGGGATCTCGACACACTGCCTTTGTGCGTATGGGCAGCGAGGCCCTAATCGACAACCAATAGGAAGATGTTGCAGCGGTGGAATTGACCCCGGCAAAGACTGGAGCTTCTCCTTGTGGGGAATCCAGTCGTTAAAGTCTGGCATCGCTTTTAACAAAGCAACGGTGTACGGGTGCTTTGGTGCATCCAACAGCTTCGGTGTATCAGCGGATTCTACCGATTGACCACAGTACATCACGGTAATGCGAGTCGCCCATTGGGTAATGGTGGTTAAGTCATGGCCGATCAACACGATGGTGGTGTTATTGATCTGGTTCATACGACTCAAAAGACGCAATATTTGAGACTGTGTAATTGGGTCTAAATCGTTGGTTGGCTCGTCAGCAATCAAGACTTTTGGCTTGGCAGCGATCGCCATTGCGATCATGACTTTTTGACACTCACCATCTGTCAGCTCATAAGAGTAACTGTCCATTAGGCGAGAGTGGTCTTTGATGCCGACTTTGTGTAGTAATGCGATCGCTTGCTTCTTACGCCACTTAAATCGTTGCCACCAACGACCTTCAAACGAATGGGAAGGGATCGCTTCAACGAGCTGGCTACCTACTTTTTCAGAAGGGTCAAGACACGTTGATGGCTCTTGGAAGATCATTGCGATATCGCGGGCGATCACTCGGCGTCTTTCTTTCGGCGTCAGTTGCAGTAGGTCGATATTACCTAAGCGCATTCGGTCTGCAGAAACCTTCCAGTTTTCTTTACATACTCCGACGATCGCTTTTGCAACCAAACTCTTACCTGAGCCTGATTCACCTACTAAGCCACGAATTTCCCCTTCATTGAGGGTAATACTCATTCGATCTACGGCTTTAACCATCCCTTGAGGGGTCTCAATCTCGATGGTTAGATGTCGAATATCAAGTAACGGCATTATTCGATTCCTGCATTTAGCGCTTGGCGAACACCTTCACCGACGAGGTTAATCACGATAACTGTAAACATAATAGCTAAGCCGGGTAGGGTAACTGTCCATGGCGCAAGGTAAATCAACTCGACCGAATCACCCAAGATGGAGCCCCATTCGGTACTCGGTGCTTGAGCGCCAAGCCCTAGGAAACCTAAAGCCGTGATATCAAGAATTGCGACTGACAGTGCCAGCGTAACTTCAAGAGCGATCACGGTAAGGATGTTCGGAAGGATTGAGTTCCATAGCAGGTAAAAATCGTTCGCACCATCAAGGCGAGAAGCCAGAATATAGTCTTTTTCTACTTCAGCATGCACGGCAATGTACACCGAGCGTATAAAGCGCGGGATCAGTGCCAAGCACAAGGCGAGCAAGATATTAAACTCCCCAAAGCCAAGGAATGCCACGAAGATAATCGCCAGCAGAAGAGATGGAATCGACATAACAGTATCAAGCAGGTGGTTTAGCGTGCTTGATAGTAAACCGCGCGTCATACCAGCAAGTACGCCAATCAGACAACCAATGACGGCTGCGATAAAGGTAATCACCACCGCGGCGCCGAAGGTTAACTGAGAGCCAATTATTAGGCGAGAGAGAATATCTCTGCCTAAGTCATCCGTACCCAAAAAGTATTCTACCGTTCCCGCAGGATCCCAAGAGGGCGGCGTTAATAGGTGACCGGTTTGTTCTTGTGCATCATGCGGGGCTAGCCACGGTGAAGTGACGGTGACCAGAATGATAAGCACCAAACACCACAAGCCAAACATAGCGAGATTATTGCTGCGGAAGCTGCGCCAGAAACGTTCGAACTGGGTTGGAATCTGTTCTTCTTGGTAGACGTTATTTGTTAGCATACCATTCCTTCCTTACCAGTGGATTGATCATCGCGCCCAGTAGATCGGACAGAATATTAGCGGTCAAAACTAAGGTAGCCACCACAATTACACCAGCTTGAATTGAAACGTAATCTTGATTCGATAAAGCATCCAATAACCAGCGGCCAATACCCGGCCAGTTAAAGATAGACTCGGTAATAATAGCGAGCGTTAACATACTCGATAGCTGAACGCCGACCTTAGGAATAATCGGTGGTATCGCATTTCTTAACACGTGCTGCGTGACGATCTCTCTTGTTGAAAGACCTTTAATTCGTGCGGCGCGGATGTAGTTTTGAGTCATCACTTCAGCCACTGACGCTCTCATCAGTCGAATTACCTGAGTCGTTGGGGTGAGTGCCAATACAAGACAAGGTAACGCCATATGTTCGATAACACTTTGCAGTGCGTGTGCTCGATAACGACCCTCAGCAAAAAAGGCATCAATTATAGCGAAGCCAGTGACGTGTTCGATTTCGTAAAGCAGGTCGTATCGCCCACCAACTGGGAACATCTCAAAGTGCAACGAAAACACCATGATCATCAGTAGTGCGACCCAAAATATAGGTGCAGAGTAACCGGCCATTGAGGTGAACGATATGGTGGTATCAACAAATTTACCTTGTCTCATACCAGCAATGGTGCCGAAAGGGATACCGATGATGAGTGCCAACACAAAGGCAAAGAAGCACAGCTCTAGCGTTGCAGGGAACACCAGGACCAACTCATCGATGATAGGCACACCGTGTTTGCTTAGGCCAAAGTTTAGCGTCGATAATTCAGTGATATAGCTAATCCAACCGGGCCAAAAATCTTGAATTGCCCAAGGTGAGGTTTGGTCTAATCGAAGCAGGGAAAAACCTACCAAGGTCAGAATTCCTAGCGTAATAACGAATAAGTTTACACGTCTTAATGTATACCAAAACATTACTGCACCTCTCTTCTGACTTGATCAAAAGGTTGGGCATTGAAAGGACTTGCTTTAAAGCCTGTTAGCGAACGATCGTGCACGCGAAATTGCACGCCATGAGCTAAAGGAATCACAGGAACTTCTTCATTGAGAATGTTTTGGGCTTGTCGGTACAAGTTCACACGGTGCCTTTGTTGATTGATCTCTAATGCTAAGTCGAGAAGGAAATCAAAGTCTGAATTACACCACATCGAGACGTTTAACCCTGCACGCTCAGAGCTGCATGAGAGCAGCGGACGTAAGAAGTTGTCCGGGTCACCGGTATTGCCTATCCAGCCTGTAAGCAACAAGTCTGTTGAGGAAATAGAGGACAACTGTGTGCGGTCAAATCGGTCGTCGGTATAGAGTTTCAATTCAATACCAATATCGGCTAAGTTTGCTTGGATAAGTTCTGCCGTTTTTCTTGGACTTGGATTGTATGCGCGTGGCTCTAGTGGTACCCACATTGAAAGCTCTAACCCAGGTTCAACGCCAGCTTCTTTGAGAAGCGCAACCGCATAGTTTCGGTCGTAGCGAACTTGAACGCTGTCTTTTTGGTGAGCCCAAGAAGTCGGAGGAAGCAAGGTGTAGGCTTTGGTTCCTGTACCGTAATACACAGAATCAAGAATGTTCTGACGATTGATGGCTAAGTTGAGCGCTTTACGAACTCGAGAGTCACGCAGTGCAGGGTGCTCAGTATTCAGCGCGATGAAAGAGACATTAACCGCCGGAGTAGCAGAAATCTTCAACTCTTCATGAGCCTGAATAATAGGGATTTGGCTAGAAATTGGTGAGTTGAGCACGTCACACTCACTACGCAGAAGCTTGGCAAGTGTGCCTGTTCCACGTTGCGAAGTATCGAACACAACTTGGTCCATTTGTACTTCACCTTTCCAGTAGTGCTTGTTCTTTTTCAAGCGCACTAGGTCGTTGATTTGGTATTCATCTAAGTAGAAAGGGCCAGTGCCGACTGGATTGGAATCGATTCGATTTTTCTCATCCGCTGCAATGAGCTGATTGGCATACTCCTTAGAGTGAATGACTGCATAGCTGGTGGCGATATTGTTGAGAAACGAATTGTCTGGGCGACTTAATTGGAATTTCACCGTTAGGTCATCAACTGCGGTGATATCGACAATCAGGTTTTTGAAGTCGATTCCGGCAAACCATGGGTATAGGCCGCCACCCACATAATGAAATGGGTTTGAACTATCAATGACACGTTCAAAGCTAAACACCACATCTTGTGCATTCATGCTACGAGTTGGGGTGAACCAGTCTGTGGTTTGGAACGCAACATTTGGGCGCAGTTTGAACGTGTATTCTGTACCTGATTTATCAACAGACCAACTTGTCGCCAAGTTCTGTTTTGGTCGGTACGTCATCGGATCAAGAGTGAGCAGTGTATCGAAGATTTGAGGACTCAGCGATTCTGCGGTAATGCCACTATCAACCAGCTGTGGGTTGAAGGTACTAGGATTACCTTGGCCGCAATAAATGAAGCCTTTTTCACGGATTTGCTCGTGATTCACACTCTCACCACATCCAGCGAGAAAGCTCAACGTGCAGATGCTCAGTGATAGTCTTATTAGTGCTTTCATAAAAAGAAATACTTTTCGAAACGAGGCGTTAGAGGGGCCTCAAGATCCGGACAATTTAACATTTTATTTATTCGGCTCCAAATAATAATCAAGCGTGGACAGCTATTTATCGTTAGCTTGTCCGACAATCGCGTACTTCCTCACCATTCCACGTAATTGGTTGTAGGTTAACCCAAGTAATTCTGCGGCTTGTTTCTGGTTATATTTGCTCTGTTTGAGGGCTTGGTTGAGTAGCTTGATGTCTTGTTGTTCTTGCCATGCTTTGTAATCAAGCGGCAAAGAAAACAAGCTCTCTGATGAAGTATGGCTGTTAGACGGCTCATTGCCAGTTTCCGGAGAGGAATCTTGCTCTGTTTTCCATGCGGGTTTAAATGGGTTAAACACCAAATATTCAATAGGATAGGGATCTTTTCCGTGCTGATAGATAGCTCGCTCAATGACGTTTTTGAGTTCTCGTACATTCCCTGGCCAAGAATAATCCAAAAGCGATTCAACGGCAGAGGGGGCAAAGCCAACAAACAACTCCAATTCCAATTCACGACACATCTTAATGGCGTAATATTCTGCCAGTAGCATGATGTCTTCTTTTCGCTCTCGAAGAGGGGGTATAGTAATCACGTCAAACGCCAGTCTATCTAATAGGTCTGCTCGGAATTCGCCCTTTAATGCCATGTCTGGTAAGTCGGCATTGGTTGCACACACCAGTCTGACATTGGCACTTAGCGCCTTTTGCCCACCGACACGTTCATATTGCCCGTATTCAATAACGCGCAGTAGTTTCTCTTGAACCGCAAGGGGAGTGGTCGCCAGCTCATCCAGAAACAGCGTTCCGCCTTCTGCTCTTTCAAAACGACCTTGATGACGCCCTTTCGAACCCGTAAAGGATCCCGATTCATGACCAAACAGTTCTGAATCAATCAAACCTTCACTTAAGGTTGAGCAGTTCAATGAGATCAAAGGTTGATCCCAACGTCTTGAAAGGTAATGCAGTCTTTGTGCGATCAACTCTTTACCTGTGCCACGTTCGCCAATGATCAGAATGGGTCTTTCTATTGGTGCGAGTTGGGAAACTTTATCTAACACAGAGAGAAAGCTAGGTGATTCACCAATGAGGTTCTGCTGCATAGCGGGTCCTTGTATGAATTAATCGCTGGAGAGGTTATGTAAGAGCCATAGTGGTGAAAAATACCAATACTTGGCTAAATTCATCATAGCATGGTTCGAGTTAATCACCATTTTATTGTAAGTAACTGATAATAAATGGCTTAAAAGTTGGCACGCTACTTGGATTATTTATGGTAGGTTTAACAACAAACGTAAATTTTTGAGCAAGTGGATTGATAAAGTCGCACAACGATTTGAAACGCATTTGCCATCATTGTAATTAAGGAGTTCCTCATGGGTATTTTTTCTCGCTTTGCAGACATTGTAAATTCAAACATCAGTGCACTATTAGATAAGGCTGAAGATCCAGAAAAGATGATTCGTCTTATTATCCAAGAAATGGAAGACACCTTAGTTGAAGTTCGTACCAACTCAGCAAAAGCAATTGCTGACAAGAAAGAGCTAGCGCGTAAAGTAGAAGCTATCGAAACACAGATTCTAGATTGGCAAAATAAAGCGACACTTGCCCTGACCAAACAACGCGAAGATTTGGCGAGAGCGGCGCTAATCGAAAAGCAAAAACTGGAAGACATCATCAAGAGCCTTCACACCGAACAAACCTTGGTTCATGAAACCATCGAAAAATTGACGAGTGAAATTGGTAAACTTGAAACAAAGATCGCAGAAACTCGTGCAAAGCAACAAGCATTAATGATTCGTAACAATGCAGCGAGCAATCGTCGTGATGTTCAAAAACATCTGCATTCAAGCAAAACCAACGAAGCAATGGCGAAGTTTGAGCAATTCTCGCGTAAAGTGGATGAATTAGAAGCTGAAGCGGACGTTTACGCTAAGACTGGCAACGCAAAATCTTTAGACCAAGAGTTTGCCGAGCTACAAGCTCAAGATGAAATCGAAAAAGAGCTAGCGAAACTGAAGCAACAAGTTGAAAACCGCGATAAATAATCTAGGAGTTGTCTATGTCAACATTTCTAATTGCAGGTCCACTGATTGTCTTTTTAATCTTCGTGGCACCGCTATGGTTATTCTTACATTACCGCAGCAAGAAGAAATCCAGCAATGGTCTTTCTGAAACGGATCTTCAACGTCTGCATAAGCTTTCTGCGCAAGCCGAATCCATGCAAGACCGAGTGAAAACGCTAGAAAAAATACTGGATGCGGAGTCGCCTAACTGGAGACGAAACTATGAGTAGAGAACTGTATCGCGACACGATTAACGGCAAATTGTCTGGTGTGTGTGCAGGGTTAGCGAACTATTTTGGCCTTGAAGTGTGGTTGGTTCGCATCTTAGTTATCTCAGCAGCACTGCTTGGTGGTAGTTTTCTGGTGTTATTAGCGTATTTAGCTTTGACATTTATGCTTGAAAAACAACCACCTCAGTATGTCGACCAAATGAAGGCGAAACAAGAGCATACGCTGAAGCAAAAGCCTTGGGAAAAAGGGCAAACTGCAGAGTCGCTATTGAACACTTTAGAGGGTGATTTCCAGAAGTTAGAGACCAGTGTCCGCAACATGGAAGCTTATGTCACCTCAGATACGTTTAAAGTGAATCGTGAATTTAAGAACATGTAGTGGTAAAACCTAAAAAGGATTAGATAACGGTTTAGGAAAATTTATTCCAAGCCGTTATTTTTTTTAATAATTTTCTCTAAATAAATCTTACGCTGACTGGTAAGTTACATGTGATTAATCTATGTTATAAAAATATTTATAGATATGGATGATCACCAATGTATAGAGCCTCCGTTGTCCTATTGACAGCCTTAGCTGGGTTGTCTGGGTGTGGTAAGGAGCTTCCTCCCGTACCTGAACCTGATTCTAGACCCGCCAAACTCTTCACTGTTTCCGTCGGTAGTAATGCCTTTGAACGTAGCTTTCCAGCCACCACTGAAGCGGGTGACAAAGCCGTACTCGCATTTCGTGTTCCAGGGCTACTTCAGACTATCGATGTCACGTCTGGTCAACAGGTGAGTAAAGGTGAAGGGCTTGCAACGCTCAATCCTGACGAATATCAGCTGTTAGAGAAGCAAGCAAGAGCCAACTTTAAGCTTGCTGACGTTCAATACCAGCGTTCGATTAAACTACGCAAAGACCGAGTCGTATCAGAGCAAGATTTCGACCAAGCGAAAGCCAATCACAACTCTGCTAAAGCGATGCTTAATCAAGCCAAAGCAAACCTTCGCTATACCACTCTTGTTGCGCCTTACGATGGAACGATTTCCATTATTCCGGCTGAAAACCATGAATACATTGCGGCTAAACAAGGCGTGATGAATATTCAAACCAATCAAATTCTTAAAGTCGTCTTCTTATTACCCGACCAACTTATTACGCGCTTTTCATCAGGGTTCGAGACGGATGCAACCATGGTTTTTGATGCGTTTCCTGAAAACTCTTACGTTTTAACCTTCCAAGAAGTGGATACCGAAGCTGACCCGAAAACAGGTTCGTACAAAGTCACCATGGTAATGGAAAGACCAACCGATGTGGGTATTTTGCCCGGTATGTCTGGCTCGGTAAATCTCGTTTCATCGTTAGCGGCGGCCACCAAAATACCAACGTCAGCAATGATGACCGATGGGGATGATGTCTCTGTATGGCGTGTGAATAGCGACGGCATTGTTGAAAATGTTGCCATTGTCATCGATGAAAAACGCCATATCGTCTCTGGATTGAACGATGGCGATCGCATTGTGACTTCTGGCGTCAATGGTCTTGAGTCGGGCATTAAAGTTCGAGAGTGGATCAAGGAAAGGGGGCTATAACATGAAAACACTTAAAGTGGCTGCTGGCCTGTCGTGTTTAGCCTTACTGACGGCTTGTGAAGATAAGCAAGCTGTAGAAGTGAATAACACGCCCTTGGTTAAAGCTATCGAGATTTCAGTCATCGATTTTAGCGACAAACTCTATTTCCCTGCGGTAGCAAACGCTGCTGAGAAGGCTCACCTCAGTTTCCGAGTTGCGGGTGAAATCTTCAAGCTAGATGTGAAGGAAGGTGAACGAGTTGCCAAAGGGGACATCATTGCCGAGCTTGACCCAACCGATTATCAATTGGATGTGGACAATGCTCAAGCTCGTTACACGGTAATCAATAGTCAATACCGACGTTCGAGTCCGCTAGTGAAGAAAGGCTTATTGGCTAAGTCGCAATTCGATGAAATTGCCGCTCAACGCCAGATTGCTTATGCCGAGTTGGAACTGGCGAAACTGCGCTTATCGTTCACTATGCTTCGTGCGCCTGTTGATGGGATTATTTCTCGTGTCAGTGTCGATCAATATGAAAATATTCAGGTAGGCCAACAGATTGTGAACATTCACAGTGTTGAGGATGTTGAGGTTGTTATCCAACTGCCTGACCAGATTTACGTGAATCAGCCTAGCGAACAGCTGTTATCGAATGTTGAGGCTGTGGTAAGAGTGCCCAGTGGCAATGAATACACAGCGGCTATTAAGGAGTTCACCACTGAACCTGACCCAAGCACGGGCACGTTCACGGTGACGCTTGCTCTACCTATGCCGGAAGATGATTTGATTCTGGATGGTATGGCCGTTGAGGTGACGTCAAATGGGCGAGATATAGGCTTGGAGTTAAAAGCTGGGGTACTTATCCCAATCGAAGCTGTGTTTAATGCGGATGGCGATGATTTAACGCGTCAGAACTCTTATGTATGGGTGCTTAATGACGACAGTACCGTCTCGAAACAGCAAGTCGTAATAGGAAAAGCCAATCAGAAAACATTGCAGATCATGAAAGGATTAGAAATGGGGCAGCATGTCGTTGTTGCAGGCGTATCGCGATTGCGAGATGGGATGACAGTGGAAGTATTGTCTCAGGAGACGAACAATGAGTGAAGTAAATAACAAGCCCCAAAATGACGATCAACAGGGTGATGATCAGATCACAGGTGTTGCTTCTTACTTTATACGTAACAAAGTCATTAGCTGGATGCTATCTCTGATCTTTCTTATTGGTGGTGTCTCTGCCTTTTTCGGCTTGGGTCGTTTAGAAGATCCTGCCTTTACCATCAAAGATGCGATGGTTGTGACCTCTTACCCAGGGGCCACACCTCAACAAGTTGAAGAAGAAGTTACTTACCCACTAGAAAAAGCGATTCAACAACTTACCTATGTGGACGAAGTGAACTCTATCTCTAGCCGCGGCCTATCACAGGTAACGGTGACGATGAAGAACAACTACGGCCCAGATGATCTTCCGCAAATATGGGATGAACTTCGCCGAAAAGTGAATGATCTCAAGGTTGAACTGCCACCCGGCGTCAATGATCCTCAAGTCATCGATGATTTCGGTGACGTTTACGGTATTTTGCTGGCGGTGACGGGGGATGGCTATAGCTACAAAGAGCTGCTGGATTACATTGATTACCTAAGGCGAGAGCTAGAGTTGGTTGATGGGGTCAGTAAAGTCTCCGTTTCCGGCCAACAACAAGAGCAAGTGTTCATTGAGATATCGATGAAACGGATAAGCTCTCTGGGTCTGTCTCCAAGCACGGTATTTAACCTTTTATCGACTCAAAATATTGTATCAAGTGCAGGAGCGGTAAGGATTGGTGATGAATATATTCGAATCCATCCAACGGGTGAGTTCCAGAATGTTGAGCAGCTTGGCGATTTAATTCTGACAGAAGGTGGCGCTCAAGGGCTTATCTATCTAAAAGATGTGGCGAATGTAACCCGTGGTTACGTTGAGGTACCGAGTAACATCATTGGTTATAACGGCGAACTCGCGCTTAACCTGGGTGTCTCTTTTGCGCAAGGCGTGAACGTGGTCGCAGTGGGTGAAGACTTTGATCGAAGACTCGCCGAGCTTAAATATCAACAACCCGTCGGTATCGACATCTCCGAGGTTTATAACCAACCTAAAGAGGTGAACAAGTCGGTAAGCGGATTTGTGGTGAGTTTAGGGCAGGCGGTTGCGATCGTAATCGTGGTGTTACTGTTCTTCATGGGACTAAGATCGGGCCTATTGATTGGTTTGATACTGCTATTGACCGTATTCGGTACATTCATTTTCATGCAGTACTTCAAGATCGACCTGCAACGTATTTCACTGGGCGCGTTGGTTATCGCCTTGGGGATGCTGGTGGATAACGCCATTGTGGTGGTGGAAGGGATATTGATCGGCACGCAGAAGGGGCGAACCCGGATGCAGGCCGCCACCGATATCGTAACCCAAACCAAATGGCCGCTGCTTGGTGCGACGGTTATTGCGGTGACTGCGTTTGCTCCTATTGGTTTATCTGAAGACTCAACAGGCGAATACTGTGGCACCTTGTTCACGGTGCTACTGATCTCCTTGATGCTGAGTTGGTTTACTGCCATCTCGCTCACGCCGTTCTTTGCCGACATGTTCTTTAAAGGTCAGAAGGTCGACCCAGATAACGAAGGTAAGGACCCGTACAACGGGATGGTTTTTGTTATCTACAAAAACTTCCTCGAGTTCTGTATGAAGCGTGCTTGGTTAACCATGTTTGTTCTGATTATTGGTTTAGGTGCGAGTGTGTACGGTTTTGGTTTCGTTAAGCAAGCCTTCTTCCCGTCTTCAACCACACCTATGTTCCAAGTGGATGTGTGGATGCCGGAAGGTACCGATATTCGAGCGACCAATACCAAGCTTAAAGTGCTTGAAGGTTGGTTAGCAGAGCAGGACGAAGTTGAACATATCACGACAACTGCGGGTAAAGGCCTGCAACGTTTCATGCTGACTTATGCGCCAGAGAAAAGTTATAGCGCTTACGGCGAGATAACGGTTCGTGTGAAAAGTTATGAAGTACTTGAAGGGCTAATGAAACGTTTCCGTGAGCATGTAAATGGTCAGTTCCCAGAGATTGATTACAAGCTGAAACAGATCGAATTAGGTCCTGGTGGCGGTGCGAAAATTGAAGCGCGAATTGTGGGTTCTGATCCAACGGTTTTACGTTCAATCGCTGCTCAAGTTATGGACATCATGCGTGCTGATGAAGGTGCATTTAACGTTCGTCACGATTGGCGTGAAAGAACTAAGGTATTAGAGCCTCAGTTCAATGAAAGCCAAGCGCGTCGTTATGGTATTACCAAATCTGACGTTGACGATTTCCTAGCAATGTCTTTCTCTGGTAAGTCGATTGGTGTGTATCGTGATGGTACAACGTTAATGCCGATTGTGGCTCGTTTGCCTGAAGACGAGCGTGTCGATATTCGTAACATCGAAGGCATGAAGATCTGGAGCCCAGCATTAAGTGAGTACATCCCACTTCAACAAGTAACGTTAGGTTACGAGCTAGAATGGGAAGATCCACTGATCATCCGTAAGAACCGTAAGCGTATGCTGACGGTAATGGCGGATCCTGATCTATTGGGTGAAGAGACGGCCTCAACTCTACAGAAACGCTTACAACCACAGATTGAAGCGATTGAGATGCCTCCGGGTTACTCATTGGAATGGGGGGGTGAATATGAGTCGTCAGCAGATGCACAGGCGTCACTGTTCACAACCATGCCTCTGGGTTACTTGTTCATGTTCTTAATCACTGTGTTCTTGTTTAACTCGGTGAAAGAGCCTCTGATCGTTTGGTTAACGGTTCCATTGGCGTTGATAGGGGTGACGACAGGCTTGCTAGCCTTGAATACACCATTCGGCTTTATGGCGCTGTTGGGCTTTTTGAGTCTATCTGGGATGCTTCTGAAGAACGGTATCGTACTACTTGATCAAATTGAGATTGAGATGAAATCTGGTAAAGATCCGTATGTAGCGGTTGTTGATGCGGCTCTGAGTCGTGTTCGCCCGGTATGTATGGCGGCGATTACCACCATTCTAGGTATGATCCCTCTACTACCGGATATCTTCTTCAAACCAATGGCAGTAACCATCATGTTTGGTTTAGGCTTTGCGACTGTACTCACGCTAATCGTAGTGCCTGTGCTGTATCGTTTGTTCCATAAAATTGAAGTGGCTTAACGTCAACTAACCTTTGAAATAATGCCCCTATTTGGGGCATTATTTTTATGTACGATTACTAAAAGAGACTATCGAAATGGAAGCGAATACAGTGGATAGAACGTGTGCATGGGCGCTTAAACATGAGCTTGAAAGGGAGTACCACGACGTAGAGTGGGGCGTGCCTGTTTATGATGACCAAGTTCTGTTTGAGTTCATTACTTTAGAAGGCGCTCAGGCGGGCCTGAGTTGGATTACGATCCTTAAAAAGCGTGAAGGCTATCGTGCTGCATTTGATAATTACGATCTAAACAAGCTAGCTGAGTTGAATGAAGACAACGTGCCGCACATCATTGAAAACTTCGATGTGGTTAAACACAGGGGTAAGATTGCTTCGGTATACAACAATGCACGAGCAACGCTTGAATTACAGAAAGAGTTCGGCTCTCTTTCTAATGCCTTATGGCAATTTGTTGATAATGAAGTGATCGTGAATCAATGGACTGAGATGTCTCAAGTTCCCGCTTCTACCGAGCAATCTAAAGCGATGAGTAAGTTTTTGAAGAAGAGAGGCTTTAAGTTTGTAGGAGAAACAATCTGTTACGCATTTATGCAAGCAACAGGTATGGTCAATGATCATTTAGTCGGTTGCCCACACAAATAAAGTGTTATTTATTTCAGCGGAACAATCACTTAGAAATTGAAAAATTCATAGCCATTTTTTCATCGCTCTGAGATCTTTAAGTGGATGTGCTTTAAGGTTCAATATTGGCTTTGAAAGCTTCTGGACTATGAGCGGTTTGTATTATGAGCTGAAGTATCTGAATATGAGTATTTTGAGTTATGCTTTAAACAGAAAAAGGCAGGAATATCCTGCCTTTTTTGCATATTAGACCTATCGTCTCAGATTAAATCAGAGCGCTATAACGTTCTAATCCCGCCTCTAGATCAGCAATCAGGTCATCAACATCTTCTAACCCAATATGAACACGCATCAAGGTACCTTCGAAATTAGGATTGGCAACAGTTCTCAAGCTGTCAAAACTGCTTGGTTCGTTAGCTAGAATCAAACTTTCAAATCCACCCCAAGAGTAACCCATACTAAAATGTGTCATTCCATCAAGTAACGCTGTCGTCGCTTTGATATTAGAGTTGTTTAGTACAAAAGAGAACAAGCCATTACCGCCAGTAAAATCTCGTTTGAAGAATTCATGGCCTGGGCAAGACTCAAGAGCAGGGTGACGAACGTGGTTAACTTCAGGACGAGTCTCTAACCATTTTGCGACCTTCAAGCTGCTTTCTGCGTGTTGGCGTAGACGCACATCAAGAGTACGAATGCCGCGAAGCCCTAAATAAGCATCATCAGGTGAGACACATTGCCCCATCAAGTAACTTTGCTCTCTTAGTTGATCCCAGCATTTCTCATTGGCGACTGCCGTACCTAGCATCACATCAGAGTGACCCACGATGTATTTGGTCGCTGCTTGAATCGAGATATCAACACCAAAATCAAACGGTGAGAAGTTCACGCCAGCCGCCCAAGTATTGTCTAGCATAACGATGATGTCATGTTCATGAGCGATACGCGCTAGTGTTGGAATATCCTGCACTTCCATGGTGACAGAGCCTGGAGACTCAGTAAACAGCACCTTAGTGTTTGGCTTGATAAGGTCTTGGATACCTTCACCAATCGTTGGCTCGTAGTAAGTTGTCTCTACCCCCATCTTTTTCATGATGGTGTCACAGAAATCACGAGTAGGTTCGTAGCAGGTGTCAACCATTAAAATATGATCACCTGTTTCTACAAAAGAGAGAATGGCATTCGAAATTGCTGCTGTACCACACGGGTACAGTGCACAACCCGCGCCGCCTTCTACTTCAACCATCGCATCTTGGAAGGCAAAATGAGTGTTGGTTCCACGACGTCCGTAAAAAAGGGTCTTGTTAGCGCGGTTAATCGTAGCTTTACGCTTCTCTTCTACTGAGTTAAATACGACAGTTGAAGCGCGTTGTACTGGTGGGTTAACAACACCATTGGTCCACTTCTTATCACGACCGGCAGTGATAAGTTTAGTGGTTTTGTTCTCGGACATGCTGTGAATTCCTTATCAATCGGTTATGTCCTATTTAAAACATGCCAAGAGTGTTCAAAGCAAGAGCGGAGCGGGGATTTTTGCGCTTTTCTTACGATTTTTAACCTTTCACTCAGTTAACAGTGAAAGGTTAAAAATGATCGATGGGGAAACAACGAGCCATAATCGACTCATTGCTGGAATTATAGGAGTGGGTTGAACAAGTAGAACAGCCTCTCAAAGAAGCGATTACTAAGGTTTCTTTGCTCCCACTGTTCTAACTCTACAGAGTGGGATGAAGCGATATAAGATTTCTGCAGCTCAGACAGTTTTTGCGTGAAATGCACATCATCCACAGCCAGAGTCACTTCAAAGTTGAGCCACAAACTGCGCATGTCGATATTGACGGTTCCGATCAAGCAAAACTCTTCATCGATCACTACCGATTTGGTATGAAGAAGGCCACCGTAAAATTCATAGATCTTCACGCCAGCTTCAAGCAACTCGGTATAAAACGCACGAGAAGCCCATTTAACCATTAGTGAATCGTTATTGTGTGGAATGATCAGTTCTACAGTTACGCCGCGTTGAGCTGTCATCTTAAGTGTTTCGAGTAAGTCAGCACTTGGCACAAAATAAGGTGTAGTAATACGTACAGAATGATTCGCTTGATTGATGGCGATGGTCAGTACTTGTAAGATCAAATATTCCGGCATGCCAGGGCCAGACGGCACTACTTGAACCGGATGATGTGTCATGATTTCTTCAACTGGGCATTCAGGTATATCAGGGAGAATGCGTTCACCAGTCTCAACTTCCCAATCCCAGCCATGAATAGCGGATAACACATTAACGGTTGGCCCAGTCACTCTGACCATTACATCAATCCACTGACCAACGCCGGAACTTTGTTTGAAGTGAGTAGGATCGACCATGTTCATTGAACCCGTATAGGCGATAGTCTCGTCAATCACAATGATTTTGCGGTGTTGTCTTAAATCTAGGCGACGTAAGAAAATACGCCATGGGCTCACTTCTAGTGCTTGTACGACTTGAACGCCTGCGTCCTTCATCATTGACTGCCAGTGGCTTTTGAAAAAGCGAGGGCTACCGGCTGAATCGAGCAAAACTTTAACATCTACGCCACGTTTTGCAGCGCGAATCAGCGCAGAGGCAACCGAATCGGTCAGGCCACCTGGATGCCAAATATAGAAAACCATCTTGATACTGGTTTGTGCATTTTCTATATCTTCGATAATTGCGTGTAGGATCTCGTTTGGTGAAGATTGCAGCGATAGAGTGTTTCCACTGAGTGCAGGGATGCCCATTCGATTGTTACAAAGCTCGTCAATCTTATGGATAGGGGAGCCGACTTTCCCTGGTTGGTGAAGTTGGCAATCATTCAATTGACGGAACCAGTCGCCGAAAGGGGTAAACATACGATGAGCGCGTTCAGCCCTTTTTCTGCCTAGGTTTAGCTCACCAAAAAGGAAGTAACAAGCTACACCAACAATCGGGATAATGTAGATAACCATTAGCCAAGCAAGAGAAACGCTGACAGAGCGTCGTTTTAGTACAACACGAAACGTCACACCGGCTACGAGAACCCAGTACAAAACAACAGAGGCCAAAGTTAAAAAATGATAAAGCTTATCCACATTGAATACTCGAAAAAAGAGACACTTAGATAGTAATGCTATTTAACGTATATGGGAATTTAAGGATTCAACTATTTACAAAATAGAGCAAAAGATGTAAATAGGTTAAAGTTGTTAAGTTTTGGTCAACTTAAGAAGAAAATGATTGTTTTGTATGAAAAGTCGGCATTTAACCATAAAAATTTACATCTTTAACGAAATTTGTACGGTATGCTCTTCCAATTTTATTCTTAAACTGGTTTACTTGCTAGACAACGAGCGTCAATCAAATCTTTTAGGTGTGTAAATTTATTTATACACCTTCCTTTTAAAGACGCCACCCAAAGCAAAACACAACATCACATAACACAAAAGTTTGGAGTACACGTGGCTACTAGTAATACAACCACAACACCCCGCGATACCTGGGGTTCGAAGTTAGGATTCGTAATGGCTGCAGCAGGTTCTGCTGTTGGCTTAGGTAACATTTGGAAATTCCCATACACAGCAGGCGAAAGTGGCGGTGGTGCATTCGTTGCCATTTACCTGTTTTTTGTAATTTTTATTGGTTTCAGTGTCATGCTGACTGAATTTGCGATTGGCCGTCATACGCAAAAATCAGCAGTAGGTGCATTTAAAACAACTGACCGTCGTTGGACGTTCGCTGGCGTTATCGGCGTATTCAGTGGTCTACTTATCATGGGTTTCTACCCAGTAGTAGGCGGTTGGTCAATCGCATACATCGGTAAAATTGCAGGTGGTCTTCTAGACGCACCAGAAGCAATTGGTGATAGCTTTGGTGGCTTTATCTCAAACCCAGTTCAACCACTAATGTGGATGGGCTTATACCTACTACTTAACGTTGTTATCGTTATGAAAGGTATCTCTGGTGGTATTGAGAAAGCAGGTAAGATCCTGATGCCGCTTCTTTTCATTATCCTTATTGTAGTATCAATCAAAGGCATTATGCTTCCGGGCGCGATGGCTGGTCTTGAGTTCCTATTCAGTCCTGACTTCTCTAAAGTAGACAGCAATGTAATCCTAGCCGCTCTAGGTCAAGCATTCTTCTCTCTAAGTCTTGGTATGGGTTGTATGATGACATACGGTTCTTACCTTAAGAAGAAAGAGAACCTAGTTCAGACAACAGCAATGGTAACCGCAATGGATACTGGTGTTGCTATTCTAGCTGGTGTTGCAATGTTCCCTGCAATGTTCGCGTTCGGTATGGAACCTGCAGCGGGCCCTGGTTTAGTATTCGTTGTTGTTCCTCAGCTATTCGCTGAAATGGGCGGCGTAGTTGGTCTTCTATTTGCTCTTATGTTCTTCGTTGGTTTGAGTGTTGCGGCACTAACATCTTCAGTATCTCTACTTGAAGTTGTGGTTTCTTACCTAATCGATGAGAAAGGCATGAAGCGTGTAACAGCGGTACTGTCTGCAAGTGTTGTAATGGCGATTCTATGTATCTTCGCTTCTCTATCACTTGGCGGCTTCGGTCCAACACTGTTTGATACTGGCGCGTTCGACATTTTCGACCTACTAACGGATAAGATTTTCCTAGCGGTTGGCGGTATGTTGGTATGTATCTTCGCTGGTTGGAGACTAAACCGTGCTGACCTAGAGAAAGAAATCACTAACGATGGTGAAGTATCTTTCCCACTATTCGGTCTATGGTACACGCTAGTTAAGTACATCATCCCAGTAGCTATCGCAATCGTTGCATTCATGGGTATCTCTTCTGGCTTCGACAGCGGTAAAGGTGCAATCATGCTACTAGGTATTGGTATTATTGCTGGCTCTGCGCTTATCTCTAAGAAGCTATAGTTTTAAGAAGCTACAATCGCGAGATAAAGTAATTTAATAAACGGGAGCTCATTAGCTCCCGTTTTTTTATGTCTGGAACTTAATTATCTAAGAAAAATAATTATTAAAGGTATCCGTCTGATAGCCGATATAAATGGAACGAATAGCTGTTAGAGCTATATTTTGATTTAGGTAGGTGTTGTGTGAAATTGTCAGTGAGAAAGAAACTGTATGCCGGTTTTGGCTCTATATTGGCGGTGCTTGTTACGTTAGTCAGTATTGTATGGATAGAAGTTATCGGCGCGCACCAGAGCTCAGATGAAATTAGAATGGACGATGTTCCGGGTACTGTTACCTACCTGGTACTGATTGATGAAGCGGGTGATGTATACCGAGATGCGCTTGGTGCAATTACACTGGTTGATAACGCACTCAATGATTATCGAACCAGCAAGAACGAATTTGCTCAAGCTATCGAGCAGGCTAAGCGTTTGGAGAGTAGAGGTTCGGAAGACCACCGCCGTATTCAGCGAATTGAAGACCTGATGGGGCGTTTCACTCAAGAGTTTGAATCAAAGCTTGTGCCGAAGATCAATGATGAAGCTGCGCTACTAGCCAATATTCAACAGCTACGATCTTTGTATGAGAGCAATCTTATCCCTATTGAGAACTTACTGGATCAAGCGTCAGCAAGTGAGCGCGCAGATACAGAACAGTCACTACTGACACTAACCGACACGTTTACTACCATCGAGCGCACTATCATGGTGTTGTCTGCTATTGCGATTGTCTTTGGTTGTGTGATTGCGTATCTATTGTCTAGCTCTATTACCAATCGTCTTACTCGTGTAGAACAAGTAGCACGACGTATAGCAAATGGTGACCTAACGGCAGGCGACATTATTGATGATTCTGGTGATGAATTGGCTGAACTGGCTAAGTCGATTAACCAGATGCAGAAATCACTAGTAGACCTATTAGGTTCAATCTCGTCTGTGACTCACCAAGTCCAATCGGTGACAGGGGAGCTCTCTTCTATTAGCCAAGACATCGTTACTGGTGCATCAGCTCAAGCAGACAAAGCTAACTTGATTGCAACGGCTGCTGAAGAGCTAAGCTTGACCATTTCTGAAGTGGCGCAGCAAGGTACTTCAACTTATGAAGAAGCACGTCGCTCAGAAACCTCTGCAGAAGATGGCCGCAACGTGATTGTTGAGATGGTGGCGAGTATTCAACAAGTGTCGACTCAAATGAGCGATATGTCGTTGCAAATGAATACTCTAGGTTCTCACGGTGAGCAGATTGGTAGCGTTATCAAGGTAATCGAAGACATTGCTGAGCAAACTAACCTGTTAGCTCTTAACGCTGCAATTGAAGCGGCACGTGCAGGCGAGTTTGGTCGTGGTTTTGCTGTGGTAGCCGATGAAGTGCGAGCGCTAGCAGAAAGAACAACCAAAGCGACACGAGAAGTCTCGGGCATCATTCAATCGATTCAATCGGGCACTCAAGAAGCGGTGACTTACACTCAAGATAACTGTCGTTTAGTTGAGATTGGTGTTGAGCAAAGCTCAGGTGCTGTTTCGGCTCTAGAAGCGATTGTGAGCGGTGCGGGCAATGTACAAAGCATGGTTAACTCTATTGCGACTGCGGCAGAAGAACAGACGGCTGTGACCAAAGAAATTGCAGCGGACATTACCGCGATTAGCGATATCTCTGAGCAATCTCTGCAGCTAGCAATTCGTAGCTCTGAAAACACATCAGGCTTGAACGCTAAGGTTGCTGAGCTAGAAGCATTAGTCGGTAAGTTTAAACTGGCGTAAAGCGGTGACTTGGTTCTATTTGCCGTGTGGTAATCGAGTAAAGACCAAGCACTGATTGCTAGTTGTTGAAAAGAAGCCCAATGATTCAATGTTTATTGAGTGAGTTGGGCTTTTTCGTAGCTGGAATCTGGGTTCAGACGCGGTATACTCCACGTTCTACAATGGAGCTAGCCTTTACATGTTCGATATTCTTCTGAACCACTCTGATTTTTTACTTATCAACAAGCATCCTGGAGTCAGCGTCCACAAAGACGATGGCGATACCATGTTGCTTCAAGAAGTTGCTAAGGCAATTAATGAGCCTAAGCTGTATCTCGTTCATCGACTAGATAAAATGACTTCGGGCATTCTGCTGCTGGCAAAAAATGCGTCGGCGGCGAGCGAGCTTTCACAGCTATTTGCAAAGCGTGAAGTAGAAAAATACTACCTTGCGATTGGCTCTAAGAAGCCAAAGAAAAAGCAAGGTTTGATCTCAGGAGACATGGAGCGTTCACGACGCTCAAGTTGGAAACTTCTGACATCCAAAGAGAACCCTGCGATTACTCAGTTTTTATCAGCAACGGCTGAACCCGGTGAGCGTCTGCTGTTATGCAAACCCTATACAGGGCGAACTCACCAGATCCGTGTCGCGATGAAGTCGATCGGCTCAGCCATTGTTGGTGACCCTATTTATAATCCATCGAGTGAGGCTGACAGAGGTTATCTGCATGCCTTCGCGATTCGATTTGCCTATCAATCACAAGCCTACGAATATGTCTGCGATCCAAGAAGCCTAAACTCCTTGGGTGAGAAGTGGCATCAAGAAACCGTGTCGAACGGTTTGGACAGTTGGCTTGAACCTTGGTCATTAACTTGGCCAAAGCTAAACACTAAGTGAGTGAAATAATGGAAGCATCAGCTTTACCTCTGTTTTTTAGTCATATTGAACAGCAACTTAATGAAGTACCAAACGAACTACGCCGTATTTTCCACGGGCGCGGTAAGTTTTGGCCTGGTCTAGAGCAACTGACATGTGACTGGGTTGATGGACAGCTACTGGTTAACGTGTTTAAAGAAGTCGACGATGAATTCTTGTCATCTCTTAAAGCTGGATTGGTTGAACTCACCAACAAAGATATCTGGCAATCAAAGCAGGGCACAAGCATTGTTCTGCAACACCGTTATGCCGATGGTGCGCCTTCAGAGGTTCTATGGGGTGAGTTGAATGACTCTCCGGTTGTGGTTGAGCATGGCCTTAAGTACCAATTAGACATTGGCCGTAATCAGAACTTCGGTTTGTTCCTAGACATGCGTAATGGTCGCCAGTGGGTACAAGATAATGCCAAGGATAAGAACGTTCTTAACCTGTTCGCATACACTTGTGGTTTCTCTGTTGCGGCTATCGCTGGTGGCGCTCGTCAGTGCATGAATGTGGATATGTCACGTGGCTCGTTGAATAAAGGCCGCGATAACCACCGTCTGAATGATCACGATATGCGCTCGGTTAACTTCCTTGGCTACGATATCTTTAAGTCGTGGGGCAAAATCAAGAAGGGCGGTCCTTACGAGCTCGTTATCATCGATCCACCTTCGTTCCAAAAAGGCAGCTTTGCTCTAACCAAAGATTACAAAAAAATCTTACGTCGTTTGCCTGAACTTCTAACTGAAGGCGGTGAAGTGATTGCGTGTGTGAACTCACCAGCAGTATCACCAAACTTCCTGATTGAGACGATGGCAGAAGAAGCACCAAGCGTTGAGTTCATTGAGCGTCTGGACAACCCGCCTGAGTTTGTCGATGTCGACCTTGATTCAAGCCTGAAGGTATTGAGGTTTAAAATCACGGCTTCAGCTGAAGCTTGATGTCATGATTTAGCGGGCATTATCCATACTAATATAGAAAACGCCGCTCACAATGAGCGGCGTTTTTATAGGTGCAAGAAACTAACTCATTTATTAACTAGCTTGGTTTTTTAGTGTCTGAAAACCAAAATAAATACGCATGAACGTGGTTAGCCAACAAGCTGCACCAAAGGTGTAAGCGATAACCGCAAAGTGTTGAGGCCAAATACAAAACGCGATGAAACAAGCGATGGTTTCAGTGCCTTCGGTTAGCCCTGACATGTAGTACAGAGACTTATGCTTATAGACTGGGTTTTCAATGCCTCGCTTGCCTGCCATAACCGCAAACGCTAAAAAGCTGCTGCCTGTGCCGATAAAAGAGAAGATCAAAAATGCACCGGCAATGGCGTTGTGTTCTGGGTTGGCAATGACAAATCCAAAAGGGATCAGCGAGTAGAATAGGAAATCTAGGCTGATATCGAGGAAACCGCCCGCATCACTAATGCCTTGGATTCGAGCCAAGGCTCCATCAAGCCCATCACATACTCTATTAAACACAATGAAGCCTAACGCCCACTCATATTGTTGAAATGCCAACGCTGGAAACGCTAAACACCCAATCAGAAATCCGAATAACGTGGTTTGATTGGCCGTGATACCCAATTGGTTTAGTAACTTAGCAGACTGATTTAATGGCCACTTAATGACCTTAATGGAGTACTTATCCAGCATGGTTACTTCTCCATGGCCAAGACAGTACTTCTGCCCCTTGAGGTACATCGGCTTCGTCGTGCGTGACCATTAATGTAGGGATATTCGCTTTGGTCAGCTGTTCGAAGACCCAATCGCGAAATTGTGCTCTTAACTCTTGGTCTAGCTTGCTGAACGGCTCGTCAAGCAGGGCGAGTTTAGGCTTGGCTAACAACATACGAGTCAAGCTTATTCTTGCGCGTTGACCGCCGGATATTTGATCCGGGAAAGATTCAGCTAAGTGAGTTAGCTCTATGTCTTTTAGTGCAGCCATTGCTTGTTTTTGGCGAGCGGAACCTTTAACAGAGTTCGGTAACGAAAAGGCCAAGTTTTCCCATACTTTGAGGTGCGGAAACAACAAGTCATCTTGAAACAAAATACCGACTTCACGCTGATGTGATGGAAGCTCGTCGAGCTGAATATTGTTCAACACAACGGTGCCAGAGTACGAAAACTCTTCACTTAAGTGACCAGCAATCGCATCCAGTAAGGTCGACTTTCCGCAGCCACTCGGCCCCATCAAAGCCAGTATTTGGCCAGATTCTAATGTGACGTTTAGCGCTGAGAACAGCGAATCTCCATCGGTTTTACGGATGGCGAGGTCGTTGAGGTACAGACTCATTACTTAGGAAACCTTTAAAAGTAAGACGGCGATATCTCAGTTGAAGTCGGCTGACTAATATCGCTAAAGAGAAAAAGAACAGAGGCAATAGGGCCTGCCAAATGGCATAGATTGCTGTCACCCTGCGGTCGAAACCACTGGTAAGTGCAACGGCTTCTGTGGTGATCGTGCTAATACGGCCCGCGCCGAGCATTAATGTTGGAAGGTATTGGGCCAAACTCACGCTGATCCCGACCGCCCAAGCAAAGGCAATCGCAGGAAGCAAGATTGGTAGTTTGATCGAATACCAACTCTGAAATGGCGATTTACCTAGGCTCAGCGAGGCTTTAATCAACCCATCATTGAAGCTTTTCCACGGGCCATCCAAAGACAGGTACACAAACGGGAAAGCAAAGAAAACATGCGCCCAAATCACCCAGAACTCATAGGCACTACTGCCGATGTAGAGGGTCGTGACTTGCATACCAAACAACACTGAAAGCTGTGGTATTAGCATTGGAATAGCGATAATGAAGCCCGGAACTTGCCACTTGTATTTGATTCTGTATTCGTGAGCAACCAGCGCAAGCAACAAAGCGATTGAAGCAGCAATCAGACCAATCCATAAGCTTTGACCAACGGTGCTCATGATGCCTTCCCACTCGAACTCCCAGAAGCGCGTGCTGTAGCGGCTCGGCAGTAAATCAGGGAAGCGCCAACGCTGAGCAACGCTCCAAATTACCATTAAAGGAATGATCAGCAGTGAAAGGCTAGCAAGGACAGTGAATACCGTTTTCCCCGGAAGGTTTGCCCCTGTTCTTCCGGAATACTGCCAAGTTCGAAAGTACTTAAGAACCGCCCATTCAACTAAACGCGCCAAGGCGATGATCAACGAAGCTAAACCAAACAAAACGATGGCACCAGCAGCAGCTCGCGGAAGTAGGTTAAGATCCGGATCGTTGAACCATTGCCATACCAAAACGGCAAAGGTCGGCGGGTTGGTTGGGCCTATGATCAAAGCAATATCGACAACCGAAACACTGTAAGCGAGTACCGCCAGCATTGGGAAACGAAGCTTAGTAAACCATTGTGGGAAAATACATTTCCACCAGATCTGAGCGCGGCTGTAACCGAGCGATGCACTGACCTTGGTGATACGCTCTACATCAATTTGCTGAAGTATCGAAATGCTCATCAGCAATAAGAAGGGGACTTCTTTGAGTGCGAGCATAATAATTAAGCCGAACGCGTATGGGTCTTTCACCAATAACGCCAATTCAGAGCTGGTAGCCGATTCGCCGAGCAAGTGATGTACCGCTCTTGCGCCAAGCCCCGTTGGACTAAACAGAAAAGCAAAGCCGATAGCGAAAGCTACATGTGGAATGGCAAGCATTGGCGATAGCGTAAACTCAATCTTTCTCCAAAACTTGTTTCCCCAAGAGGCTTGAAGAATACAAAAGGTCAGGAAGCAGGCTATATAGCTGCTTGCAATTGCTGAACCTAGGCTTAAGCCAATAGAGTGCCAAGCCCCTTCCCATTGAAAGACTTGGCTAAAACCGTTGAGTGTCGGCTCCTCTAAACCAAGGGGCGGGATGAAACTCAGTGACGAAGCCACGACTCCCGCTACCCCAGGAATGGTCGGGATAATGCATACAGCTGTAACAACAAAATATAGAGCGCGTAGCATGAAGACTAGTTACCGTATCGCTTAAGCCACTCTTTCTCGAGCGCGTTTTGCCAGCTAGGGTGTGGTTCATCAACCGATTTAAATTGCTGGGTGTTTTTAGCGCTGCCAGTGAGGTACTTGCTGCTCAGAACCGAAGGATCGCCCCAAACATTGAGGTCCCCCTTGCGAGACTGTGCTTCAGGGCTCAGTAAGAAGTTAATGGTCACTTGAGCACCCGCGGTTGCATTGGCGTTCCAAGGAATCGCAAGGAAGTGAATGTTAGATAGAGCGCCGCTTTCTAGAGCATAAGCCTTAGTGGTTTCGGCTAAGCGACCACTGGCTTGTGCTGAATAAACAGAGTTTGGATTAAACGTAATCGCGAGATCGATCTGTCCGTCATCCAGAAGTTGGATGCTTTCCGATGTGCCTGCTGGGAACTGCTTTCCACCGCGCCACGCCACTTTATGGAATTTATCTAAGTAAGCCCACAGTGGTGCCGTTACTTCTTGGAAGTTGTCTTCTGAAACCGGCTGAGCCAGCGCAGGGTTATTGTTTGTTAGTTCAATCAGTAGTGACTTAATGAAGCTCGTGCCATGAAACTCTGGTGGGCGAGGGTAGCTTAAGCGGTTCGGGAAAGCCTGAGCGTAGCTTAACATCTCAGAGAATGATTGTGGCGGGTTGTGAAGTGTTTCTTGGTCATGAATGAACACCAGTTGTCCCACGCCCCACGGTGCTTCTAAGCCTTCTGTCGGCTCTGAGAAATCGACATCAATTGGCAGAGACTTATCGACATACTGCCAATTTGGAAGTGATTCCGTAAATGGCCCAAACAATAGCGCGTTGTCTTTCATCGAACGGAAGTTCTCGCCATTAATCCAGACGATATCGACGCTGCCTTCACTGTTCTTTCCTGCCGCTTTTTCAGCAAGCAGTCGAGTGGTGGTTTTCGCAATATCGGTCACTTTCACATGCTTTAACGTGACACCGTAGTCACTTTGTAATTTCTTGCCTGCCCACTGTAGGTAACGATTGATCTCTTGGCTTCCGCCCCAAGCGTGAAAGTAGACAGTTTCTCCCTCTGCCTGCTGTTCTATTTGGTTCCAGCTGTCGATGGATGTTGCTTCATCAGCATAAATGGTTGCGCTGTATGCAACGGTTGCCATGATTCCTAACGTACTTACTATATTGTTCATAAACTTTTCCATTTGGTAGTGAACGGGCAAGAGCATTGTATTTTCAAACTCCCTAGGGCGTGTTGACCCTTCGTGGTTAACGAAAGATAAACATGCCCTAATAGTTATTCTATCTGTTTCTGAAATAAATTCTAATTCAACAGTAAATTCAATCAATTACTTGAGAACAAGCAGGGAGTTCTCGGTTGAGTTTTGTTCGATCTGTAATCACCTCGAAAACTCGACAGACTCTAGGCTTTTGCCATCCTAGCAACAGACCGCTGAACCGTTGAATTTATTGCATCTAAATGAGAGATTTTTGAGGTTTATTGGAGGCTGGTACGAAAAGTCGGCGATGAGTGTCAATTTTGAAGAAGTAGTGAGGGCAAGCTGACAATAAAAAAGGAGCCATCAGGCTCCTTTAATCAGTATTTGGTTTCGATGACGGATTAGTTTACCCAGTCACGAATTGTGTACGTTAGCGTGTGTACATCGTTTTTCAGTACTAGCGTATCGTTTGTTAGCGTTACGTCGCTCCACTCGCTTAGAGTAGCAGAAACCGATTGTTCGATTTCCATCGCAGAGCCGTGACACATTTTCATTGTCATGCCCATTTGCTTGATACGGAATTGACCGTCTTTCAGCTCGCCTTGACCGAAGAAGTTGTTACAACCAGCCATGCCGTTTGCAGTCATCTTTTCGCCGATCTCTAGACGAGGAGCTGCTTGGTCTTCGCTTTTCACAATGTCCTTGCCATCAATTTGCGCAAGTTCCCAATTATGGTGCTGTAGATCGGTTGGTGTTACTTGCATCGCGTTGTCACCTGTTGTTGTGCATGCTGCTAGCATCATAGGTAAAGCGGCTACTGCTAGTAATTTTTTTGAACTAAACTTCATATTATAAGGCTCCAAAGGAAAGAACGAAGTTACCGGATAAGTGTAACTTGATGGGTTCAAAGTATAGTTTACAAAACACTATATGTGTCAGTATAAGGTCATAGTTTAGTATGGATTTCATGAGCCAGGCGACAAATTAATCGCTTATTTTTGAGAGAGTAAGCGTAATTTTGAATGTGTAAGGAGGCATGGTGGAGCAGTTAGAGTTTTTCCAAGTTCCAAGCCCTTGCGTTGGGGTTTGTTCAAGCGATGACAAAGGCTATTGCAACGGTTGTATGCGCAAGAGAGAAGAGCGCTTTAATTGGATGTCGATGACACCGTCAGAACAATTGCACGTGATAAAGCTGTGTCGTCAGCGCTATAGAAGAAAAATAATGAATCAAAAAAACTTGATTGGTAAGCAGGTCGATGAAGAGGGAAATACCAGTCCCCAAAGAGATCTTTTTGGCTAAAGAGGAAGTATTTAGATTTTATTTAACTCCGAAGTAACTATTACTTTACATAATGGTTGGGGTGTAATATTAAAGTAGGTACCTTTGTACCTGAAGGAGTGGTGTCGGTATGAATAAAAAGAACGTAAAAATCAAAAAAGAGCCAGTCAAAGCACTTGACCGAAAACCGATCGGGGCAAAAGATGACCCTGAAGAGACTCCGCGTGATTGGCATTCGATGTCAGAAGAAGAACGAATGGAAATCCTTTCTCACCTCTCAGACATGCCTTTCCAATAACACCACTGGTTCTTCAGAGCCTTTCTTAAAGCTCAGTTTTCAGAAACAAAAATGTGATTAAACAAACATGTGATTCGCTTTCGTTACACCGCGATGGTACGTGCAAAATGTATCATCGGCCTCGGTGGTTTTACTGTGAATCTTAATGTTTGTGATCACTTCTACCGCCCCTGCATCGTAGCAAGCTTGTTCTGCTTTTTTAACGATATCGAGTAATTGGTTGAGTTCACCTTTCATCGTAGTTTCCATCGCACCGACTTGGAAAGGCACATCGGCAGCTTTCACAACTTCAATGGCTTTATCAACCACTTCGAAGTTGTTGCCTTCTTTAACGCGAGGTATCACTTGGAAGGCAACCATCACTTCTTTTTCTCTTTTTAACTCAGACACTTTCTGCTTACTCTAGGATAGGGAATTGTTGCAGATGATAGGTTAATGCGGAGACGAATTCTACAGCGATTATGCTGGTTGGATTACTCTCTTTGTCCTACTTGTTACCCCAGTGGTCACTTACCCAACCACCTATGTGCTCATCAAAATGACTGCCACTGAACCTCTGGTTGCGTTCAACCGAAGTATCACAATCATCTTTATTATCTATTAGGGTTTGTATGTAGTTTGCCATCGGGTCATTGGAACGTTGACGATCTCGGCGAGTTGCCACTTCCTTAATCAGTTGTAATCGATATGTAGAGCTAGCACGTTTCATTTCAATGACCTCCTGTTGTAGACACTAATAGAAAAATCTAGTTGCTAGATATAGGGGCGTCAACGTGATTTAAGAGTATTTTTTTTGAGCAACCAAGAATCAATACGTTGGCATCATAATTCACAAAAGTGTCATTTAAGTTGGCAACTTTAGGGAAGTTTTCGGGTGTGAATTTGTATTTTGTTGCATATAAAAAAGCCCAGTACAAACTGAGCTGACCATTCTATTTCTGGTTACTTAGAGCTATTTGGTTTGCTTTTAAATTGCTTAATGCTTTTCTTTTTAGCTGTTCTTCGATTGGCCATTTTATCTTTAGGTGGACGCTTGCGAGCGGTCGTTTCAGATGCAGGTTTGTCGGTAACCGGGAAACCCTCTAATGGTTGCAGCACTAACGGCTTATTGGTCAAGGTGCGAATCGCATTGAGGTAGTCAGTTTCGCTGTGGCTAACCAGAGAGACCGCGCAGCCAGTACTTCCTGCTCTTGCTGTACGACCAACGCGGTGTACGTAAGTTGCTGAGTGAGAAGGTAACTCAAAGTTAATCACAATAGGTAGTTGATCAATATGGATGCCTCGAGCCATCACATCAGTCGCGATAAGCACACGAGTCTCGCCATTTTTGAAACTTTCTAATGCTTGCTCTCGTTCTTCTTGGCTCTTATTTCCATGTAACGCACTCACACTGATTTTGGCTTTATTCAATCGTTTGGTTAATGCATCGGCATTGTCTTTTGCGCCAATAAATACCAATACTTGCGGCCATGTGTGTTGATTGAGTAGTGCGATGAGCGCTTGAGCTTTACTGCCTTTGTTCACTAAATACAGGGTTTCTTCAATAGTCGCGACCACGCTGTTTTCTTGATGTGTCGTGACCTTAACTGGATTTGAAAGAAGCTCTTCAGCCTGACCTACTAATTCGGGCGGAAGTGTCGCAGAGAACAACAGTGACTGACGTTTGCTCGGTAGTGCTGAAGTAATCGCTTGAATATCTGGCCAAAATCCCATGTCGATCAGGCGGTCGGCTTCATCAAGAACCAATGATGAACACCGAGCTATATCCAGTTCATCACTTTTGATTAAAGCAAGTAGGCGGCCCGGTGTGGCGATGGCTAATTGTGGTTTAGTCGATAATTGTTGCTGTTGATCATCAGTATTTACGCCGCCCGTTAGCGTTACCAATTTGATATTGAGCGTTGTCGCGATCGGTTCTAAAGATTTGGTCACTTGAGATGCAAGTTCACGGGTTGGAACAATGATCAGTGCTTGCAGTTCATTCACATCTTGGTTGATGTTATTCAGTAAAGGTAAGCCGAACGCCAATGTTTTACCGCTGCCCGTTTGAGCCAATGCGAGTACGTCTTTCCCCGCAATAATGGTAGGAATTACCGCTTGCTGTATCTCTGTCGGCTTATTGAATTGAGATGAGAGCGCGGAGACGGTTTTTGCGTTAAGGGTTAGGCTATCAAATGACATAAATGAACCAAGTATCAAAAAGGAGGTGGAGTCTATCAGGGCTACAAATGTTAGAGAATCAGTTTTGTATGTTAGACGATAAACACATTCATTATACGCGCGAATTATGTCTGTTAGCTATACGCGATAATTAAGCGTTTATCATATTGTAATGGCACTGAATGGACGTACAATGTCCGCCCTAAAAATGTTCATGAAATGAGATCGAAATGAGTTGGGACAGTATCTGGCTGTTTATCGTTATCGTGTTTTTTATTGCCATTATCCCGGGCCCAAATGCGCTGTTGGTATTAAGCACAGCCTTAACTCAAAGGAAGCTGTTCGCATTTGTGAACGTGTTGGGCGTGTCATGTGGTTTCTTTTTTCATGCCTTTATCTCGGCTAACGGCATAAGCTTATTACTGTCGAACACTCCCATGGCCTTTGAAGGGCTAAAGTGGGCTGGGGTTTTGTATCTTGTCTGGCTTGGGTATAACCATTTTCGTGCGGCGCTGCGCGCTCAAGAGGGCGTGCTCTCTGTGGTCAGTGCATCGGGAAGTAAGCTTTATAAGCAATTTTTCAAAGGGCTTCTCACTAATCTACTGAATCCTAAAATTGTCCTGTTTTATCTTTCTATATTCCCTCAATTTGTTTCAACAGATGCGATTGTGACAGACAGTTTGATACTTGGTGCAATTCAAGCGTCAGTGGTGTCGATGTGGTTCTTAGTTGTGATCTTAATGGCGGATACCTTTAAGCGCTTGTTAGTTCAAAAGCGCACCTCGCAAATGATGAACATTGTGTGTGGGATTCTATTCGTGGGCTTCAGCATTCAGTTCTCATTTTTTACTGAATGCTAAGCAATCAGTGTTTCTCTGTATAAATCTCTAAAGCATTAGCTCGGGAAGTCGATATAATTATTAGCTATCAATTTGGTGAATGTGTTTATTTGAGACCAATTGAAGCTACAGCCTATTGCTTGACCGAAATAACAGAGACAGGGAGTCACCAATGCGTGAAGATTCATTCACCCAGAAACGCAAATATTACCGCTTAAAGTACCCTCAAAAGGCTCGTCCGGTGATGCGAATTAAGGATGAGCTTTTTCATGTCAGCGAAGTTTCTGAAAAGGGTGTACGCCTGATGATGCGTAACATCATTCCGGTTTATCGTGGCTTTTCAATGGCCGGCACCTTGAGGTTGCATGACAACAACAGTATCGATATTAGCGGTGCTGTATTGCGACAAGAAGGTGACGAAGTGATCGTTCAGTTATCACAAGGTCCGAGCTTCAAAGATATGGTGTCTGAACAACGCCACATTAGGCAAAGATACCCAGTGTTTTTTGCTAGCCTCAGAGTGGCATAGAAAGCTTTTAAAGTTAGATTCACTCATCCAAGCCGATATTAAAAAGCCCAGCACTTTCACAAGTGCTGGGCTTTGTTCTATCTATAGCCCAGATTCTTATAAACCAAAGGCGATACAGGTAAAGCTAATGAGCTTAGTTCGCCTTATAGCTCGTCTACTGTAGCCCAAACTGCGGCTAGCATATCGTGACCAAACGCGACACTTCGTTCTGGAGACCAGCCGTAAAGTTCGTCAGCGTGACTGATGTGATCTTTAAATGGCATCTCGACGGTGTAAGCCAAACACTTGAATTGCTCACCAATCCAGTTTGTGCCAACTGTCATGTTTGCTTTGCCTGGTTCGTCTTTATCGTAACCAAATTCATCTTGGAACTCTGGCGTGATAGTGAGTAGTGCTTGCTTGAAGTGGCTCTCTAGCTTCGCGATGCGCTCGTTGTAAGAAGGTGTGCCTTCGCTACCTGCTACAAAGTTATATGGAATCGCTTCGTCGCCGTGAATATCTAGACACAGGTCAACGCCCGTTTCCAGCATACGCTCGCGAACAAGGAATACTTCTGGGCTACGTTCCATAGACGGCGATTGCCATTCGCGGTTCAGGTTTACGCCAATCGCGTTAGTACGCAGGTGACCACGGATGCTGCCATCTGGGTTCATGTTTGGCACAACGCGGAACACAACGCTGTCTAGAAGAGAGCGACCAACCGTATCTGTTTCATCAAGCAGACGTTGTAGCAATCCTTCAATCAACCATTCAGCCATGGTCTCACCAGGGTGTTGACGGCCAATTACCCAAATGTTTTTCTTCTCTTCACTTGGCTCGCCGATGGTTAGCAAAGTGATGTCGTTGTTGTCTAGCGTCTGACCTAGAGTTTCAAGCTTACAAGCAGGGTGCGTTTGAGCATTGTGCAGAAGATCTTGGTGACGATCGTATGAGTACGGCGCGAAGTACGCGAAGTACATTGAATCGTGTTCAGGGATGATATCGAAGCTTAATGTATCGCCATCGAACTGAGATGGGATACGGAACCACTCTTCACGGTCATACGATGCAACTACATCGTAATCTTTCCAGCCTTCAGGGTAGGCAGATGTTGCCAATTGACCGATTTCAAAGTGGTGAGATTGTTGAGCTTCACTTTCTAAGCGGAAGTGAAACCACTGAGAGATTTCAGTTTGGTAGTCTGCTGGGATCGTCAGTTGAATGTTTTGTGGTGAATCTGCAGAAACGACGTGAATGTTGCCGCTTTCGAAATTGCTGAAAATTTTCATTGTAGTTTTTATCTCGTAGTTGAGTTGCCGTAAGACTAGCACACTTTTTTTCGAGCAAACCACTAACTAAATCGTAATGAGATGTTATTTCAACTATCTACTTTTTAGTTCTCTACTTTGAGCAGTACTTCCTATCTATCGACGCTGACAAGTTGTACACCCACGACAGGCTGAACGTGTGTGGCGATCTAACTTGCTGCGTTGAACCTTACAATAAGCGTTTTTCAGCGCTCTTCTTCCTGAGAACCAATCATCGGGTTTTAACAGGATCAGATAACCATTAAAGAGTTTCATAAGCTCGACTCTATTTTGGTTGATGAACTTGCTATCAAACCCAATTTCGAAGTAATCAAGCGCTTGTTCAATCGAGGTGAAACTCGCCATTTTTTGTTGGAATTCTGTTTGGTTCATTGAGTGAGGAGTTTATGAAAAATAGATAGCCAATATTGTAATAGATTTACAATTTACTTCTTTGACTTAGAAAGCCGTTTTGTCTCGTTGATGTTGGATTAATCAATAATGAATATTTAACCGCTGCTTCTTATTTGGTGGGTGATTGTATCTGGTGGGGAATAATTTCGTGAAGTGACCTTGGGTTCTCATAAAGGTTCAATTTTTGTTCCTCAGAATGCGATTTGTGATCCAAATCAAACTGATCTACCCCTAAAGTACTATTCTGATCTTAATTGTAACCAATTGTTGAAGATGATTAAGAATTATGACAATAAAAAAAAGTTATATCGCACTAATAGCGGCGGTTGGTATAGGTATTGGCTGGTTAACCTTAGGGGGAACTGCAGCCGTTATGCACTATACATCGAGCACTGAGTTTTGTGTTTCTTGCCACACAATGGAAACACCCCACAAAGAATACCAAGGTTCAGTTCACTTCAGTAACGCAAAAGGCATTCGAGCTGAGTGTGCTGATTGCCATATCCCAACGGATCCGATTGACTACGTGATCACCAAAGTAAGAGCGTCTAAAGACATCTACCACGAATTCATCTCAGGCAAGATCGACACGCCTGAAAAATACGAAGCACACCGTGAAGAAATGGCTGAAACAGTATGGGCTCAATTCCGTGAAAATGATTCAGCGACGTGTCGCTCTTGTCACGATTTCGATGCTATGGAAGAGTTCGAGCAATCTCGTGATGCGGCGAAAATGCACGCTTACGGGAAAGAGAATAACCAAACGTGTATCGACTGTCATAAAGGCGTCGCGCACTTTGCCCCAGAAGCTCAACTAGACAGCAAAGCCTTCGAGACCTTGATTGCCTTTACTCAAAGTACGCCAGTAGATGCGAAAGTGGTTTACCCAGTAACCGACATTGCAATGGGCGAATTTGGTAACCTAAATCCAACAGCAAAACTAGAAGTGGTTAAAGCTGAAGGCGACAACCGTACTGTGACTCTGAATGCTTTCCAAATGAAAGGCGCAGAGCAAGTGCTTTACTTCGGTGAAGGCCAACGTGCAATCGTTGCGACACTAACTGATAAAGGTCAAGAAGCCCTGACTACTGGTGAATACGAAGCCGATGCTTATGGTAACGAGTGGCGTTCTGTTGCGTTAACGGGTGACATTACTTCGCCAGTTGTTGATAGCCTAGATCCAATCTGGTCTTACGCAGAAGAGTTAGACAACGTCTACTGTTCGACTTGTCACGCAAAAATTCCTGGTGAGCACTTCACTGTTAACGCTTGGGGACCAGTAGCTAAAGGTATGGGAGCTCGTACAGATATCTCAGAACAAAACCTTGAACTTCTGACTAAGTACTTCCAAAACCACGCGAAAGACGTTGTTGGCCACTAATAGTAAGGAATAAAAAATGACAGATATTACACGTCGCGGATTTTTAAAAGGCACAGGTATGACTGCTGGTGCGATGGCGTTTACATCGTTCTCTCCAATGTCGGTCGCTTCGTCAAACACGCGTGGTAAAGGTGTTCTAACGGCAGGTCGTATGGGACCAATGCTGTGTGAAGTGAAAGATGGCAAGTTAGTGTCGACCACGAATGCGGTACCTCAAACCGTTTTTAACAGCCTTCAAACCACAGGCCCAGATCAAGTACACACCAAAGCACGTATTAAATACCCTATGGTGCGTAAGAGCTACTTAGATAACCCGTTAGCGCCTAAAGCAGAGCGCGGTAGCGATGAGTTTGTTCGCGTATCTTGGGACGAAGCTTACAAACTCATACACGAACAACATATGCGTATTCGTGCAAATAACACCCCAGATGCAATTTTCGCAGGTTCATACGGCTGGCGCTCAAGTGGTGTGCTTCATAAGGCACAGACTTTACTTCAGCGTTACATGGGCATGGCTGGTGGTTACTCTGGTCACATGGGCGATTACTCAACAGGTGCTGCGCAAGTTATCATGCCGCACGTTGTGGGCTCGATTGAAGTATATGAGCAACAAACAACGCACCCAATGGTGCTAGAACACAGTGATGTAGTTGTACTTTGGGGCCTAAACCCAATGAACACTTTGAAGATCGCTTGGAGTTCTACAGACTGCTCAGGCTTAGAGTTCTTCCATCAGTTGAAGAAGTCGGGCAAAACGGTTATTGCTATCGACCCAATGCGTTCTGAAACTATCGAGTTCTTTGGCGACAACGCTGAGTGGATTGCTCCACACCCAATGACTGATGTCGCGATGTTGATGGGGATTGCTCATACGTTAGTTATCAAAGGTAAACACGACCGAACGTTCATCGAAAAATACACGACTGGCTATGATGTTTTCGAAGATTACCTAATGGGTAAAGAAGACGGCGTAGTGAAAGACGCACAGTGGGCGTCGAGCGTGTGTGGTGTGCCAGCTAAACAGCTTGAATTGCTGGCTGATATTTTTAGCAGCAACCGCACAATGTTGATGGCAGGTTGGGGTATTCAACGTCAACAGTTTGGTGAGCAACGCCACTGGATGTTAGTAACTCTTGCTGCAATGCTTGGTCAGATTGGTTTGCCAGGTGGTGGTTTCGGCTTCTCTTACCATTACTCTAATGGCGGTAACCCATCTCGCGATGCTGGCGTATTGCCTGCAATGTCTGCATCTTTAGGTGCTGTAGCGGGTAGTGATGAGCGAGGTTGGTCTGCGACAGGCAAGGTGATCAACTCGTTCCCTGTTGCTCGTATTGTAGAAGCCCTAGAAAATCCGGGCAAAGCGTACAAGCATAATGGTCATGATCGTGTATTCCCAGATATCAAAATGATCTGGTGGGCGGGCGGTGGTAACTTCACTCATCACCAAGACACCAACCGTTTGATCAAAGCGTGGCAGAAACCGGAATTGGTTGTTATTTCTGAAATCTACTGGACCGCAGCTGCGAAGCATGCAGATATTGTTTTGCCTATTACAACATCGTTTGAGCGTAATGACCTGACGATGACTGGTGACTACAGTAACCAGCACCTAGTACCAATGAAGAAAGCGGTTGAGCCACAAGGTGAAGCGCGTAATGACTTTGATGTATTTGCAGACATGTCAGAGCTGTTAGCTCCAGGTGGTCATGAAGTATACACCGAAGGCAAAACAGAAATGGAATGGTTGTACCAATTCTACAAGGCTGCTCAACAAGGTGGTCGCGCTGCACGCGTGGCTATGCCGAACTTCAGCAAGTTTTGGGAAGACAATCAACTGATCGAAATGAAGTGGAACGAGAAGAACGCACAGTTTGTTCGTTACGCTGACTTCCGAGAGAATCCAATCATGAATCCACTAGGTACACCAAGTGGTAAGATTGAAATATTCTCAAAAACGATCGAAGGTTACCAACTAGATGATTGTCCTCCACATCCAACTTGGATGGAGCCAACCGAGTACACCGGCAATGCTAAAGATGGCGAACTGCAATTGATGACAGCGCACGCGGCGCACCGTCTACATAGTCAGTTCAACTACGCGAAGATTCGTGAAGAGTACGCGATCGCAGACCGCGAGCCGATTTCAATTCACCCTGAAGACGCAAAAGCGCGTGGCATTAAAACAGGTGATTTGGTTCGTGCCCACAATGGTCGTGGCCAAGTATTGGTTGGTGCATTAGTGACTGATGGCATCAAACAAGGCTCTGTATGTATCCATGAGGGCGGTTGGCCAGATTTAGATAAAGATACAGGCCTATGTAAAAACGGCGGCTGTAACGTACTTACGTTGGATATTCCGACCTCTCGTTTGGCAAATGGTTGTGCAGCGAACTCTGCGCTTGTGAAAATCGAAAAATACACAGGCCCGGTCTTAGAATTGACGGCATTTGATCCACCTAAAAATGGCTAATCTTTAACGAGAAATAGCTAATCGAATGAAGCCAGCCTAACCGCTGGCTTTTTTATGATCTTTTTTGCGATGGAAAGACTATTACTGTATGTCGAGTAGACAACCCATAATAATCAACGACATCAAAGAAAGAGAGAAGCCCATGAATCGGATCAACCCAAAGAAGTTATTTCGTAGCAAATGGACAGCCGTTAATCCTGTGAAGAGAGAAAAGCACTTTATGGTCACAGAAGTAGAATTTGATGAAGGGGAGGTCGTGCGCTGCATGATAGAGGCGGTAATGACCAAACGAGAAGAAGACATCAATTGGCGAGAGCTTACTGATAATCAAAATTGGCTCCCAGGCTGGAAGTAGGGCTAGAAGCCTGTTTGATCAGAATCTGTTGTTCATGGTGAACTGCTGTTTATCGGATACTCGACGACTTCTGTTGCCAATATCTGAGCCCTTCAAGAACACCTTCCGCATGAGTTGCTCTACTGGTATACACATTGTCTCGGTCAGAAAGGTGAGCTACTTCAGGGTAATGGTTTGCCACCAAAATCGAGTTAACGCCTTCTATTGTCAACATTGAGGTGTCGTTAGCTGAATCACCGGCAACGCAAACCTGGTCAATGCTCAAGTCGTGTTGCTTCAAAAGATGGTGGATAGCGGTTGCTTTGTTGACTCCCTTTGGTGTGATGTCTAGATACCAGTCGTGTGAATACGTTAGGTGGACATCTAAGCCGTGTGACTGTAAGTGAGATTCGATCAATGCATGTTGTGGCTCAGACAGCTTACCTTCAAACGTCATCTTGTAATCACCTTGATGATTCTCTATACGCTCGCCCATAAAGTCGAGTGGTGCGAGTGCGGACTCGACTTTTGACTTATTCCATGAAGCCTCGAGTTGTTGGTGCCAGATATGGTCGGGCTTTTGAGAGTGGTTATGATGAATCCTGGTACCAACATCGCTGATAATACTGTGTGGTTCTGGGTAGTTGTTTGATGCTAAGCCGTCTTGAATAGAGGGTAACGTTCTTCCTGTTGCGATGATAAAGCGGATATCAGGTTGCTCGGTAAGGTAATCGAAGAATTGGTTAACTCCATGAGAAGAGCCTCCATCCAGCGTTCCGTCAAAGTCACACACCAGCATTTTTATCATTCGAATTCCTTGTCTTTTTCTCTCATTCATCGCGGGGAAAGGTTTATTTCATTTATAAAGAATGGCTCAGCAGTGAGCACTCTACAAGCTTAATTCCAGCTTAGGTAATCGCCAATTGAGAGTTTGTAGCAAGTATCACAGTTGGTGTGATGTATTAAAATTCTTGGTTGAAAAGGTTGATTTCAACTTGCTGACTTTAGCCGGTTGACCTTTGGTTTTTAGGTAGAGATTGAGAGTTGATCTTATCTTTCCTACCGAGCTAACTTTCGACTCGGAAACATCATGAAAGCTTAATAAATAGTTCGTATTCGAATTATTTGTACACGAACTAATTGTGGCTTTTGTTGGTTCATTCAGCCTATTAATTACTCTAATGTAAAATTAATATTCAATAATCTACGACTAAGTAATACATAATATTGGTAGTGCGTCTTTCTAATTTATCCCTTTAATTATCAGTGGCTTGTTATGTTTTCGCTTGTTTTTTTGTCTTGCTGTCACTGATCTGGTTTCGGTCTGTCACCTTGTTTTACCGAACGAAGTTCCTTGATTTGCATGTGCTAATTACTTAGAGTGCTAATTGTTATTCGGGTTTAAATAACCATTTTTAAGTTTAAATAACTGAGAAAGGATTAGATTACATGGATCCCATACTGGAAGTTAAGGGACTGTACAAGGTGTTTGGTGAAGACACCGACCGTGCTTTTACAATGATTAATGAAGGCGCAAATAAAGATAAAGTTTTCGAAGAAACAGGGCTAACGATCGGCGTTAACGATGTTTCTCTTAGTATTCAAGAAGGCGAGATTTTCGTCATAATGGGACTGTCAGGATCTGGCAAATCAACCCTAGTACGCCTTCTTAACCGCTTGATCGAACCTACCAAAGGCAATGTGCTTCTTCGAGGCAAAGACATTGCCCACATCTCAGAAGATGAACTCCGCGAAGTTCGCCGCAACAACATCTCGATGGTTTTCCAAAATTTCGCTTTGATGCCGCATATGACGGTTATCGAGAATGCCGCGTTTGGTCTAGAGCTTGCGGGTATTGAAGTTGAACAACGAAAGCAGTCAGCACTTGAAGCGCTAGAACGTGTAGGTCTTGGCGCATATTCAGAGTCTTACCCAGATGAACTGTCTGGTGGTATGAAGCAGCGTGTTGGTTTGGCTCGCGCTTTAGCATGTGACCCTGACATTCTGTTAATGGACGAAGCGTTCTCTGCACTCGATCCACTGATTCGTACTGAGATGCAAGACGAGTTAATCCGACTTCAAAATGACGATAAACGAACGATTGTTTTCATCTCGCATGATTTGGATGAAGCGATGCGTATCGGTGACCGAATTGCGATTATGCAAAATGGTGAAGTGGTTCAAGTGGGTACTCCTGATGAAATCTTGAATAGCCCTGCGAACGACTATGTTGAAGCCTTCTTCCGTGGTGTGAATGTCGCAAGTGTTCTTACCGTGAAAGACATCGCACGCAAGAAACCTGCAGCGGTATTTAAGAAATCTGAACACGATGGTCCAGCCTCGGCTCTGCAAATCTTGATGGATAACGACCGTGAATACGGCATCGTTGTTGAGAAGAGCAGTCACTACTCAGGCATTGTTTCTATCGACTCCCTTCGCAAAGCACACAAAGAGAATAAATCATTGGTTAGCGCTCAGCTAAGTGATGGTTTAACTCTCAATCCAGATTTACCAATCAATGATGTACTTGGCCTTGTTGGCGGTGTGCCTTATTCCGTTCCTGTTGTGGACGAGCAAGGTAATTACTTTGGCGTTGTGACTAAGTCACGACTGCTACAAACATTAGATAAGGGATAGATCATGTCGTCGGAACAAACAAATAATGACCCATGGTCGCAAGCAGCTCCTTCAACTCAGCCAGCAAGTGATCCTTGGGGCCAAACAACGGAAACTGCACCATCTGCGGATTGGCTAAGCAGCGAAACCGTTGAGGTTACGCCTTTTGACCCACTGAACCCTTTTGCTGAAGCTGTACTACCAGTCGATACTTGGGTTGAGTCTGGTCTGAATTGGTTGGTTGAACACGGACGCCCATTATTCCAGGCAATCCGTGTGCCTATCGATTTTATCCTAAGTTCATTTGAAACGGCGTTGGTGTCTACGCCAGCACCATTCATGTTGATCATCTTGTTTCTAGTGGCATGGCAGTTTTCAAACTTGAAGCTTGGCGTTGCAACGGCCGTATCTTTGACTTTCATTGGCTTGATTGGCGCTTGGTCTGAAGCAATGACCACATTGTCACTGGTCATGACATCCGTATTCTTCTGCCTATTGATTGGCTTACCCATGGGGATATGGCTCGCTCGAAGTAACACGGCGGCTAAATTCGTGCGCCCAATTTTGGATGCTATGCAAACCACACCAGCCTTCGTTTATTTAGTACCGATCGTCATGTTGTTTGGTATCGGTAACGTTCCGGGTGTCGTGGTGACCATCATATTCGCACTTCCTCCTGTTGTTCGTTTGACCATCTTGGGTATTCAGCAAGTCCCGGAAGAATTGATCGAAGCGGGTCACTCATTCGGTGCAAGCAAAAAGCAGATGCTTTACCGAATTCAACTGCCACTTGCATTACCAACCATTATGGCTGGCGTAAACCAAACACTGATGTTGTCGCTATCTATGGTGGTTATCGCATCAATGATCGCGGTAGGTGGTTTAGGGCAAATGGTACTGAGAGGTATCGGCCGTCTAGATATGGGACTGGCCGCTGTTGGTGGTCTCGGCATCGTTATTTTAGCAATCCTGCTTGACCGCATTACTCAAGTTCTCGGGGTAAATGCAGGTAATACAAAATTACGCTGGTACCACATGGGCCCTGTTTCTCTTGTGCTCAATGCGATAAATCGCGGTAACAAATCAGAACTACAATTAAGGAAAAACACCAATGAATAATTCATGGAAGAGCAAACTTGCAGTTAGCATCGTTTCTACATTAGCAGTATCAACGAACGTGTGGGCAGCAAGCTTACCGGGTGAAGGTGTATCAGTTCAGCCAGTTCAATCGTCTGTAGCGGAAGAAACATTCCAAACGTTGATTGTTAACCGCGCCCTTGAAGAGCTTGGCTACGACGTGAAATCTACGCAAGAAGTGGATTACAACGTAGGTTACACCTCTATCGCAAAAGGTGACGCGACGTTCCTAACAGTAGGTTGGTTCCCGCTTCATGCTGATAAATACAAAATGGCGGGCGGCGATGACAAATTCTACCGCGAAGGCCAATATGTAAGTGGTGCCGCTCAAGGTTACCTAATTGATAAGAAAACGGCTGAAAAATACAACATCACTAACATTGGTCAACTGACGGATCCGAAAATCGCGAAGCTGTTTGATGCTGACGGTGATGGCAAAGCAGACCTTACAGGCTGTAACCCAGGTTGGGGTTGTGAGATGGTGATTGAACACCAACTTTCGGCATTCAAATTGGACGATACGGTGACTCACAACCAAGGTAACTATGCGGCGATCATCGCAGATACAATTTCTCGTTACCAAAAGGGTGAATCAATCCTTTATTACACGTGGACACCTTACTGGGTAAGTGGCGTATTGGTTCCTAACGAAGATGTAGTTTGGTTGGAAGTACCTTTCTCAGCACTTCCTGGCGAGCGTTCGAATGTGGATACAACGTTATCTAACGGCAAAAACTACGGCTTCGAAATGAACTCAATGCGCATTATTGCGAACAAAGAGTTTGCTAAAAACAACCCATCAGCAGCGAAGCTTTTCGAAATCATCAAACTTAACATCAATGATGTAAGTGCTCAGAACATGATGATGAGTAAAGGCAAGAACAGCTCTGCGGATATCGAAGCGCACGTAAACGGTTGGATCAAAGCGAACCAAAGCACGTTCGATGGTTGGATTACAGAAGCGAAGAAAGCAGCACTGTAACTTTGACTTGTATTTGCTCTGTCTTACCAGACATTTTGATTTGAAATGATGAGCGTGTTGAGTGATTGTGTAGAGTCACTGAATCACCTTCAAATCAAGTGAAAAGGCGACAGAGTTAAACATTAAAAAGCCAGCAGTCCATTTGGATTGCTGGCTTTTTGTTTTCTGTTTTTATTTTTGAGCTTCTATCTTTTAATTACAGCTCTAGCGTTCGCCTTGAACTTCGAAGTTGTCGCTTACTAAGCGAGCGCAACCATCCGCTTCTAGTGCCCAGTGCTCACGATGTACAACACCAAACGCTTTGTTCATTGTCCAGCTAGCGGTAAGAATGTAGCCGCCTTCTGGGTGCTCTTCCCACTTAACATCGGTGTAATCAACGTCTTTGAAGCCTTGGTCGATGATGTTTTGCCAAAATGCTTGAATCGCTTCACGACCTTCAAAAGTACCAAATGGACGCGCTTCCATTACACAGCTTTCAGTATATTGATCGGCACAACCTTTCGCATCTTGGTTGTTGAAAGCCTTTTGCCACGCGTTAATGCCTTGCTTACATGCTTCTAAAATTTGGTTGTCTAACATTGTCTTTCTCCATAACAGTCTTGTTTCGAGCACTGTCTTTTTTATTTGGTATTTCGATAAGTTGAATTGAGTTTAGTCTTGGAAATTAATTTGAAAAACAGAGATAATGGAAAATACTGTTTGTAAAAAGAGAACAATAAGATGAGTAAGCTAAAGCAGATGTCGATTTTCGCTCATATCGTAGATCAGGGTTCAGTCTCGGCTGCGGCTGAAAAGTTAGAGTTGTCTAAATCTGTCGTCAGTCAACATCTCAAAATTCTAGAACAAGAGTTAGGCGCCTCTCTCCTTAAACGCACAACACGAAGACAAACTTTGACAAGCATGGGTGAGCGCTTTTATTTGAGTTGCAAAGACATCAATGTGATCGCTGAATCGGCTTGGGATATGGCAAAAGCCGAGCTAGAAGAGCCACAAGGCCGGATTCGTATCACAGCTCCGAATGCCTTGATGGATTTATTGGTAGCGCCTGTTATTGCCGAACTGATGAAACAATATCCGAAGTTAAAGCCAGAACTGATAAGCGACGATCAGCATTTAGACTTCATGGAGCACGATATTGATCTCGCGGTACGAGTGGGCAGTTCTCGTGACAGTAACTTAAAGCAAAAGCGTTTAGGTGAGTTTAAAGATGTGTTATGTGGCGTTGAAAGCATGCGTAAACGTGAGCTTGAATCGATTCCTTACATTGCAAACTCTTGGCAGGGAAAGCAGGTGACTCATCATTTTAGTTCTCAAACTGAGCAGGACTTTGTCTACCAACAGCAAGCTAGTTGCGTCACCAATTCGTTCCACAGTTGCCTTGCACTGATTAAATCTGGCGTCGGTATCGGCGCTATTCCAGACTTTTACCTTCATCAGCTATCCGGTGAGGTGGTCGACATGATGCCAAGCTTTCAATTACCCACTAACACGGTTTATGCGCTAAACCCATTCGCTTCAAATACGCCTATCGCCATCAAGCTGTGTATCCAAGCGTTGGAGGAAAAGCTCAAGTGTAATTTGGTTTAAAGCTTCTCGTTATAATGCTGTCTTATTAGATGATGTGTTTGGTATAAGAATGGTTCATGTCACATAGTTATTCATTTGTAATATAATAATTCATTATCGTGATGTTTGTTCAACTTGTCGTACAAATATTGTCCTATAGTGGTTCTCGTTACTTCGGTAACACCCTACAAAATATGGAATAAATAATATACGTTAAACATATCATGGAGACTTGTATGACCTTTAAACCTTGCAAACTCACTTCTTGCAAACCTCGAACTCACCAATTTAAACCTTACAAACAATTGTCGTGCGCGGTTCTTTTAGCGATGGCTACTTATGGCGTATCGGCTGAAACACTGAACATTCAATCCGCATCAGACTGGGGCGGAGCGCACAGCTCTTACCCAGCATCGAATACGATTGATGGCAGTACTGATTGGTCATCACGTTGGGCAGCTCAGAATGCGCCCGTTAATTTAGTGCTCGACCTGGGATCAGTACAAAATGTTCAAGACGTCGCGATAGCTTGGGGTAAAGGTGAAGAGCAAACTTATAAATTCGAGATCAGAGCGCTAGCTGATGAAAGTTCAAGTAGCTGGGACAAGGTTTACTATGGATATAGTAGTGGCAGCACATCTGGTTTTGAAACCTACGATGTGACGGATGTTCAAGCTCGTTGGATTCGTATCAAAGTCTTTGAAAACAGCGCGGAAAGTGTTTGGACGAATATTACTGAAGTCGAAATCAGTGGCAACGATAGCCCTGACTACGGACTCGATCCAAACCTACCGCCATCAGGCAACTTCGACTTACTGGATTGGTATGTGAGCATTCCCGTTGATGAAGGTGATGGCTACGCGACTTCTATCAAAGAGAACACGCTTGATGCGGGTTATGAAGACCAATTCTTCTATACCGGTAGTGATGGTGGCTTGGTGTTCTACACACCTGTCGAAGGTGTGACAACATCTAGCGGAACAAAATATGTTCGTACCGAATTAAGAGAAATGCTTCGTCGCGGTGATACCTCTTACTCCACCTCGGGTAAAGACAATAACTGGGCGTTTTCGTCTATTCCATCGAGTGACCAGTCTGACTTTGGTGGTATCGACGGGACGTTAAATGCGACGTTAGCTATCAATCATGTGACGACAACTACTTCGAACACTGAACAAGTGGGTCGAATCGTGATTGGCCAGATCCACGCTGAGAAAAACGAACCTATTCGTCTGTACTACCATAAACTGCCAGGTAACGACAAAGGCGCAATCTACTTCGCTCATGAAACCTCGAAATCGAACGGTGGCGATGAAACTTGGCATAACCTTTTAGGTAACATGGTAACTTCTGACGGTGACTTAAACAGCACTAGCAACCCAAGTGGCGGAATTGCACTCGATGAAACCTTCTCGTATTCCATTGTTGTTGAAGGTGACAAGTTGATTACTACCATTAGTCAAAATGGTTCAGAATTGGCGGCAAAAGAAGTGGATATGAGTAACAGCGGTTATGACGATGCAGATAACTACATGTACTTCAAAGCAGGTATCTATTTGCAAGATAACTCAAGTGACGACAGCGATTATGCGCAAGTAACTTTCTATCAGTTAAACAACAATCACAACTGATCACGCTGTAAATAGTGCGTGACTACGGCAACGAGTTAAATCGTTGCCGTTTGTATTCGTTCAATGATTAAAAGGAGGTGGCCAATTGGTCATCTTTTCTTTTATCTTTCTACCTCTCATTTCTACCATACTGTATTTGTTTAATTGGGTGCATATTGGCAAAAAATCCAACCCTTACTTATAGTTAGTCTTAGTGTCTAGTTGCTTATCAACCGCTAAGAGGTGCCGTTATTGTCTGATCTTTGTACCAAGTCATGCATCGAATGTGGGTTAGTCAGTCAGTTCCGGGAATTACCTTCGGGCAGTGAGGCGTCTTGCCCTCGTTGTCATCATACATTGTGCAGCATCGGTGCGAGTAAGGGACAAGGAGTGATGGCCTACGCAGTGGCCAGTTTGATCACACTCGTGATGAGTCTTACTTTTCCCTACATGTCATTTAGCGTCCAAGGTATCAGTCAACAAATAACCCTTTATCAAGCCGTGGATATGATGAATAGGTTAGATAATTCACTGATTGCCGCGCTCTTATTTCTTGCCGTTATTTTCCTGCCTGCTTATTTTCTGATTAGCGCGATCTGGTTCTATTCGTTGACTTAAAAAAGGCGCACCCACTCGCCGAACCTAAGCCGTTTAGCGATCTTCATTTTAAAGACCTTGAGCTGGGTTAAACCGTGGCTCATGGTGGATGTATTTTTGATTGGTGTGTTGGTTAGTTTGATTAAAATAGCAGCACTAGCCGATGTCTCTATGGGCATATCGTTTTGGGCATTTGGTATCTACGCTATGCTGGTGGTCAAAACCATTTCGTTGGTTGATTTTGATTGGATCTGGGACCGATTGATCCCACCTAAGCCGTTGCATGAATCGGTAACGGGTAGCCTTTTTCAAAAGCACGATCATTTGGTTTGTCATGTTTGTGGGCAGGTCCACTTGTACGATGACCAACTTAGTCAGTGCTCTCGTTGTCATGTTCACCTACACCGATTTAATCCAACTAAAAACCTTCAGATAACGTGGGCTCTATTACTCACATCCATTATTTTTTATATCCCGGCAAACCTATACCCAATGATGTATACGTCTGCATTCGGGACGAGTGAAGGTTCAACCATCATCGAAGGTGTCATCATTCTGTGGAATATGGGGTCATACCCAGTCGCTTTGATCATCTTGCTTGCCAGTGTGTTTATACCGATGGCAAAAATGATTGCGCTGGCATACTTGTATTGGAATGCAAAAAGGGTTCAGGGTTTACCTGTTGATGAAGCGACTCGATTTCTCAAAATATACCGTGTTACTGAGTTTATTGGTCGGTGGTCATGATAGATATTTTTGTGGTTGCCATTCTGGTTGCCTTGGTTCAATTAGACGGATTGATGGCGATTTATCCTGGGCCTGCTGCTTTGTCTTTTGCTGCCGTCGTCATTTTCACTATGTTGTCGGCAATGATTTTTGATTCTCGAATTATATGGAAATAATCTCTCGGTAGAGGTGTGGGGTATATGGAAAAACAAAGCGCGTCAGATGCGAAAGTATCAAAAAAAAATGAATTGTCTCCGGTCTGGATTGTGCCCATTATCGCGGTTCTGGTCGGCTGTTGGATGTTGTTTCAGTACTTCAACAATCGCGGACCAGAGATCACTTTGATCTTGCCTGATGCTTCAGGTATCGAAGCGGGAAAGACAGCAATTAAGTCTAAAAATGTACATGTGGGCACTATTACGGATGTCGCGCTGAGTGAAAATTACGAATACATCATAGCCAAAGCTCAGATAGACAAGAAAGCCTCACGCATGATCAATAAAGAAACCCAGTTTTGGGTGGTTGAGCCCCATGTCGGCACCGATGGCATTAGTGGGCTTGAGACTATTTTGTCGGGGTCGTACATTGAGTTGAAGCCGGGTAAATCGAGTGAGTCTCAATTGAAGTTCGATGTATTAGACACACCACCCGTCGCGGGACCAGATACCAAAGGAATTCGTGTGGTGGTTTCACATAATAAGGCCAATCAACTGCGTGTAGGAGAACCTGTCTTGCATCATGGCTTCGTGGTGGGTCGGGTTGAGAAAACAAGCTTTGACTATGAAAAGAAAGAGGGTAAATACCAACTGTTTATCTTTGCACCTTATGATGGCCTGATTTTCGAAAAAACGCAGTTTTGGCTATCTTCTGGAATCGATGTGAAGTTTGGTGCGAATGGTTTAGACGTTAACTTTGCGTCAATAGAAAGCATCCTGACTGGCGGTGTGAGCTTTGATGTAGCCGAAAGTATTAAGCCTGGATTGCAGATAAAAGAGAACCTTCAAGAGTACATTCTGTACGACAATTACGACGCGGTTTTACAAGGTAAGTACACGACATCGATCGAGTATGTGTTGCTATTTGAAGAATCGGTTCGAGGTTTAAGGAAAGGGGCTCCAGTGGAGTATCGAGGTGTCAGGATTGGCACTGTGGATACGGTGCCGTTACAAATTCGCATGGATAAAGATGGCAAGGTCTCGAACCGTATTCCTATCTTAATCAAGCTGGAAATAGAACGAGTTTCTGAAGTCTTTAGAGCCGTGAATGCCGAAGCCTTTGCTGAACGCGTCAAGCTGCAAATGGGCGAAGGGTTAAGAGCAACCTTGAAAACGGGTAACTTGCTCACGGGAGCGCTGTTTGTCGACATTAATTTTTATGAAGATGAGGAGACTTACGAACCCAGAGAATTTGATGGTTACCCTGTGTTCCCGGTTGTCGCGGGTGGTCTAACCGAAATTCAAAATCAGATCACCGATTTCCTAACCAAGATTAACGAGCTACCGTTAGACGCGACTATCGCCAATTTAAACGGATCGCTTGCATCATTAGATACTACCTTGAAGAGTGTCGATCAACTGATGGGTAGTGAGGGCGCAAAAGCGTTACCACAAGATCTGAGTGACACCATGAAGCAACTTGAGGCGACATTAGAAAGTTACGATGATGACTCCGACGCTTACAAGCAATTGATCAGTGCATCTGAAGAGTTAGAACATGTGTTAAAAGAGCTTCGCCCACTGATTAAAATACTGAACGACAAACCCAATGCGTTAGTGTTTGGTAGCGAAGTAGAAGAAGACCCGATTCCAGTTAAGGGAGTGGAATAATGAGAAAGCAATTTATATCACTGGTTGTGTCAGTTGGGTTCTTGGGGTGCGCAGCGCCTACTGATGGTACTAACGCCTACCTCTTGCCTGAAAGTACATTGGATAAGCCCATCTTTAAGGTCAAAACTAGTGTTGATTTGCCGGATTACCTCGACACGATAGGAATAGCTTATCGCAAGTCTGAAAATGAATTGGTGTCTGCGCGTAAACACGTTTGGGCGGAAAACCTTGAAGGGTTGCTTGAAGAGCGAGTCAATACTTCTGATACATCGGGAGAGCCTGAAAGAGAGTTGACGATAACCTTTGAGCAGTTCAATGGTTCTTATACCGGAAACGCAGAAGTGAAAGGAACTTGGGTATTGAGCGAGCAAGGCTCAGAGCTCGCGCGTGCCGACTTCGAATCAAAAGTACCGTTGAAAGAAGCAGGTTATGAAGCACTTGTTGAAGCCCTAGGTGAGGGGTTAGATGAGGTGCTATCTGAGATACAGACGCAATTGCCTTAGGTGTCTGTCAGTGTGAATACCGCTGGTAGTTATCTGGCTAATTGACTTATTCACCCGATTACTATTGGGTAGCCTCTCGGAGAATTAAAAAGCCACCTATTGTTTGGTGGCTGTTTATATCCAGTAAACCTGAGTCGTTAACCATATTTATTAATAAATGCGATAACATTCTTGTTACTCAGTAATTCGATTTTGTCGATAGTCAGTACGCAATAGCGGTAGTTTTTGTTTTTGAAGGTGATGTTCGACTTTTGTTCTGTTGGTTCTGAAAACTTCCATATTTCAAATCCGATGTTCTTCATAAGTTCCAATGCACTTGGGTTCTTTATGATCATGGAATACTTTTTAATCTTAGTATTTCTTGCAAGAAGCTTCATATCGGAAATTAGGTTCGCAATAGATTGTTCGCGCTTTTCAGAGTGACCGCTAACCACAATGTAATTTAAGTTCTGGTTAGAATCTAAAGAGCAAGCTTGCTTAATATGCAGATGTTTATTTTGATATTGCTCGAATACCTCTTCGTTGAAGAAAAAACCTAGGCTATGACTAACAATATCGCCATTAACATCGACCATTTTTCTGCCATGCGCCTTTTTTTCACTGCAATAGAGAAACAGGTCGATAGTATCAAGAGCTGAAGGATCCACCTTTGTATATTGTGAAATCAGCTTTATTCTATCTATTACTGCTTTGTCATTCTGATCTGTCATTAGTGGCATGATCTGACAGTCGCAGCCTTCTTCTATTTCCCCTTTAGTGATAGACGATATTCGGCTTTGAAACGAAAAGAACCTCTCACGAAGGAAGTCTTCAAGTAATGCACTGTCTTCGTTATCTTCTGAATCAAAGGATTTCAACGTTGTATACAAGTCCAGACCAAGGCTGTCCAGTAGCTTTAGGGCTTTGTAATTACTTGGTTTTACTTTGCTATTTTCCCATCGATTTATCGTTACGACATCTACAGAGCTGAATTCATCATCTAAGTGATTAATGTATGCCGCAAAATCCTTTTGCGTTAACTTCAATTTCTTGCGCGCTTCGCGCAGTAATTGCGGAAATTTCATCATGGTAGAATATTCATCTTTGATTAGTGACATTACGTTCCGATTAGTCAGATAGTCTATTTTATCAATCGTTAATATACAGTAGCTATAATATTTATTTTTGAATGTAATATTACATTTTTTAGCAGAAGGTTCTGAAAATTTAAATACTTCAAACCCCACACTCTTCAAGAGTCTCATCATATTGGGGTCTTTTACTAAAACAGAGTATCTTTTTATATTTTCATTCTGAGAAAGTAACTGTATATCTGAAACTATATGCTCAATAACATGATGTTTTGTCTCTGAGTGTGAGCTTATATTAAAATAATTTATGCTTTTGCTTGAATTTAAAGAGCAGGCCATTCTTAGATCTAGCTCTTGAGTTTTTAATGTCTCAAATTGATGGTCTTCAAAGAAAAAGCCTATGTTGTGACTCACAATGTCGCCATCTGTATTGATCAGCTTGTGACCATGTGCTTTTTTCTCACAGTAGTAGAGATATAAATCAATTTGGTCCAATGGCGAAATATCGACTTTTGTGAATTTAGAAAGTAGTTTGATTCTGTCGATAACGCCAGTGTCACACGGCTCTGACATTAAAGGCAGTGACTTAAAGTTGCGTTCGCCTTGTTGTTGATTCAGGCCTGATAGAGCTGAAATTCTACTTTGAAATGAGCCATAGGATTCGTTTAAAAACAGTTCGATTAGTGTGTCTTTTTGTTCGGATTTAAAGCTCTTTATTGTCTCAAACAAATCTCCGCCAAGGTACTGTAAGATCTTGAGTGCTTTGTATGTACTAGGCTTTACCTTACTGTTTTCCCAACGATTTATCGTTACGACGTCAACCGCATTAAACTCATCGTCCAGCTGATTTAAGTAGGTTGCAAACTCTGTTTGTGTAAATTGAAGTTCCTTTCTGAAGTTACGTAACAACTGTGAAAACTCACTCATTAAAACATTAACCTTCTGATAATTAACTCAATGTCTTGATTCTAGTTTAGACATCGGATTCTCTATTTAACATCTTCAGTAATTTGTTTTTTACGGATGTTAATTGTTCGGATTATTTGAACTGTATGTTGCGCATGTCCCTAACAGGCTAAGTGCCAAATTAGTGACGTCAAATCTATGGCTTTTTGCCTAGACACTTGTCAATCTACTGTGAAGTGCGCGTTAATGTTCAGATACAATCTTGCCTTTTTCTTATCCATTCTATTGTTTCCATTTGCCTCCTATGCGGATACAACGGGTCTTGTTATGGATCTGTCTGTTGACAGTGCGTCTTATGACAACGACCAAGAGGTAGCTTATACGCTTGTTTTAACGAATGAGTCGGATAAAGCTATTGCTGAGTTGGACGTTAAGGATGAGCTGTTAAATATCTTAACGACAGATGACCAAGGGAATAATGTCAGCGCGTTCTCGCAAGTCTCGACTCAAGCGCAATCCTCCTTCCTGTCATCTCCAGGTGATTACAGTCGCTTCGGAAACTTAGATGCATCAGGTGTGCGTATTGCGGCTGGTGGGTCGGTGACCTACACCATGGTCGCCACCGTTTCTGCTGACGCAGCCGGTACGATTGATAACGTCGCAAGTGCGAGCACTGGACTATTGGATGCTGTTGAATCAAATACAGAATCCATTCAGCGTGGTGTGTACCAACATGATGTTGTTGTTTCAGTCGATAAGACGAACTATCAACTCAATAACAAACTCACCTACAAGATTAAGGTTTCGAACACTGGCGATACGTTTATTCAGACGATCGACGTTCAAGATGTCATTTCAGACATAAAGGCACTCAATATTGAAGGGGCTTTGCAACAAGCCTTTACTGACAACGTTAACTCAGTAAGCAAGGTTGAAGGCAGCAAAAGCGATCCAGGCACCTTCGCCGAATCAGGGGACTTATCAGTAAGTGCTGCGTCGATTGATATAGGTGGGTCAGTGACTTACGAAATTCAAGCGACCGTTGCCGACAATTTAGTCGGCGACATTGTTAATGACGGTATAACCGCTGAAACACGCGATGACTTGGTCACAGTTGATGAGGTTATCACTCCACCCACTGAGCCTAGTATCACCCTGACACATACCTTGAACCAATCGGATAACTACCTAGTCGACGATGAGTTTTCCTATACGGTCACGGTTGCTAACCAAGCAAACACTGGTATCGCGTACCATTATTCGGTTCAGCAGTTTCTTGCGGATCTTGAAACCGATCTAGGCAACGATGTCAGCAACGAAAAGAACGCAACTGACACGGTTGGTAACCCTTACGATTTTTGGACCAATGAAGTGACCTCGATCGGTTCTAATAGCCTTTCTGAACTCAATGCATCTGGAAAGGAGTCCAACAAGTCACTAGAAGACAAAGTGTCTATCTATCCCGGTGAGCAGATTGTTTATTCCGTTGTGGTGGACGTTAGCCCTGTGTCTATTGGTCAAATTCCCCAAGTTGCAGCCCGAGTGGTTGATGCTGATGGCCACGCAGATTCTGGCGATGCTTTGGCCAATATTCTCGATTCGAAAGACGTTCTGACGACGTCATCAAGTCAAATTACACGTAATAAGAACACCACAGATACGACTTATGTTCCGGGGATAGTCGGTGATAACGAAGTGGTCTATGACATTGTTATTTCTAACAAGGACACAGAGTTCTTCGCCGACGATATCGAAGTTGTCGATAAATTTGCTTGTATCGTGACAGAGCAAGCGGATGGCTCTAATGCTTCAGCATTTTCCGAGTGGAAGCTTGAAGTCGCTGATAGAAGTGGTGACGGATCGAACTATGGCTCATTTAATTACAATACTTGGACAACAAACGACATCAATTTGAAAGTCGACCTCGCACCTGAGGGTTTCGTTCATTATAAGCTGACCGCAAAAGTGGCAGACACCAGTGTGGGGCAGATTGTTGATGATGGTACCGATGCGGGCTTGTGCTTAGGGGATAACTTAGGCGAGTCGGGTTCTGGCGTCCAAATGCCAAACTCGAAATTAAAGGTCCAAAAGGAAGTGGATTCTCGTTACTACTCAGCTGGCGGTACCCTGAACTACGACATCACGGTAGAGAATAACGGTGACGGCTATGCGATTGATATACCGGTTTATGATGATTTAGTCTCTGTCATGACTCAGTCTATTAATGATACACCGACTAAAGCGTATTTGAGCTGGATTATTACTGCGAAATCTTATGCCTCTGACGGCTCAATTTCGACAAACAGTGATCCCGGCTTTACTGATGACATAGAAGGTAATCAGAAGAATCAAAAGATCTTAGATGTGAAGGCAAAGCTAGCTCCACACGATAAGATCGTTTATAGCATTGCCGCGATCGTAAACCCCATTGCCGATGATGAAATCCGTAATGAAGTGACGGTTGACAGCGTACTTTATTCCGATAGAGGCTCATACCCACGAGATTACTACTTAGTATTGGATAAGCGTGTTGATGGTCATGACGAACAAAACGCGTATACCGACACCACCAATACTGTCACTTATACGATCAGCATTACCAACCCAGCAGGGAACGGTTTCGCCTCTAACATCAATGTTAAAGATGAAATCAGTACCATAGAAGCAGAGTTACTTCACGAGCCGGGTGAAACCAAGCCCGTGTTCTCTTCGTGGACGATCAGTGCAGAAAGAGAGGCAGACTCCCCGTGGGTGAAAGCCGTGACTGACCCTGGATCGTTCTCGGATAACAATGATCTGGATGCCACCGCTCAGATCCCGCCAGGTGCGACGATTACTTATACCATTGTTGGGACACTCGATCGCAGTGTCGACAGTGAGATTCTTTGGGGAGCATTCACCAATACCGCAACAGTGACGGGACCAGATACTAATCTATCGGATACGGTACGTACCTATCCTAGCGAGCCGAATCTTGTAGTCGCTAAGACCGCTCAAAATACCGACTTTGTTGTAGGTGAGCGCGCTACGTTCGATATTTATATCTATAACCGCGGTGTTGGCTATGCAAATGACGCAACGGTACAAGATAGTATTTCAGCGCTTAACTTCTTTAATAGTTGGACAATTGTAGGTTCGACCAACACAGATAAACCGGGTTCTCGTTACGGTGACATTGCTAACGACACTGACATCGATACCGACGTTGATATCACTCCCGGAGGGTGGGTTCACTATGAGGTGAGCGGCATTGTTAAGTCTGACTATGAAGAAGAACAAGTATCGAACCGTGTTGATGTTTACGATCCTATTACAGACCGTGACCACAGCTCTTCCGCTCAAATAGATAACTCACACAGTACCTATGACATCAATGTTTCATTAGCCAAAACGACCGATGTTGTCCGCTACACGCCGGGTGAAGATCTCACCTACACCATCGTTATTGGCAATAACAGCGACACTGATGAGACCGATCTTATCTTCATGGATCGCCTGAGTGAGATCACTACTACGCTAGCGAATGATAAAGATGGTGAAGTAGAAGATGTTCTTAATCAAAACCCGTTTGACTATTGGTCTGTTGATACTGGCTCTGGTTTCGGCCCTCAAACGACTGAAGATGTGGAGTTCCCAGTTTCAATTCCGGCCAAAGACTTTGTCACGGTGCGTATTAAGGCGCATGTCAAAGACAATGCGGTATCTAACGGTGTAGCGGACAGAGACGGCGGCATAATCCGCAACGAAGCCGTGCTGATTCATGATGATAATGCCGGTTGTACTGACGATTGTGAGTATGCCAAACGTGCCGTGGCTGAAAACCATCAGGTACATAATAACGGCGGCGTTGTTCGCACTACTAACATTAACCGCTACTCTCCGGGAGATGAGTTGACTTATACCATTAGGTACAACTCTCAAGATGGACATGGTTATCGAAACAACGTAGACGTTAACGAACTGATTAATGACATATCAGTGGAGCTACAAGATGGCAATTCAGGTAATCCATTTTTCGATGATTCGGTAGGTTCAAACAAGTTTACGGTGGCGGTTGCTAAGAGCGATCCTGCGAACGCGGGTACAACAGATGGTACCAAAGACGGTGATGTTGCGAACGACATTGACATCGTAACCTCGATTGATATCGATGCTGGCGAAGACGTGACTTACACAGTAACAGGTACCGTAAGACCGGATGCGGTCGGTGATATTCATTATCGAGATACCGTCGTGATTCCCGATGGCTACCATTTAGATTTTGATAAAACGACTGATGAAGCGGTGTACGAGCCCGCTCAAACCGTGACCTATCACTTAGTGATTGAGAATGACGGCAAAGGTAACGCTCACGATATTCCAATCGTCGATAACCTCGAAGATATTACGGTCAGCTTAGTGGATGGTAATACAGGACCAGCGTATTCAGATTGGACCATCACATCGATCGCAACTGGAACTGATTCTGAGTATGTGGATGCGGGCGCAGGTGCTGGCAATGTTTACACATCAACCAACAGTAACCTAAATGTTGAAGCCGATATTCCGATGGGCGCTAAGCTTGAGTACCAAGTTGTCGCGACCATCAATGACAAAGCCAATGGCGATGTTGTTAACGTTTTAACCGTTGATGGCGACACGATATCTCATAATATTTCGCAAACTGGTCGCCAAATTGATTACGAAAAAAACATTCTGGCTTACTACGACACGGATGGTAATGAGTTGGTTGGTGCTACCAATTACATGCCTAGCGGCTACATCGAGTATGAAATCCTAATCGAGAACATCGCATCGGCGCACGTTGATGACATCAGTTTACGTGATGATATCGACCAGATAACGACTCAATATTACGATGGAACTCGCGGTTCGGCGTTTGATAGTTGGACGATTGAAACTTTCGCTGATGGATCGGGGATTTCAGATCCTGATGTAGATAACTCGATTAAAGACAATCAACCGATTGATACGCACTTTGATATATCGGCAGACAACTTTGGCGGTGTAGTATTGTCATCGTTTGTCCGCTATGTCATAAAAGCCAAGATCAGTCCGAAAGCGGTTGGTTCTTTTACTAATAAAGCTTATATCGATGAAGATGACGGTAACCAATTTATTGCGGTTTCTCCTCCTACGTCAATGGCGGATCCTGAAGTCACGTTCTCTAAAAAAGCGTTTTATGATGCAGGCTTCTCTTCGCAAAAAACTGAATATTCTCAAGCTTCTGGCGAGAGTGAGGTTTACTACCGCGTTGAGATTAAGAATGCGGGTGATGGTATTGAATATGGTTCTCGCCTAGAAGATGCGATTTCGGAAATTCAAACTCGTATTGCAGAAGACAGCACCACTTCAGGTGGTGATCCTGTTGGACAGCCATTTTTATCTGGTTGGGAAGTGCAGCTAGAAAAAACGGCAGCGGTAGGTTCGATTACAGACGCGGTTGACTTCGTTTCTGGTAATAACGTCAATATTGATAACGACATTGTTATCGCGCCTCAAGAAAGCCTAACGTTCACCATCCATGCTGAGATTCGTGAGGATGCGTTGGGCGATATTCAAAACAAAGCGAATTATGACGGTAAGGTTCGTACTGCGACTCTAATGCCACTAGGAAATAATATCAGTGTTGAAAAACGCGTGGTGTCGATCAACGGCAGCCCGTTCAGTGATGGTGATACCTATCTTCCGGGTGACGAAGTTGAGTATGAATTTGTAGTTACAAACCCTGAAAACGGTTGGGCGAATGATATTAAGATCAAAGACACAATCACAGACATTCAAGTCGAAGTGATTGGCGGTAAAACGGAATCCGCTTTTGTTTCTGGCGATATCACCCATGAAGTCAGCAATGGTATTGATGCCAACGCTGATACTTATGTACCAAGCTACAACACCAGCGGCAACCTTGATATTGATACCGATATTGCCGCGGGAGAAGCGCTGACCTTTAACTTAACCGGTGTCGTTCGTGACGACGCTTTGGGCACGATTGATGCGAACAAAGTGACCGCAGGAAGTGACTCTGCAACATCGCAAGTGATACCACCTAAAGATGCTGAGCTCGATTACTTCAAAACCTTGGTGTATACCGATGGTGAATCGGCAGGGTGTTCTGTTCCTTCAAACGATGGCAGCGGTTGTACTTACGCACCACGTGGTGATGTTGAGTATCAAGTTACGTTAGATAACACAGGCGATAGTATCGCAAATGACGTGAGTGTTATCGATGCGATTCATACCATCAAAACTGAAGATGGCGATGATGCGTTCTCTAGCTGGACAACGGCTATTGCGGTTGAACCTGTTGGCACTTACGACGTGCAAGGTAACTACAACGGTAGCGTCCCATTGAATGCAACTGTCGATCTTCGTCCTGGTGAGCGTATTGTGTTTGACGTGAAAGGCAGAGTTTCTACGTCAGCGACAGGTACCATCACCAATACAGCACAAGTGAATGGCGATAACACCAACGATATTGTCCTCAACCCTGGCCGCTCGAACATTCTAGTTGATAAGTGGACAGATACACCTACGTACGTACCTGGTGGAACGGTGAATTACTACATCGATATTACCAACGATGATGTGGATTCTGGCCTGTTTTCAATCCGCGACATCATCAGTGGCTTCGAAGTCGAAACTGTCGATGGTTCGATGCAAACCGCACTCACGGAGTGGAGCGTCGATTACAATGTGCTTTATAACTCCGCGCCATCAGACCCTGACGCTAATGATTTTTCAGAGTTAGATAAGCTAGTTGGTCAAAACAGTCCAGACATCGATTTACCTGTTGAATCGATCAAGATGGCTGGGCGTGACGATGCTGGTACGGGTGGTGGTGATAAGTACACAGCTGTCCGTATTCACGTTCAAGGTAAGGTTCGTGATGATGCGATTGGGCGCTTCACCAATACGGCTTATCTGCGACATGGTTTGGACGATTCGAAGATCGCTCGCTTACGAGAAGGCTTTATCACGCCGAAGTCGGGTCAATTGGTTCTAACCAAAGAAACGACGCCAATTGCAGAACCTGATGCCAAATACCAACCGGGTCAACCAATCTCATACAAGATCACTGTGGCTAACACAGGTGAAGGTTACCTTGTCGATCAAGTTCTAACCGATCGTATCGACACCATCATGACAGAGGTGGCTAACAGCCCAGATCAAGAGCAAGCGTTGACAGGTAATTGGATCATTAGCGACGAACAGCTTGATGGCAGTGGCGATCCAGCCCTGAACGCTCGCAAAGATGTGGTTAATAACGCACAGGGTTATAGTGCGACTTACAGCATTCACCCGGGTGACAGTTATTCATTTGTCGTGACCAACACTGTTAATGATAAGGCCAAAGGCGAGATCACTAACGTCGTTAAAGTTGATAGCGACGACGGTGAGCACTCTGCAGACGCGACCTACATTCCAGAAGATGCGCAAGTTGAGATCACTAAAGATGTCGATAAAGCAGAGTACCTTCCGGGAGAAACACTTCAGTACACCGTGACCGTTAAGAATAACGGCTTAGGTTGGGCTGAAGATGTTGCTATTGAAGATGCGCTGAAGTCGGTTGAAACCACGATTGCAGGTGGTACGACTGAACAAGCTTTTGACCCTGCTTCAATCCAAATATCGGCGGTATCGACAACCGGTGAAACCCCAGTACCGGATGCAACCCGTGGTGAAGACCTTCATGAGACGCTCGATATTGCGCCTCAAGACAGTATTGTTTTCACTATTCAAGTTGCGACTAATCCGTTGGCGACAGGCGATATTACTAACATTGCATCAGCGACCTTTGACGGCACAACATTTGATGACAGTGCTACCAGTACACCAGTGTTGGCGACGGTTTCGGTCAAGAAGACGGTTGATACGCCATCGTATGAAGTAACCAAGCTGATTAACTACGACATCACCGTAACCAACAGCTCTGATGCGTTTGCATCTGGTGTTCAACTTCAAGACATCATCAGTGACATTCAAGTCGACACGACCGCGGATAAACAAGAGTCGGCATTCCTACTATGGGAAGTGAGCTTTGACGCCTCGGATGATCGCTCTGTTGTCACTCCCAAGACGTTCGACTTGAGTGAAGATATCGATGTGAGTATGGATGTGGCGCCACAAAGTACCGTGACATTCCATGTTAAGGCGTTGATTCGTACGACGGCGATTGGCGATATCAGTAACACGGCAACCATCACTTATAACGGAACACCACAAGACTCAACGGTAGTCATGACACCGAAAGACTCTGAGTTTGTTGCGACGAAAACTAACGTACAAACCGAGTATGAGCCGGGTGGTGAGCTGGAATTCTTGATTACCATTGAAAACACCTCTAACAACTACATCAGCGATTTAAGTGTTGTCGATGACATGAGCACGATAGAGGTGGGCTATTACGATGGTACCACTGGGCCTGCTTTTGTTGCTGGAACCACTTCTTTGGTTGTTGAGTCAACCACGGTAGGAACGACGACGGAGCAAATTAGCCCGATTGAGTACAGTGTGGATATTGCACCGCACGGCACAGTTGTGTTCCGCTCAAAAGGCACCGTAGTCGATACCGCGACCGGACACATCATTAATACTGCGCAAGTAGATGGCGGCGATGTTATCAGTCCTCCAGTTCAAACAGTTGCGGCTGTGGTTCAAGCTGAGCTGTTTACCGATGCCCCGTATTACGTGCCGGGAGAGCAGGTTGAGTATCACTTAGTGGTGCAAAACATAGGCCGAGGTATAGCCAAAGATGTCGCGCTTTACACCCAGTTCTCTGAATCCATGGGTGATCATATTGATGGTAATTTTAGTAATGCGTTTGATGAATGGACACTAACGGCAACATCAGAAGGGGCTGAAACTCAACCTGGCACCTTTGATGACGACAAAGACCTGTTCACCTTGGTCGACATATCGCCGGGCGGCAAGATTGATTACACGTTCACATTGACGGTCAACGAAGACATGCTGACTAATATCGATGTGCTTGGATACTACCTCGACTTAACTGGTAGCCCAGCGATGCGCGCTCGTTCTAAAGGCATGTTGGCCTCTGAAACCTCGATGCAGGCAGTGGCAGATCAAGTATCTGCTTTGGATTTGCCGCCAGTGGGTGCTGATCTGGTTGTTGAAAAACGTTCTGATAAGCCTGAATACACCGAAGATGACGACAGTGTCACTTATTACTTAGCCGTGACCAACAACGGTCAAGGTAACGCGGCTAATGTTCGTCTAACCGATGAGATCAGTGGACTACAAAACAGCACAGGTAATAAAGTCTTTATCGATTGGACAATTGAAGGTGTGGAAGTCGACGACTCGGGCGCGGTTATTCAGCGTCATTCTTTCCCGTCGAATAAAGACTTAGACACCACCGTTAACCTGAAATCCAACAAACGAAATGCTTACGCGTTTGAAGTGGTGGGCACGCTAGGTAAGGGCTTGGATGATGACATTACCAATACCTTCACGGCGACTGAATCTGACGGTACTGAAACCAGCGACAGTGTAACTACTCACATCAAGAAGATTCCTGATAACTCTGGGGAGTTGGAGCTGACCAAGTCTGCGCTGCAAGATACCGCGCAAGTTGGCGATGCGGTTGAGTACGAGATCATCGTTGAGAACAACAATGAATCTTACTTTAAGAACGTGACGGTGGAAGACCGTTACCCAGGTGGTCTGAAATACATCGTGGATACATCAGAAGTTGTGCTAAGCGGCATTGATGGTGAGTTTGGTACGGAAGACGATCAGGTTATCTCTCAAGAGCCATCAGATACGGGCAAGTTAATGTTCACATCGTTGAACTTTGATCCGGGCGAGAAGCTGCGTATTCGTTACTTATTGCGTGTCTCGGTAGGTGCCACCTTTGGTGATTACATCAACACCGCAGTAGCGAAGGTTGATGGCTCGGCTGTTTCTAATGAAGACACCGCCAAAGTGACCATTGAGCCGGACAAGGTGTTCGATACCTCATCGATCATCGGTAAAGTTTTTGAAGATCATAACAAAGATGGATTCCAAGCTGATGCAACCGCGTTTGATGTTGAGCTAACTGCGAACTTAGCAACACAAGGCTACATCGCTGATTCGACGCACATCATTCGTGATGGTCAAGACGTTGCTATTCAAGATGGTGCGATAACCACTGCACTTGAACAAGGTTTGGAGCTTGGTGACCTTTGGGGACATTCAGTGAACCGAACACTGCCAGAAACCAGCAAAGTGGTTATTCAATTTAAAACTCGAACACAGCAAAGCTTTGATTTCTACGTCACGACCGATGCGGGCTCTCGCATCGAGTTCGACGCACAAGGTCAGATTCAGTTTAAGCATGAATCGGACAAGAAAAAGGGACTGAGCGCGGAAAACCTCAATGTAACCAGAAACCTATATCGCGATGGCGAGGATTACCTGTGGGAAATCGTTATCGAGAACAAAGGTATTTACGAAGATGGTATTCCGGGCGTTAAGTTGATGACGGTTGAGGGAATCGTTATTTACACAGACCAGTACGGTCGTTACCACGTGCCCGACCAATGGGTACTCAATAAGAAAGGTAAGAACTTCCTAGTGAAGTTGGACACTGATTCGCTCTCCACCTCCATGGAAGTGGTAAGCGAAAACCCGAAAGTGTTGCGAATTACCCCGAACAAGCTCACCAAGTTCAACTTTAGCGTTCATCGTAAAGACCAACAAAGTGAACAGAAGTAGGCCATTGGAACCGTATCTGGAAATTGTATGAAAGTATTTAGTAAGTCTCGTTTAGCGACGTGTGTGTTAACGGCCATTCCTGTGATGGCGGTAGCGAAAGACACAGGTAAGCTTGAAAAACTCGGTTCTGAGACGACTGGCATTGAAATCACTAAGCCGAACCAAGATCAAGATAGTTCGCGTATTTACCTAGAACAAGGCGCTATTTGGGCAAGCCGCGACATCACTCGCTTTGACCCAGTGCTCGACGTCAGTGTTAGCGATGAATTAGAAGTGGAACAAGGCACATTGCGTGACAGTGTCGGTTTCACCATCACCACCAACTATGGTTACTACATCAAAAAGTACCAGTTGGAAGTGTACCGAGTGGGTGACTTTGGTCTGTCTGAGCCAATCGCTGTGCTTGAAGGCGATAAACTGGCGAACGACTCTGACATCAATTGGGATGGTCAAACTGATGTTGATTATCAGTTTGAGGTCGGTGAGCAGCTGATGTTCCGCCTAAAAGCGTGGGACAAAGATGGCAACATGGATGTGACCACCGTTGGTGTGACTGACTTAGTTAAGCCGGACTCTGAAGTCGATATCGACCGAAACGATAACGACGATGAAGAGAGCAAAGGTAAAAGTTACGGACAGGCAAAGCTGATGCGTCACAACATCCCGACCAATGCGGGCTTAGCCAAGTTCATTGGCACCGGTTTGAAAGGCGTTGATAAAGTCATCATCGGTGAAGATGAATTTGATGTCGAAGATGGCAACTTATACGCAGAGCAGTACTTACCAACAGATTCCTACATTTTCCCAACCAAGGTTGTGTTTGATAACGGTGATGAACGTCGTTACAAGCTGTACGTTCGTATTCCAGATACGTACTACGCACAAACTGGCTTGGCTGATCTTTATGTTGGTAAGAATAATGTGTCTGGTAATAGCGATGCATTAAGTGTCGATGACCAGTACCAAGATGACATCTACAACCAAGGTCGCTTAGCGTACTTTGGTCAGGGTAAATTTGGCGACAAACTTCGTGTAACGACTCACTTTGATACGCGAGAAAGTGAAATCAAAGACATGTTCAAACATCCGTTCGCCTCCGACGATTCGGATGTGTTCGATATCCTCGAAGACGACGATGAGCTTTATTACGGTAACTATGGTGACAGCTCAAACATCGAAAAAGTGGTCAACACCAAAGGCAAGGTTTACCTCAATGTTGAATACGATAAGTCTCAATACTTGTGGGGTAACTACAACACGGGTTTAACAGGCACCGAGAACAACGATTACAACCGTAGCCTCTATGGTTTCAAAGCCGATTATCGCACTCGCGATACTACACAATATGGTGAAGATCGTTTGAACGTGGTTGGTTTTACCGCAGAAGCAGACTCGTTGTATGCACACGATGAGTTCTTGGGCACAGGCGGTTCTCTGTACTTTCTTCGTCATGGTGAAGCGGTACCAGGAAGCGACAAGGTTTATGTAAAAGTAAAAGATGAATCTGGCCTAGTGCAGAATGAAATCCCACTTGAGCCGGGTGTCGACTATGATTTTGACCCATACCAAGGTCGAATTATTTTGACCAAGCCACTCGACAACATCCTATCCGATAGCTTTGGTAGCGTGATTGAAAACGGCGATGATTACGAAAACTTTCTGGTTGTCGATTATGAGTATGTTCCACAAGGTTCAGATTCATTAGACGCGATGTCTTACGGTGGTCGTGCTAAAGGTTGGATCAACGATTACGTTGGTGTTGGCGTGACGTATGCAACTCAAGAAAAGGACAACCAAGACTACGAGTCTTATGGTACGGACTTAACGTTGCGTGCAACAGAAGGTACCTACATTAAGGCTGAGTTTGCACACAGTGAAGGTACTCAAACTGAGTCGAATTTTGTCTCTGTTGATGGCGGCTTAACCTTTACGCCAATTGGCGACACATTGGAAGACCGCGAGGGCGACAGTGTCCAAATCACAGCTGTCACCAGCCTTTATGATCTTGCTCCAACCATTTTTGGTGCTGTTGGTAATGACCTGAAACTTTGGTATCGAGACAAAGACGCGGGATACAGCTACGCAAGCAGCAGCGATGATTTAGAGCAAGAGGCATACGGTGCTGAACTTCGTTTGCAAGCTACCGATCGCTTGGCGGTTCTCTCTCGCTTCTCGACCAATGAAGAGCGCGATGTCGATGGTAATCTAGAAACAGATACTGAAACGATTGAGATTGAGACTCAAGTTAAAATCACCGAGCACATTAAGGTTTCGGCGGCAGGGCAACAAACTGAAGAGCTTAACCAAAACGACGAGCACAGTGATGCCACCTTAGCGGGTGTGCGTTTGGAATACATGTGGGACAGTGAGAACAGCGTTTACGTCAAAGGGCAAAAGACCGTCGACCAGTCGGATGACTATGATGAAAACGACAGCGCGTCGATTGGTGCTGAATTCCAAGTGTTGGAAGACTTGTCTCTTGGTGGCGAATACACCGATGGCGACCGAGGCCAAGTAGCAGAAGCGACTGTGACTTACGATGTATCCGATGACCACTCAACCTACGTAACTTATGTAGATGATAACTACGAAGGCCAAAACAACGTGATTGTTGGTCAGCGTGCAGACCTGACTAGCAGTGTCGATTTCTACCAAGAGAACCAGTTTGTTGATGAAAACGATGGTCATGGCCGTATCGACTCGTACGGCTTTGGCTACGATGTGACGGAAGATGTCGAGATGGGGATCGGTTATCAGCTTGGGGAAATTGAAGATGACCAGAGCATCACCACAGAGCGTGAGTCCATCAGCTTCAATGCTTCAATTGACCTAGATGACATCACCCTAAGCCACAAATTTGAATATCGAGTGGATAAGAGTGAAGACGACCCTGACATCGCTCAGCGAGAGCTGCAACAAATCGTGACGACCAACCGTTACACGCATCACTTAACGGAAGAGTACACGCTATTTGGTAAGTACAACTACTCCATCACCGAAAGCGAAACCACGGGCGAAACCATGGCGCAATTTACCGAAGCCACTGGCGGCCTCGCGTATCGTCCGATCTACAACGATCGACTCAACTTACTGAGCCGCTACACGTATATTGCAGATTTCGATCAACTGGATCGCGATGTGGATTATCAAGACGAAACCAGCCAGATCATTGAAGTTGAAGCTATCTATTCAATCGACCAACACTGGGATGTCGGTACTAAGTACGCCCATAAAGACAAACAGCAAGCTTTTGAACGAGCGTCTGGTTCGAATGAGTTGGTCAAAAGCGATATCGACCTATACGGATTAAGTGCTTCTTACCGCGTGATGAAAGAGTGGGATGTGACGGGTGAATACCACTGGAAAACAGACACTCTCAACGATGAGCTAGAACACGGTGCATTAGTTTCGGTGAACAAGCACATCGGCGAGAACTTCAAAATGGGGATTGGTTATAACTTCTCTGCGTTTGATAGTGACTTAACCAATGATGATGACTACGACGCATCTGGTGTGTTCATTAACTTAGTCGGTAAGATCTAAGCCTGCCCAAGTGGGTCGAAAGTTAAGAGTTGAGAATTCAAAGTGACAGTTAAGAGTAAGATGAAAACAATTATTTTCCTAATAAGCGCAGTGATGAGTACTTTGCTGCTTTCCGGCTGTGCAACCGACACCTATGTGAGTCAGGAGAACCGAGACAAGTTTGCTGGCATCGATGTGTCTAAGTTTTTAATCAGCGAGTGTTTGGCGCCAGAGCGTGAGGTGCACATCGCCATCGCAGAGCATTTTGCGTTTGATAAATATCAATTACGCGACCTCGACAAGATCAACTTAGATACCTTTGTTAAAGAGATCAGAGGCTTAAAAGGGCGCATCACGATTGTCGGCCATACTGATTTCAAGGGTTCTCTCGAATATAATGAGCGCCTTTCACAGCGCCGTGCTAAATCGGTCGCAGATTATTTGAAAGGGCAACTAGACCCAACGCAATATGACTGGGAAGTGAAACATCTTGGTGAGACTCAACCTCTTCTGTTTGGTAAGACAGATAAAGACCGAGCGGAGAACCGCCGTGCATTTATCGTGTTTGAAGAAGCTCAGAAGTACGAAGAGATGCCTTTCTGTGAGCCGCCAAAACCAGAACGTAAAGTTTATATGGCAATGACGCCGCACTTCGATTTCGATAAGTCAGTACTCAAGCAAGAAGACCTAACTCAGTTAGATGACTTCACAACTAAGTTGAGCGGCCTGCAAGGTAGCATAATGGTGGCAGGGCACACCGACCAAGCGGGTTCACTTTCTTACAATGAAAAGCTGGCAGAGCGCCGCGCAGAAACGGTGGTTGAATACCTCAAAACCAAACTCGACCCTAAGCAGTTCATCTGGGAAGTGAAGTCATTTGGTAAGTTGCAGCCTGCGATTAATGAACGCTCTGAAAAAGCCGATGCATTAAACCGCCGCGCGTTCATTGTGTTCAAAGAATCTGATATTACCGCCGAACAGCAAGCTCTTGCTGGCAGTGAACAAGAAGCGGTGAGCAGCGAGAGCGAGTAGAGTTCACCGAAGAATAACGAATAGTTGCCTTTACAATAAAACGCAAAAAGCCCCATACGTTGGGGCTTTTTGTTGCTTGCTCTACGGATTAAGTTGGGTCGAAGAGCTATTCTGATGGCAAATTCTGTTTCAATTCCAGAAGCATTCGGTAGGCACTTTCTCCTGACATCTCATACGGGTTGAACTGGTCTGATGTTGAAAACTGTAAATTAACCAGTTCAGTTAGGCTAGATTGTGGAATATCACCCATAGACCAATCACCAAACTGCCTACAATCGATCTCTTTGAAATATAAAATCATGACGTTTTTGTGTCGCGTGTCATTCAAGATATGATTGTAAGTATGGTTCACTGCGGTTCTCGAACCTTCAATACATTGCAGGAAATACTTATCATTGTGGCTTAGAAGGCCTGTTAAATGGCTTTGCTTATTGCGGTCGTGTGAAATCTGAAGAATGTCGTTCAAAGCCTGAGAATCGCAACTTTCACAGAGCGTACTGACATAAATTAACCGAGTTAGGAACATAGGCATCATTTCGAATTTTTGTACAAAGGGTATTAATAAATATAAGCCAAGTTCATGGAATTGCGAGTCATTGATTTAATTGTCACTCGGTGGCTTTTGGAAGAGAAGAGGATGGGGATGAAGTAGAAAAGGGCAGGTTGCAAGATACGCTAAAATGACTCGAATGTTGGCCATTCAATTATTTTAGCGACCTGCTTGTGAGCTCGTTAGTTGTTTAGAGTTGAAATCGATTCAACGTTAGAAGAGGAATCAAATCGAACGTTGACCAACACATTTTCACGTTCGAAAGTCACATCATCAAAGTCAGTCGTTGCGATCTTAAATCCATTTCTTGCGAATAAACTCGTCACCGTTGTTCGTTGTTTCTGTTCCATAGCGCATGTCAGTAGTTCGTTCATCGTGATCTCCATTAGGTAACCGTGTGCATAGTGTAAGCGTACAGGCTCTACATTATGAGATCAATTGCTTAATCGATAAGCTATATTGATATGTTCAATTGAGTGATTCAGGTATTTAAAAGCCGGATGGATAGTGGGTAAGGGAGTTATGCGACCTATGACAAGTGGAGCGTTATGTGACCACTGTTCAGCATTCCTTGAACACGAAGTTTGTCGCAAAAATCGCGTTGAAATAAGTGGTTACAAAGCAGGAGGAATTATGCCCGCCGTTTGGTATGTTTGGTCGGTTATTGGAAATATTATCGGCCTATATCTCACTTAACTAAGTACATCGATTTACGATGAGTAGACTCCTCAATAAGCCTTCTTTTTATTTGAATTTTATATGCTAAGTGGTGTTGTTATAATTGTTATTAATTGCATAGGCTTGATTTTAATATTGCTTTGATTTATAAAACAAGCATTCGTTCATTAACTTCATGATTATATTAGTTTTTACTAACCTTTAAATAACATGGAGAAAGGCGATGAATAAGAACCAAACACGCAACAGGTTAGCGAATTTAGTGCGACTTCGTAGGTCATACAAAGCATCAGACTTTCTGGTGGGTTCTGATGAACTCCGAGTTAAAAAAGATGTGTATAGCTTACGTAAAATCAAACAGTTAGAAATTCGTCAATTGGGTCTTAAAGAAAACGCAATCAATATCGTTTCGTTGGCTTTAGTCCTCTCGGCGGCGACTTGGGCATTTGTTCCTCAGTTCGGTTTACCAATGCTTGCACTGACCTTTATTTTGGCGTTTGTTACATGGCGACGATATGAGTTGCGTGCAGAGTTTAAAGGAGCCGATGAAACTGGCGACCACTGGGTTTCCGTGGCGCGCGGTTGTACTCGAGAAGAGTTCAAAGTGTTGAAAAACGTTGAATTGGCTTTGCGCGATCAGGTGTCTTAATGGTTAGATCGGTTAAGGCTTGGGTCTTATAACCGTTAAGCTCCCATAATCAATAAAGCTCGTCATTGCATGGCGAGCTTTTTGTTTTCTGAAAAACACAGATAGTGCAGGTTACTTTGAGAGGCCAATGCTTATATGTGTAATGGGGGTTGATATGAATCTTAAGTCACGGCGTTTTTGATGCTCTTTGTGGTTTTGAATATAGGGAGAGGGTGGAAATGAATACACGAGTCAGTGAGAGTTCTTTTAAAAGGCTCATCCAGTTAGTTGGTTGTGTTTTGATTATAGTGTTGAGCAATAGTCGACTCTCCAATGCTCAAAGCATCGAGTTTCCTACTTGTGTACAGAGCGAGGTTTTGAATACAGAAATCCACCTTTATGTTGATGAATCGGTGTTAGATGAATATTCCAAAGCATTTATAGCCTCTAAAATAGCGACATGGGAAAGCTATTCGAATCTGGTGTTAAAAAACTCCTGCGTCCCTATGACGAGAAAAGTCACTAAGGTGACTTATACGTCTGAAATCGACAGCCTTTGGTTTCAAGATTTGGGCGCAGCAGAGAGGTTATTAAAACTCTCGATGGAAGAACCGATTCCAGAAACAACAGAAGACGGCGCCCCCATTTTTACTGGGATAGTATTTTCTAATTATAATTTTAGCTTTGAGTCTGATTATTGTGGTATGTCTTCTTCGGTATCCTACTTTTTTTCTTTAGCGATAAACTGCCCTGATTACTTAATGGAGCATGAAATTGGCCATTTAAGTGGTGCTAATCATGACTATAAAACGTTATTGAAAGATTTTGATAGTATAGAAAGTTACATTTCTGGAACGTATCCAAGAGCTCCTCAATATTCCTTCGGTACAATTTGTGCTGACAGAGGCACAGTGATGTCTTATGAGCGAGATGTTATACCTGCATATTCCAGCCCGGACATCAGAGTAGATGGCACAAAGTGCGGGGATAGCAAATACCACAATAATGCGAGAGTGCTTAGAGAGTTCGCACAAGCTTATTTAACCCCATGATTGCCTAGCTGCTAGATTGGTAGTCATCCGATTTAGTTACTTTATTATTAATGGTTATTATGAGATTAATGACTGCTGTGGTCGCGACTAATCCCTCTAGAACTTAGACCAAGAACCATACCTAAGCACCAAACCAAGGAGAGAAAATGCAGGTAAGTATTAGGCCCGCCATGCCAAGTGAATTGGCAGCCATTTATTCCTTGGTTATCTCAAACGATGAGTGGACGAAGTTTAACGGCCCTTATTTTCCATACTCACCGCCATCACTAGAAGAGTTTGAAAGCCGTTCGTTTCAACGGTTACTCAATGGATCCGACTTACAGTTGGTGGTTGTAGACGATGTGCCTGTAGGAACCGTCAGTTGTTATTGGGAGTGTGAAGAGACACGTTGGCTTGAAGTCGGAGTAGTCATTTATAACTCCGACTATTGGGGGAAGGGTATTGCTGCGTTAGCTCTTCCTCTTTGGGTATCTTACCTATTCGAAAACAAGCAGATAGAGCGTGTCGGTTTAACCACTTGGTCGGGTAATCCGCGGATGATGTCACTAGCTCTTAAATTAGGCTTCCAGCAAGAAGCTAGGCTAAGAAAAGTGCGTTATTACCAAGGCGAGTATTATGACTCGATTAAGTATGGTCTATTGCGTTCTGAGTGGCTGGAAAGCAAATAGCCATAATTTGAGTTAGCTTGTTGTTTTACTGAACTTTATAAGTCGTGGAGTTCAAAGTAGTCACTTGTGATCTTTAAATCTAAGACGGGCGTATTTCTTCCAGTTTATTAAGGAAGAGTATGCATGATGCTATCTAAAGAGAATGAATCAAGAATTATCGAAATGGCGTGGGAAGACAGAACGCCGTTTGAAGCAATAGAACTGCAATTTGGTTTAAATGAATCGGAAGTGATTCGTTTTATGCGTAGCCATCTCAAGCTTGGCAGTTTTAAGCTGTGGCGTTCACGTGTTTCTGGGCGCTCGACCAAGCATGTAAAACTACGCAGTTCGGACGTTTCGAGAGGTTATTGTCCGACTCAATACAAGCACCGCTAGATAGGGACTTATTTAGTCAGCCCAAATGACTTTGATTGTGGAACAATAAAGGTGGCGCAATGCACTGGACGCACAAAGACCCTCGTAATCATCACTCTCATGGTTGGTTGAAGCATAACGGGAAAGTATACGAGTAAACACCTCCGAGACTTTTCCCTTCAAGGCTATAAGATAAAAAGGAATTTTGATGTTTAAGCTGGAAACTGACAGGTTGATTCTTCGAGATATGAGTATCGAAGACGAGTGTGCCTTTGTTGCGATCTCTCAAGACGCAAAGTATCAGCGTTTCTATGATGAAAGTGATTGCGAACCTAACAAATATCGAGAGCTAACTCAGTTGTTTGTTGCACAGGCTTTGGAAGTACCACGCCAGTCCTATCAGCTAGCTGTTGAAAGCAAAGATTCGGGGAAGTTTATTGGAACCGTTTGTTTACGTCTTGAACGCGATAAACAAGCTTCAATGGGCTGTGCTTTATCGAGGGAAACTCAGGGAAAAGGGCTTTCTATAGAAGCATCTTAAGCCCTCGCTGATTTTGGTTTCTCAGAGTTAGGCATACACCGTATCTACGCCGAAACCATCAGCAAGAACTTGGCTGCGATTAAATTATGTAAGTCACTGGGAATGAAACAAGAAGCGTGTTTTAAAGCTCATCGATTCTTCAAAGGTCAATGGTGGGATACAGTTGTGTTGGCGGTTGTTCGATCTGATTGGGGAAAGGCTTAGTGATGGAAAGTGAAAGGCTCAAATTAACCCCTCCATCATTAAAATACAGCGAAGAGATGTGTGAGGTGATAAATGAGTGCAAGGCCGAGTTTTCCCCATTCTTACCTTGGGTTTCTGATTCTCTAACTAAAGAGCAGCTAGAACTTAACATTCAAGATGCTACCAATAATTTCGCCAACTTTACTGGCGAGTTCTGGTTCAATATTATTGAAAAGCAAACAGGGGCATTTATCGGGGCTATTGGCTTTATGATCAGAGACGATACTGTCCCTTACTTTGAAATCGGCTACTGGTTGCAAACATCAAAAACGGGCTTGGGTTACGTGAGTGAAGCTGTCCGAATTATCGAAGAATATGCATTCACTCAAAAAGGTGCGAAAAGAGTCGAAATTAGGATGGCAGGCTCGAATCTTAAAAGTCAGGCCGTCGCCAAACGATGTGGCTATCAACTTGAAGATCGCTTAGCCAATGATCGACGTTTGCCATCAGGAGATATGGACAGCACGTTCGTTTACGCCAAAATAAGCCATTCTTAAATGTGTGCTGTTGATTCTTAATGTGTGGCACTTTTATTGAGAGAAACCGTAAATTCCCAAGTACTCTGAAAGACCAACATTTAGCGCTTAGTTATCTGGCTCATCGTCTACAGTGACGTCACCATTCATTGAGTTGTAGTCAATGGAAATTCCCGGTACGACTCGATAATGATAGATACACTGATCCGTCTGTATATATTCAGCAATGTAGTCGGTTTCTTCTGGTGAATTGAAACTTGAAATACTAGGTGGATCGAGGAGCAGTGCGCCCCATACCGAAATGCAATCTTCAGCGTTATCTAATCTTGGAGATTCTTCAGGTAAGTGCCATTGCTGGGCTGGATATCCCCATTCATTGAAGTCAAGCTGGCCGGTCGCGGAGTCATCATAGATAGGGACGTTTGTGGAAGCACCGCCACCGTTTGAGGTTAAATTTTTTGAATAGGCAAGATCGACACCTGTTTTAAAAGAGGCTCCAGTGCCTTTTACAACTGCAATATGAGAATCAGTACTTACGTTGAGGAACCTTGGAGCAGCAGTTACGGCGAGTATTCCAAGGATCACAATAACGACAACAAGCTCAATAAGTGTAAAACCGTTCTTTTTCATTTAGCACCTCTTTTTAAGGTCGCTAGTATGCATTATAAGTTACTATTACCAAAGGGAATGTCCTTGTTTTAGTGGTAATTTAAATGCTCAATAATGAATGTTGTGATTAAGGTAACTTATATTTTATAAATCCCATGCGTATGGTTTAAGTGCTGTGTATCTCACTTTGATATTAATTTTAGTTCTATGAAGGTTTGGCAATTAATGAATATCGTTGAAACGGTAAAGCTTCATCTTTCAGACGTTGGTTATCCAGAGGCTAGTGTTAAAACAGGGCTGGTTCGATCTATATCGGCGCTCGTTTTTAAAACCATCAAAAATAAAGATATCTCTAATGTTTTGTCCCTGTGTACTCAATTGCTTGAAGAAAGGGATTGGGCGTTAGGTGTTATTGCTTACGACTGGGCTTTTAGAGTAAGAAAACAATATTCGAAAGAAACGTTTCCAATCTTTGAGCATTGGTTAATGGAGTATGTCACTGACTGGAATGATTGTGATGACTTCTGCACTCATGCGTTTGGTGAGTTACTGTCTCAATACAATGAGTTGTTCGAACTCACAACCAAATGGGTCGAGCATTCGAATTTTGCTGTACGTAGAGCTGCTGCAGTCATCTTAATTTATCCGATCAATCAGAATCGATACTCAGCGTTGGCTCCGCTTTGTGTAGCAGACCTATTGCTAGAAGATGGACATGACCTCGTGCAGAAAGGATATGGTTGGATGCTTAAAGTCCTCAGTAAAAAGGAACCTCAACAGGTTATTGGTTATTTAAACGCTAAGCATGCCGCAATACCAAGAGTTGCTTTTCTCTACGCGATTGAAAAGCTGGACGATAAAACTAAGCGAGAGTTAATGTTACTTTAACCACTGGCACTCCTCAAATCATCATCAGAATCCGGTGTGATTAATTATAACGATTAAATAGGAACCCAAGGTGCAAGAACAAACTAGAGGACTCGATCGAGAAGGGTTCATTCAAAATCTTTATTCGCCAAAGAACATTGCGCCTGAATTTCAAGAAGTGGTGTCAGCAGTCGTTGATTCGTTGCTAAGAGAACTTCCAAGTCAAGTTGATGGTATCTACTTGTATGGAAGCGTGCCTAGAGGAACGGCCATTGTTGGTCGCTCTGATTTGGATGTTTCTATCGTACTCGCTACGCCTGTTGGTCAGAGAGAAAAGGAAGTATTTAACCTACTTTCCGACACCATACCCCAAACCTATCCTCAAGTGACTAAGCTTGATATTGATCCAGGGTCTCTCTCAGAGGTTCTGCAGCCCAACGAAGAATTCCATTGGCAGTTTTGGCTCAAGCATTGCTGCTGTTGTGTTTGGGGGAATGATTTATCTAATGAGTTCCCACTATACAAACCAAGCATTGAAATCGCTCAAGCTCTCAATGGTGACTTGTCTACTTTTCTTGAGCAAATGCCCTCGAGTTTCAAAACAATGACTGATGCGGATGTCGCTAAGGTGATTGGAAAGAAGTTGGTTCGAGTTGCGTATTACTTTGTGGCTGAGCAAGACGGCAGCTGGTACACCAACCTGAGCCAGTGTGCTGCAGTCGCCAAGCGCTATTACTCCAATCAAAGCGACGATATTGAGCTAGCTCATCAATACGCTCTCGGAAATTTGATATCTAAAACAGAAGCTTTTGAATTGTATGAAAGGCTGAGTAAAAAGCTTGTTGTAAATTAAGCATTAACACAAGCTAGAACAACAAACTTAACTACCTTTGTAACGGCTTTAGGAAAATTAGATGGATGTCCACGAGTGTGTTTCTTTTATCATGCTGAAGGAATCGCAGGTATTACTAGAAAAGCGTAGTGAGTCTAGGGAGACCGATCCCGGTTTAATCACTATACCTGGCGGCCATATTGAACACGGTGAAAACCAGGTTCAGGCGCTGTTTCGTGAACTTGATGAAGAGCTTAATGTTGTTCCGATTGATTACCAATACTTGTGTTCGCTTTACCATCCTACGAAGGAACTTCAGTTGATTCATTATTTTATCGTGAGTGACTGGAAAGGAGATATCACCGCTCAAGAGACTGATGATGTTAAGTGGTATTCACTAGGTTCAGCTCCTGTTGGTATAGCAGCCGATGGTATTGCTTTGAAAGAAGTAGAGCGCGTGGGTAGGTATCTTTAGTTTGGATTCGATAAGATGTTTTGGACGTTTTTTGAGGGCTCAAAAACGGTGAAACCCCGATGTTGGTAGCATCGGGGTTTCGAATTTCTAGATTTCTCGACTGGTAAGATCGATTATCTTTTCTATGCAGAAGGCTGGATTAATCCAATCTTATTCCTTGGTAGGGAATTAGATGCGGATGAAGTCCATGTGCTCAACTTTTGGCTTGAACGCGTGACGTTGAACGTCTTGTGGCTTAACCTTAACTTCTGCGCCGTCAATCAGTAGAGTGATTGCTTCGTAGAATTCAGGCTTGTCCATTTGGTTGATCACGTCAGCGTGAACAAGTTCGATAGCTACAGCTTCAGCTTCGCCACCGTAGATTACAGCTGGGAATTTACCAGCGTGACGTAGGCGGCGGCTCGCACCTTTACCTAGTTCAGTACGTACTACTGCTTCAAATTTCATAGTTTTACTCTCAAATTAGTAAAAATTAACTTCACACCTCAATGCGACCTTGAGTGTGTGGTAATGCTTAAACATAAAAGTTCATGCTTAAGCGAGCGCGGATACTAACATCACATTCCAATATGAGCAAGTCAGAAGCCCATCTCAAAGTGAATTTCCTTCGATAATGGGTTCGTTTGGAGATAAAACGTTCGCTAACGCTTGTTTAGCGCATTTTACTCCCTTTTACATCGCAATCCTTATCTATTTATATCACTGCTAAATCATCAAGTTAATGAACGGAAAATGAATGTTTGCCTAAGACTTGGTTAAGTCTTAGTTCGTTAATCTTAGTGTTAATTAAACAGCAGAATGAATAGGTGAAAATATGAAACCGGTAAGCATTGTCGTAATTACGCTAAACGAAGAGAAACGCATTAGCCGCTTAATGGAAGAGTTGAGCGTGCAAACCCACCAAGAGTTTGAAGTGATTGTTGTCGACTCGAACAGTGAAGATAACACCAGAGAAGTGGCGCAAGCTTATGAAAACGCGTTGCCAAAATTAACGGTGCATCACATGGAAAACCGTGGTGTGAGCCTTGGCCGAAACACGGGTGCTTCATTGGCGCAATACAACCGAATCCTTTTCTTAGATGCTGACGTGAGCTTGCCTCGAAACTTCCTTGCGAAAGCGCTTTATGAACTAGAAGAGAAGAAGCTTGAAGTGGCGGGTGTGTACATGAGCTCGAAAGGTTTGCCGCTTGTACACAAGTTTGGTTACGGGCTATTTAACGCAGGCTTGTTTACTACTCAGTTCTTTTTCCCGACGGCGATTGGCGCATGTATTTTCTCGACTAAACGAGCGCATGATGAGATCGGCGGTTTCGATGAAGAGATCGTCCTGTGTGAAGACTGTGACTACGTAAAACGTGCGAGCAAAACATGGCGATTTAGATTCCTGAATATGACCTTTGGTTTTGACCCACGTCGTTTAGACCAAGATGGCGTTGTGAAGACAGGCTCAACTTATCTTAAAGCCAATGTAAGACGCTTCTTCAAAGGCGAAATGCGTAACAACGAGATGAACTACAAGTTTGGTCACTACAAAGAACAGTAAGTATTGAGGTTGTTATGTTTGATGGACTAGGGCTGTTTCTGGGGGCATTGGGTGATGCTCTCATTGGCCCAAACCTATTTGTACCGGGAGAGCCCTTCTTTATCGCAGCGGGCTTTCAACTGTATTCAGGTGCATGGATGGCGTTGGTTTTGGTGATGCTAGGCGGTTTGCTTGGTGACCAACTCAGTTATTTCATTGGTTATAAATACGGTGCTAAGGCGCAACGAAGGCTCATTAAGTTTCGTCCTAAAACCAAAAGATTGATCGCGCGCTGCCGCTATCTGGTTGCTCGTAAAGGCACATACATCATTCTTTTTGCTCGCTTATTAGGGCCTATCGCTTGGGTTGTGCCATTTATAGCTGGCTCGCATCGTGTACCGTGGCGTAATTTTAGTGTGTTGGCGTTTATCGGTTTGGCCCTTGGTGGAGGGCAGTTCATTGCTTGGGGCATGTTACTGGCGCACGGCGTTGAAAACTTCCCGTGGCTTAATAGCCTTAAGATATTTATCTCGGAGCATAATAGCTTGATCGTTGGTGTGTTCGCGGTATTAGTCTTCACCATTATCGGTTACCGAATGAAGTGGCGATGCTTAGTACTTAAGTCTAGTGCGCTGTTGTTGGCGTGGGTATTGTTTGCGAACTACGCTCACTTTTTCTGGAAAGCGGATGACTTTCAGAATCAACCAGAGACGGCTCAAATAAACAAAGTCGACTGGAACTCGGTTACCTATAAAGCGTTCCCCGGTAAATCTTCGTTCTACTCGGCGCAAGCGATCAACGTAATTTATGTTGGAGCAACCCCAAGAGATTTAATGAAGCAATTAGGCTGGATAGAGAATCAAACCTTCTCTCGAAATGAGATTGAATGGGTTGGTTATCTCGCATTGCTTAGAGAAAAAACGCCGCCAGTGTCTGATTTATATTGGCGAGACAAGCCGCAAGATATGGCTTTTCAATTGCCGGGTAACCTGATGAAGCGCAGCCATATTCGTTGGTGGCGTGCAGGTGTTGATATTAAAACTAACCAGCCTCAGTGGTTAGGCGCAATTAGCTATGATGATGGCCTTAAAGTCACGCCTTACTCAGGCATTGTGACCGTGCTTCATAACATTGACCCTAATGTTGATGAAGAGCGAGATCGGCTTGCTAATCAGATACGAACGTTACTACCAGACATCGAGTTAGACAAGTACCCATTAGCAACGGTGGAAGTGATCAATGACGATCATGACTATTACACTGATGGCCGGGTATTAACGATTGGAGCAACGACCCTTAGTGATAATTCACAAACTTTGGATGTTGCTGTGAACGATATATAGAGTTGTATATAAGGTCGATAGAATTAAGCCCTAGCATTACGTTAGGGCTTATTGTGTTTAACTTTTACTTTGCTTGTTCAGCCTTTACTTATTTTAAGCACCAGAGAAGCTTTTAAGCCGCCCATTGAGCTCTTACTGAGCGTTAGGCTGCCTCGGTAACTGTGTGCCATTTCATTTACGATATTAAGTCCTAAGCCTGTTCCTGGTGTGGTTTCATCAAGTCGAACGCCACGTTTGGTCACTTGCTCAAGCTTCTCTTCAGGAATGCCTTGGCCATCATCTTCAATCACCAACTCTATGTTGCCATCGTCGAGTTCATTTGCATGGACGCGAATAACGCTGCCCGCCCACTTGTAACTGTTCTCGAGTAGGTTGCCGACCATTTCATCAAGGTCGGTTTTTTCTACTGCCACTTCAATCTCAGAGTCTAGCTCGTTAATCATGGTGACTTCATTGGCGGCATAAACTTTATCAAACGCCATTGAGATCGCTTCGACACGCTCACAAGGTGAAGACTTCACCGAAAGAATGTTCATTGCACCTGCCATACGAGCGCGGCCAAGGTGATAATCGATTTGGCTTTGAATCTGATTAATGGGCTGTCGTAGCAGTGCCTTGTCATCCTCTGGAAGTCGCTCTATCTCATTTTTCAGAACTGAAAGCGGTGTTTTCAACGCGTGAGATAAGTTACCCGCGTGGTTACGAGCTCGTTCTAATAGTTCTTGATAGTGAAAGAGCAGGGCATTGAGGTCCGAGACTAATGGAGAAACTTCTTTTGGGTAGTTATCGCTTAACCCTTGTTGCTCGCCGTTTCTTAGCATTACCAGTTCGCGTTGCATCTTGCTGAGCGGTAATAACGACCAACTGACTTGAATACCGATCAACATCAGCACGCCAACAAACAGCAACATTAGGATCAACCAGACTTGACCAGTAAGCTCGGTCAGTGTGGATTCTAATGGATCTTCATCAATACCAATGGTGATCGTGACAGGGTCGCTCAGTTCAGGCAGGTAGATATCTTGCTCGATGTAAATCAGCTTTTCTTTCTCTGGCCCTTTGACTGATGTGTGAATCGGTGAACGCTTGATGGTGAGGTCTTTATCCCATAGCGAGCGAGATCGAATGATCTGCTCTTGGGTAGCGGCGCGCCAATAAATACCACTGTAGGGCTGGTTGAACCTAGGATCAGACAGACGCTCTGCCATGATCAGGTTACCACTGTCATTGGTTTCGATATTGGCGGTTAACTCATCCATGGTTAAGCCAAGCTGCTGCTTCATGTCATCGACGAGGTAGTCGTTAACCAGTTTCGGAATCCCGACACCAGCCGCTAATATCATCGCACCTAGCCAAAAAGCCGCAGCAAGGAGCAAGCGGCTTTTTAAACTGATGTTTTTAAGTGTTCGTTTCTTTAGATTCATGCATTTCCAACCTGCCTTTGCTCATCGTAACTTATCGTATTGCGATGATCAGAACAGGCTGTCCACTTAATTAATGGTTGCTCTTGGCGTGATTGACGACTGAGCTATTCAGCATTCAGTTGGTAGCCAAGGCCACGAACGGTTTTGATGATCTTTGGTGCGATTTTCTTACGAATACGACCGATGAACACTTCAACCGTGTTTGAGTCTCGGTCGAAGTCTTGCTTGTAGATATGCTCAACCAACTCAGTGCGCGAGATAACCTTATTTTGGTTATGCATGAAGTACGCAACAACTTTATATTCTAGCGCCGTGAGGCTAACCGCTTGACCTTGCCACAACACTTTAGAGCTGCGTGTGTCTAGGCTTAAATCACCAATTTGAAGTATAGGAGCAGCACTGCCTGACGCTCGGCGTAGTTGAGCACGAATGCGGGCTATCAGCTCGACCATTTCGAATGGTTTAGTTAGGTAGTCATCAGCACCGGCGTTCAAGCCCTCAACACGTTGAGTTAGCGTGTCACGAGCACTTAAGATAATCACTGGCGTGTTGATGTTTTCGTCTCGAATGCCTTTTAATACCGTTAGGCCGTCAAGCTTAGGTAAACCTAAATCGAGGACAATCGCGTCCCATTCTTCTGACGTTGCACGGTAGAGTGCGTCGATACCATCTTGAGAGAGCTCTGGAACCCAGTCGGCCCCCTCAAGTGTTTCAATAATTTGTTGGCCCAAACGAGGCTCATCTTCAACGACTAAAATTTTCATAATTGTTCTTCTAATTTCTTCTAATGACTGTTCGTCGTGCTTAGCTCTTCGTCGTACGTAACTAGTCGCCGTGTTTAATTGCGTCTTTAAAGTTGCGGCCTTTGATCATAAGCATTTCTAACGTCTCAGCGTTGTATTCGACTTTGATGATGTTGTTTTGGTAATTGATTTTTAGTTCATACACCCAAATGTCGTCATCTTCTTCTAGTTCTACTTTAATGATTCTGCCATGAAGATCGTTTTCAACCGCCGCATACATTTCTGAGAAAGGGCGAATGTAGCCTTCTCGTACGGCTTCATAGACTTCGTCTTGATCTTCTTCAAATTCGATACGGGTTCCCGCTTTATGGACATCTTGTACAAGATCATGACCGTTATGATCTAAGTCAGCCCACGCACTAGCGGCGACACATAAGCCTAAGCTTAAAGAAAACATAGAAATCATAACTTTACTAAACATAGCGAATCCTAGAGAAGGTTGATAGCGTTCAGTATAAAAAAGTAATTCTGAACAGAAAGTGAACCTGATGAATAATGAGATTTAGGTTCTCAAAAAATGAGATGTTAACGTTGCTGAAGCTCGTCTTCGAATATCTTGTCTCTCATTTTCCAAAAACGCCCGACTTTACGTGCAATCACGAATTGAGGTGGGCGGAATCTATGTTGGTGAGCAACCACTTTCGTTGGTGAAGCTTCCTCAAAAGGGCGGTGTCTGTCAGCAAGGTGAGGGCGAACAAACTGGTCTTTAAAGTTCTGCTTCTGTTTCTTGGTGGTTAATGACCAAAATTCATGCACTTGTGCTTGGTTTTCGCCACGGTAAGTGACTTTAAGTTGCGACTTACCTTTGTCGCCCTTGAGAACGTTCAAGTCCATCTCTAAACACTCAAACACCAAGGCATCTTTTAAGTTCAGTGCTTCTTTAAGTTTTTTATCTGGGTCGACTAAGGTTGCATCGCACTCATGGCAAATGCGCGCGGCAATGTCGTTGTCAGCGCCGCATTCACCGCAGTATTTGGCTCGGAAGCGATAATTACAGTGCTCGCGCTCGCCCGTGTCTTCATCGGTAAAGTAGCCTTGGCATTTGCGCCCAAAGTGCTCAAGCAAGAAGCCATTGCTGTCTAGCTTGCCCCAAAAGTTATTATTGAAGCCGCACGCAGGGCAAGGGATGGTGATGATTTCACTGTCTGAATCGGGTTTAGGGTCGCCAACCTCAGGTTGGTAGAGGTCGTAACTGTTGCCCGCATAGTCGAGCACCAAACACTCTTTTTTACCCGGAGATAGGCGTAAGCCACGGCCAACGATTTGTTGATACAAACTGATGGATTCTGTCGGGCGCAAAATCGCGATTAAATCGACGTGTGGCGCATCAAAACCTGTGGTTAATACCGATACGTTAACCAAAAACTTGATTTTACGTTCTTTGAAGTCGCTGATAATTTGGTCACGTTCGAGAGTTGGTGTATCACCAATCACAATTGAAGCTTCACCTTCTGGCAATAAGCCGAGGATCTCTTGCGCGTGTCGAACGGTCGCAGCGAATACCATGATGCCTAGTTTATCTTGGGCTAGGTGAATAATCTGATCGACAATCTGTGGGGTCGCTCGTTTCGATTGCTCGATCACCATGTCGAGTTCTGCTTCTTTGTAGCGACCAGTGCTCGCGGGCTTTAACTGCGAAAAGTCATAGCTCAACACGGGTGCATCAATCATGCGTGCAGGAGTTAAGAAACCTTCATCGAGCAGGTAACGAATCGGCAGCTCAAAGATACAGTCGCGGAAGAAACGTGGCTCATCTGAACGCACTTGACCGCGAGTGTGGTATTGATAAATCCAACCCATCCCAAGACGATATGGGGTCGCTGTTAATCCAAGCACCTTGATGCCCGAATTATTCTCGCGTAAGTGAGTGATGACTTTCTGATAACTACTGGTCTTTTCATCGGGAACACGGTGGCATTCGTCGATAACCAACAGCGAAAATTGGTTAGAGAATGAATCGAGATTTCGCACCACAGATTGCACCGAAGCAAACACGACTTGTTGGTCGGTCTCTTTGCGTCCTAAACCCGCAGAGAAAATCGAGCCTTTCAGCCCGTAACCTTCATACTTTTCATGGTTCTGTTCAACCAATTCTTTTACGTGAGCAAGCACCAACACTCGACCTTTCGCAAGCCTTGCTAACTCTGCAATCACAAGGCTTTTTCCTGCACCTGTCGGAAGCACGAGCACTGCCGGAGTTTGGTGTTTTCTGAAGTAATGAATCACTGATTTTACAGAATCAGCTTGGTACGGGCGGAGTGTATACATATCGCGTCTTGTAAGAAGGAAAACAAATAGTGTGAAATAGCTCAACTAATTGAGCAAAGGTGACTATAATACCCGACTTAGATTAGTTGAGGTATTCATGCGTTTAGATAAATTTCTGTGCGATGCATTAGGCGTCACTCGAAGAGAAGCAACACACTTATTAAAATCCAAGGCAGTGACAGTAAATGATGTCATTCAAAAAAGCGGTTCACTCAAGGTAACTGAAGAGTGCGTTGTCGAATGGCAAGGCAATGAACTGAATGTTCACGGCCCACGTTACATCATGCTTTATAAGCCAGAAGGCTTTGTTTGTTCGCATGAAGATGGCGCAAATCGTATCGCGTTTGAATTACTTGATGAAATCAAAATGGACAAGCTGCACTTTGCTGGTCGTCTAGATATTGATACAACAGGTCTTGTATTGATTACCGACGATGGTAAGTGGTCTCACCGTATCACTTCGCCAAAGCACAAGTGCGAGAAGACGTACCGTGTGTGGTTGGTTGAACCTGTTGAAGACGATTACGTTGAAAAATTCAAAGAGGGCATCCAGCTTAAGAGCGAAGATGGCCTAACACTTCCTGCACACCTAGAAGTTCGTGCAGAGCGTGAAGTGCTACTAACGATTCACGAAGGCAAATACCACCAAGTTAAACGTATGTTTGCTGCTCTTGGTAACAAGGTAGAAGCACTACACCGTGAACGTATTGGCGAAATTGAGATGGACGAATCTTTAGAGTTAGGTGAATACCGTTACCTAACGCAAGAAGAAGTCGATTCAATCTGGAAGTAGTCCTTAGCTAGAAGTTGCTCTTAACAAGAAATTGTTCTTAACAAGAGACCACTTTTGCTGGAAATAGCCCTTTCGTTGTAAAGCCGACCATGGATAGCGTCGGCTGATGATGTTGACTGGTACTAGGAAAGTCTCAGCCAATCTTTGACTCGCGTACTCACGCTAGTCCCTAGCTCTATCAGTTGAACATTCGGAGAACCATGCAAACATCGACCTCACAGAGCCAAAGCTCCCAACTAGAAACACCTCAATTAGGCTTAGTGCTGTTTTTGATTCTAGGTGCGATTGGTGCACTTACTCCGCTAGCCATTGATATGTATCTGCCAGCGATGCCGACCATTGCTAAAGATCTTGGTGTGACGGCGGGTGAGGTACAAATCACGCTAACAGCCTATACCGCAGGTTTCGCGCTGGGGCAGTTGCTGCATGGCCCGTTGGCGGATAGCTATGGTCGCAAGCCTGTACTGCTTATTGGTGTGTTCTTGTTTGCTATCGCTTCTATGGTGAGTGCGACAACTCATGGCATTGAAGCGCTGACTTACATCCGTACCGCTCAAGGTTTTGCTGGTGCTGCGGCGGCCGTTATCATCCAAGCGGTGGTAAGAGATATGTTCGATCGTGAAGATTTCGCAAGAACCATGTCTTTCGTTACTTTGGTGATGACAGTTGCGCCATTGGTTGCTCCGATGATTGGCGGTTACTTAGCGTTGTGGTTCGGTTGGCGTTCAATTTTCTGGGTTCTGGCTATTTTTGCGGTGATCGTGATTCTGGCGGTATCGATGAAGATCCCAGAAACGCTTCCTGCAGAAAACCGACAACCATTGCGCTTTAAAACAACGATTCGTAACTATGCTCGACTGTGTAAGAACCCAACGGCGATGGGCCTGATTTTCTCTGGTGCATTCTCATTTTCAGGGATGTTTGCGTTCTTAACGGCAGGTTCATTCGTTTACATCGATATCTATGGCGTTCGCCCTGATCTGTTTGGCTACCTGTTCGGCTTGAATATTGTTGCTATGATCTTGATGACGAGCATCAACGGTCGAATCGTTAAGAAAGTGGGCTCTCACGCTATGCTCAGAGTCGGTTTAACCATTCAACTGTTTGCGGGCTTAGGTCTGTTAGTCGGTTGGATGTTAGATATCGGTTTGTGGGGTATTGTGCCATTCGTGATGCTGTTTATCGGCACACTGTCTACCATTGGTAGTAACTCAATGGCGCTACTTTTAAGCGGATACCCGAATATGGCAGGCACAGCATCTTCGCTTGCGGGCACATTAAGATTTGGTACTGGTTCTGTGGTGGGAGCAATTGTTGCAATGCTACCAAGTGACACTGCAGGGCCAATGGCTATGATGATGGCAGCATGTGCAATACTGTCAGCATTACTATATTGGACATTAGGAAAGAAGGCATAATGTCAAAATACTATATTGAAATTCAGAAGTTAGTGAACGATGCGCTGGGCGAGCTGTATGCTCTGCATAAGTCTGGTAAAGCGATCGACGCACCTATCGCGAACAACCTTTATCTTGTTCGTTGGGTAACAAAAGCGATTAAATCTCAAGCTTATGATCGCGTGATTGTGCCTGACTTAGTTCGCTGGCAGAAACAGGGTCGCTCAAAAGGCAACAACTCTGATTTAACTTTTACCTTTAAACGTATTTCTGCGTTTTACGGACGTTTTTTCCCTGAAGGCGAAGAGCCTAAAACGCTAAAAGACAGTGATGTTGAAGCGTTCATGGACAAAATGTACGAGATGGGTTGGAGCGTATCGAGTGAAGACGAGCTAACGACTGGCGGCAAGATTCAATTCTTCACCGATGGCGAGCACTCTTTTGCTTTATGCGGTAAACAGTGTGACGACTCTTTCGACGGGGAGTTGATGGTTAAGCCAATGAACTGGTTTGTTCGTGGCAACCATGCTGAGTTCATCCAAGCGGCGATGGAAGCGGGCTTCATGCTTCACAAAGTAACGGACTATAAGTCTGCGGTGAAGTATCACGGTGAATACATCGTTTACCCTGCTAACCAAGGCAACCAACTGGCTGAGATCCCAATTAGCGTTATCGGCTAATAGCGGATTCGAGATGAGAGATACGAAGAGCGGAATTATCCGCTCTTTTTTGTCTCTCATAGCGCGTGTCGCTAATTTGCTTTTAATCTTTTCGCATCTCGTCACTCGAATCCCGCATCTGCTTTTAATCCTGTTCTTTAGCCTGCTTCTCAATTCCCTTCACCATGCCTTTAAAAATAAACAGGTGGGCTGGCATCATAGCAAACCAATACAGTAACCCTAGAAACCCCTTTGGATGCCACCAAGCCGAGATATTCAGCTCGCGAGAGTCACCGTGGTCAGAGACAGTAATCTCGAGTCGCCCTAAACCGGGGCCTTTCATACCGAAAAGCAGAGATAAAAACTGATTCTCTTCACAGCGAATGACCTTCCATGAATCGATTTTGTCACCGACTTTTAGGTTGGGCCCTTCTGGCATTTGTCGAACCGGTACACCGCCACCGAAAAGAACATCCAACCATTCGCGTGTGCGCCATAAAGTGTTAGCAAAGAAGTAACCTTGCTTCGGGCTTCCGATTTGCTGAGCAACATGCCAAAGCGATTCCAATGAAGCGCTTGAGGTGATACTTGCGCCTGTTTTCTTCGGGTAATAGCCATACCCAGCTTGCCAGCGTTTGAATGCGGTTTTATCAAAGCCCCATACATTGCTTTTGACAAAGTTTCCTTCAGCGTGAATGGCTTGTTCAACCATATTTTCGAACGAGATAAGCTTCTGAGGGTACTTTTCTCTAATGATGGTCGAACTGGCGATGAAGTCGTGCTTTAAGCCTGCAAGTAGTGCTCTACCTATGTTAGACGGTACAGAAGTCACCACACCTAACCAATATGAAGCAATCTTTGGTGTCAGTAGCGATGTCGCCCATAGTTTGAGTGGACGATCGGCGGTTTTGGCAATATGAGCAAATTGGTTTCGGTAAGAGACAATATCCGGCCCGCCAACCTCAAAGGTTTGGCTTTCGCTAGGCGTGTCTTGTGCGAGTTTTAGTAAATAGTGGTTCAGGTTCTGCAAAGCAATCGGGTTGGCTTTAGAGTCAACCCATTTTGGCGCAATCATAATCGGCAAGTTGTACACGAAATCTCGCATGATCTCGAATGCCGCAGATCCTGGGCCAATGATCACGCCAGCTTGAAGTTCGGTAACGGGTACAGGCCCTTTACGAAGCAATTCGCCGGTTTTCTTTCTCGCTTGAAGGTGCTCTGAATCACCAGTCTGAGGCTGTAAAGAACTCAGGTAGATGACGTGTTGATTCTTTGGCCCAAGAGCAGAAACAAAGTTACGGGCTAAGTTCAGCTCATAATCGATAAAGTCGTGGCCTTCCGCCATGCCATGGACGAGAAAGAAGATAAGATCAAAGTCGGGGACTAAGGCTTGTGTCGCAGCTTGATCGGCCAGATCAAGATACTCAAGCGATAAGCTTTCGTGAGGCTCGGTCCGTGCCTTTAAATAGTCGATATGCCTTGCTGCTGCCGTGACTTGATAGCCTTGCTCAAGCAGGAGAGGGAGGAGTTGCGAACCAACATATCCAGAAGCGCCTAAAACCAGTACTTTCTTCATTGTTACTCCATTTATATCTGTGGTTAAAAACCGAACATTGATATAATAGCGCGATATTTATCTTTATTCATCAATACGTTCCGTTTAGGTATCTCTCTATGTTGCTCTCTTCAATTATTCATCACACACGAGGTGATTTTGTTCGCAGGCTTATTGCGATTGCACTGCCCATCACCTTGCAGAGCATTATGTTTTCAAGCCGAGGCTTGGTGGATGTATTGATGTTGGGCCAACTTGGCGAAGCAGACATCGCAGCTGTGGGGGTGGCGAGCCGAGCGATGTTCGTGACGACCATTATGCTGGTGGGTGTTACCACGGGCGGTGCTCTTCTTACTGCTCAATATTGGGGCGCGGGTAACAGACAAGGTGTGAGAGAAAGCACTGCGCTGACGTGGCTGGTGTCGACACTGTTTGCTTTACTGACTATCGCGTTTTTCGTTTCATTTCCTGCACAAATCATGGGCGTGACGACCGACTCTCAAGAGGTCATCAACTTAGGCGTTGAATACATCGTAATTACGTCATTTAGCATGCTAGCGGTATCGTGTGTCAGCAGTATGGCTGTGGGTTTGAGAGCGATGCACAAACCCGGGCTAAGTACATTTTTCAGCGGTATCGGCATCCTGTCTAACGTGTTCTTAAACTGGGTGCTGATCTTCGGTAACTTAGGCTTTCCTACGCTTGGAATCAAAGGTGCGGCGATTGCGACGGTACTGAGTGGCGCGATTGAAGTCGCGACTTTGTTTGGTTATCTCTATTTCTCTAAGCATTTATTAGCATTTAAGTTTTGCGATATTAAAGCGGCAGCTTCGATTGATAAGGTGGTTCGCTTCTTGAAGCTGTCTCTGCCGACCACGTTTAACTTCTTAGCATGGGCGGGTGGTTTGTTTGCTTACCACGCGATCATGGGGCAATCGGGCGTTCAAGGTCTGGCTGCGCTATCGGTCATGACGCCGGTTGAATCTATCTCATTGAGTTTATTGATTGGCCTTTCGAATGCGGCAGCTGTTTTGGTGGGTAATCAACTTGGTGCGAAAAACAATGAAGCGGTTTACTATCAAGCGCTTGGCTTAACAATTTTGTGTTTCTTAACTAGTATTGTTGTAGCCGTTTTTCTCTATTTCGTTCAAACGCCAATACTTAATGCCTTTAGCGCACTGACGGAAGAAACCAGAGCCCTCTCAGAGAAGTTCATTCTGATCCTCTGTGTGGGTATTGTCATTCGCTCGGTGCCATTGACTGTGATCGTTGGGGTGTTGAGAGCGGGTGGTGATGTGAAGTTCTGCCTCTATCAAGATTTGATTGCTCAGTGGGTGATCGGTATCCCATTGGCAGCCATCGCGGCTATCTATTTTAAGTTTCCACCTGAGTGGGTATATCTGCTTTTCCTAACGGAAGAAGTCCTCAAGTGGGGCGGGTCGCTCTATCGCATGAAAACAAGAAAATGGATTAAAAACTTGATAGGAAGTTGAAGTAGGGCGCACCAATCGCATCACTTTATCGTTGGCGTGTGATCTATCTTTCAAAATACTTCCTCCTAACAGGGAATTAGTGTAGATTCTCCTTCCAAATTCTAACTAATGCGAGCTGTTTAATGTTAAAGCTGTCAGACCTATGTAAAGGCTATGTCGATGGGGGGGAGTTTCACCCTGTTTTGCAAGGTGCTGAATTAACATTAAACCAAGGTGACCAGCTGGCATTAATGGGAGAAAGCGGTTCAGGTAAAAGTACTTTACTGAATCTTATCGCGGGCTTAGACCTAGCGGACTCAGGTGAAATCGCTTTTCCTCACTTCAATATGCACGACTCAACCGAGCGTGACCGCACCGCTTATCGCAGAAACAACATTGGCCATATTTTTCAGCAATTCAACTTACTGCCAACGTTAAATATTGCCGATAACATCCGTTTTTGCCGCCAGTTAAAAGGCTTACCTGAAGACAAAGGTCTCTGGAGACAGATTCTCTCTGCTTTAGATCTTATGCCTTTACTTGGCCGTTACCCTGAAGAAGCGTCTGGTGGCCAACAACAACGTGCGGCCATTGCGCGTGCGCTTTATATGGAACCAAAAATATTGCTGGCCGATGAGCCGACCGGTAGTTTAGATGAGCGTAATGCAGAAGCGGTAATGCGTTTGCTGACCTCTTTGGCTCGTCAATTAGAATGTACGTTGCTGTTGGTAACACACAGTGAAAAAGTAGCTCTGCATATGGATGGTAGGATCCGTCTACAAGGAGGACAACTGCATGTTATGGCCCGTAGTTAAGGCACTACTCGGTCACTATCGACGTTACCCACTGCAGATTATTTTGGTATGGCTTGGTTTAACCCTCGGCGTATCACTTTTGGTTGGTGTTACTGCTATCAACCAACACGCCAAGCAAAGCTATGCACATGGCGAAAAGCTCTTTTCGAATCCTCTTCCTTACCGCATTCGACCAAAACACAACGCCAATAAAATCCCGCAAGGCTTTTATATCCAGCTTCGCCGTGAAGGTTTTCAACAGTGTTCTCCTCTTGATCACCATCGTATCACTGATGAAAATGGCGCAAACTTCATGGTTGTCGGTATAGATCCTGTTTCTATGCTTCAGCTACAACCTGGTATAGCGTTAAAAGATCTCACCGCTTTGAACCTCATGAAGCCACCATATCCAATCCTTGTCAGTGATGATCTTGCTGAACACATGGAATGGCACAACGGCGATTACATCCCTTTGATGGATGGTTCTGAACTTGGTCCTGTGGTTGTTGATCAAAATAATATGATTAATGGTACAAGGTTGATTGCGGATATCTCCTTGCTCCGAATGCTTAAACGCAGTGCTGGGCTTTCAGTGATTGCTTGTTCAGACATGCCCACTGAGAAGTTTGAACGTCTTAAAAATATGTTACCTAATGGTTTGACGATCTCTCGTAGCTCTAAGGCAGAGCTTGAGTCGCTGACCAGTGCGTTCCACTTAAACCTAAAAGCGATGGGTATGCTGTCGTTTGTGGTTGGTTTATTTATTTTCTATCAAGCGATGTCGTTGTCATTTATTCAGCGCCAACCGTTAGTCGGAATCTTAAGACAAACAGGTGTATCGGGCTGGCAATTGGCTAAAGCGCTTTGCTTAGAATTGTTGATATTGGTCGTACTGAGCTGGATCTGCGGTAATGTATTCGGTGTCATGTTAGCCAACCAATTGTTACCAGCGGTATCTTCAAGCTTAGGCGACTTATACGACGCCAACGTTGGCTTAACGATCGACTGGAATTGGCGATGGAGCGGCTACAGCTTATTGATGGCGTTACTTGGTGCGTTTTTAGCGTGCGCTTGGCCATTGGTGCGTTTGCTTAGATCACAACCGATTCGTTTGACCTCTCGCTTATCTTTGATGCGCTTTGCGGGTACAGAGTTTACTTGGCAAGCATTGATTGGCTGTGGCTTCTTGGTTGCCGCTGTCGCTGTGTATCAAGCCCCTCAGACTCAAGAGACGGGTTTTGCGATTATCGCGCTAATGCTGATCAGTGTGGCGCTATTTACCCCGTTTTTGATGTGGAAGTTATTTAACAGCCTCTCTTATTCGTTGCGCTGGGTTCGTGCTCGCTGGTTCTTTGCTGATGCAGCTTCCAGTATGAGCTACCGTGGCGTGGCGACGATGGCGTTTATGTTAGCCTTAACAGCCAATATTGGTGTAGAAACCATGGTCGGTAGCTTTAGAGATACCACTGATAAATGGCTAACACAGCGTTTGGCTGCCGATCTGTATATCTACCCAACCAACAATGCCGCTGCTCGTATGAGTAATTGGTTATCCGACCAACCTGAAGTGGATTCGGTTTGGTGGCGTTGGGAGAAAGATGTGGCGTCTCCAGTTGGTAGCATTCAGGTGATCAGTACGGGTCCTTCTGAAGGTGAGCTAGAAGCGCTGACGATCAAATTAGGTATTCCGAATTACTGGTATCACTTACATCACTCTAAAGGTGTGTTGATCAGTGAATCGATGTCTCTCAAGCTGGGGATTCGCCCTGGCGACTACATTGACCTCTATGACAGTCTCGGCTCTGGTTGGCAGGTTGTCGGTGTTTATTACGATTATGGTAACCCTTACCATCAAGTCATGATGTCGCATCGAAACTGGCTGTATGGGTTTGCAGGGCGGGGTAATGTCGGACTTGGCGTAATACTCAAAGACGATGTGAATTCATTAGGGCTTCGCAGTCGATTGGAAAGCGTATTCAGGCTTGGCTCCGAGCGCGTTTTCGATAACAACAACATCCACAGTCAAGCGATGCGGGTGTTCGATAGGACGTTCGCGATTGCAGATACATTAGGTAACATCACCTTGGTTATCGCCGTCTTCGGTATTTTCTTTGCGACGGTTGCGGGAGAAGTGTCTCGCCAAAGGCATATTTCCTTGCAGCGCTGTTTGGGTGTCTCGGCGAAAGAACTGATCCTGACAGGTAGTTTGCAGTTGTTTGTGTTTGGTCTTATTTCCTCCTTAATTGCGATTCCGCTCGGATTAGCGCTAGCGAGCCTAATTGTTGATATCGTGATAAAGCAGTCTTTTGGGTGGTCACTTGAGTTACAAGTGATTCCTTGGGACTATTTGCAGACATTTGCATGGGCCATGGCAGCATTGATGCTAGCTGGTGCTTTACCAGTGATGAGAATGATTCGGAACACTCCGATGAAGTCACTGAGGGATGCGCTTTAGTATGTTTTTACGGAATACCTCAAATAAGTTAAGACAACGAATCCTGTCTTCTCTGCTATTAATCAGTTTCTTCGGCATCTTTTTAAGTGTTTGGGGTTATTACTCCTATTTCATCGATCCTGGTGAAAAGGGCGTGAATGAAGTTAACTCAATATTGGTTAATGAACACTTCAATGTATTCGAACCTGTTTTGCCAGACCGTAATGTTTCGCTACCACAAGATTTTAAGTTCCACCCAGAGTTTCAGCACGAGTGGTGGCATTACTTTGCATCTTTGAAAGGTGATGATGGTAAAGACTATTCGGTCCAGTGGAGCTTTTTCCGTATCGCAACGGACGAACGTGAAACACCAGGGTGGCAAAGCCCTCAAGTCTATATCTCAAATGTAGTGGTCTCTTCTAAGTCCAAAGTATGGAAAGAACAGCGCATGGCTCGTGGCGGCATTGGCCAAGCGGGAATGACTAATCGTCCATTCAGGCTTTGGATTGATAACTGGAACTGGCGTGCACTCGGCAACACCCCATTCCCAGGACGCCTTCAAGTGCAAACAGACACGTTTGGACTTGAACTCGACACCATTGCAAAAGGGCCCTATGTGCTCAACGGCGATAACGGTTATCAGAAAAAGCACGACTTATTACCTGTCGCGTCTTATAACTTCAGCGCTCCATTTTTATCGTTGAGTGGTGTGTTGAACCTAGACGGCGTTACCAAGGAAGTGGAAGGAACTGCGTGGGTACATAAAGAGTGGGGCAGTGGCTTACTTGGAGTGGGCCAACAAGGTTGGGATTGGTTTGTATTTAACCTCGATGACGGCACAGCGCTGAGCATTAACCGTTATCGTCATAACCAACAGTTGCCTTACATATTCGGGACATTAGCAACGCGCTCAGGCAAAGTTTACCAATTAACGGAATCCGACATTTCCATTCAACCATTGCAAAATACAACGTTGATGAATGGAAGACGGATGCCTTTGCAGTGGATCATTAACGTCCCTAAGCATGATATCAACCTCACAACGCGTATTATACGCAGGGATATGTGGCTTCCATTTGTCATACCATATTGGGAAGGGCCGATTAAGGCGAGCGGGAGTCATGAAGCGACAGGCTTTATGCAGTTAACTGGCTACTAAAAAACACCTAAGGCTATAATTTGATAGCCTTTTTTTATGCCTGCGCCTTTTAGCGTCCCCCAATGAATTGTGCATACAGGTTCGATGATCTCATCTATACTTAATTCATGGTGCATAACAACATTATGGAATATACGACGTATTGTTTAGTATTTGTAGGAAAAACCGAAGTTAAACATCCGAAGAAGTGATTATCTATCAATTAAACTTGGATATAAACTCGTGGTTATTCTTTGTTATTCGTTTATTTAAATAATAAATATAAGGGCGAAATCATGACCGACGTCATCCGTGACTTCTTTAAAATGGAATCTGCTGGCGGCATCATACTAGTCATCGCTGCGGCGATCGCAATGTTTGTAGCAAACTCACCACTGAACGAAATGTACCAAGGTGTACTTCACAGTTACGTTCTTGGTATGTCTGTGTCTCACTGGATTAACGATGGCTTAATGGCTGTCTTCTTCCTTCTAATCGGCTTAGAAGTTAAGCGCGAACTTTTAGAAGGCGCATTAAAGTCTAAAGAGACAGCAATCTTCCCAGCTATCGCAGCTGTGGGTGGTATGCTAGCTCCTGCACTTATTTACGTGCTATTTAACTCAAGTAACCCTGAAGCGCTTCAAGGTTGGGCTATCCCAGCAGCGACTGATATCGCATTCGCATTGGGTATTATGGCGCTTCTTGGTAACCGTGTACCGGTTAGCTTGAAGGTGTTCCTATTGGCTTTAGCAATTATCGATGACCTTGGCGTTGTTGTTATCATTGCACTGTTCTACTCAGGCGACCTATCAACGCTTGCGTTAACGGTTGGTTTCATCGCAACTGGTGTGCTGTTCATGCTAAACAACAAGCATGTAACTAAGCTGAGTGTGTATCTCATTGTTGGTGCAATTCTGTGGTTTGCAGTATTGAAGTCTGGTGTTCATGCAACGCTGGCTGGTGTAGTGATTGGTTTTGCTATCCCACTGAAAGGCAATAAAGGTGAACATTCTCCGCTGAAGCATCTAGAACATGCTCTGCACCCATACGTCGCTTTTGCAATCTTGCCAGTCTTTGCTTTTGCAAACGCAGGTATTTCATTGGAAGGTATCTCAATCTCAAGCCTAACAGGTATGCTACCGCTTGGTATCGCTATGGGTCTATTGATTGGTAAGCCTCTTGGTATCTTTGCATTCAGCTGGGGTGCGGTGAAATTGGGTGTTGCTAAGCTCCCTGAAGGTGTGAACTTTATGAACATCTTCGCAGTATCTGTCCTGTGTGGTATTGGTTTTACAATGTCTATCTTTATTTCATCACTAGCATTTGGCCCAACGAATGTAGAGTTTGACACACTAGCTCGACTAGGCATCCTGATGGGATCTACAACAGCTGCAATTCTAGGTTACTTCCTGCTAAGCGTTTCTTTACCGAAAACAGCAAAGCAACAAGAAGTAAAACTATAATCAGCGGTAGGCTCGTTTAACGGCGAGCCTATTCACTGATTAACAAGCTAACTTCTGAGTAGCAAGACGAGTCACAGAATCATCCTCCCCGATTCATGTGACAGCAAAGAACAAAAAAGCCGTGATAGGGTTTCCTATCTCGGCTTTATTGATCTTATAACTAAGCTGCTGTTGTTCGACACTCGCTCTATGTCACATATAGATCCACATTGACAATGTCACGCTATTTTTCAAGCGTGGTAAATATGGTCCACTCCTCGACGATTTGTTCACTTAACCCTACCACCGTCGCTGTTACCTTACGGTTCAATGCGTGTGAAGTAGGGTCGTCGCCATCGCTTTCTAGGCGCTCTTCACCATAGCCGATAATTCGCACTCGCTCTGGTTCGATACCATTCGACAGTAACTCGTCTTGAACATTGTTTGCTCGTTTTTTTGATAGGTCTAAGTTGTACTCGTTAGAACCCACTTTACTCGCATAGCCTTGTATTTCAATCGAGGCACTTTTGTAGGTTTCAAGAAACTCTGCCATCGTGCTGATCTGGTCTGAGAAGATCGGGTTCACTTCAAATGAGTCATGAGCAAAGAGTATTTTTAGTTGTCTGACTTCTTCCGCAAGAATCGTTTCTCCACAACCATCATTGTCGACTTGTGATGTCTCAGGCGTACCTGGACAGATATCACGAGCGTTCACCACACCATCTCTATCATCGTCTTGCAGGTCTGCAATCTGTTCTGCTTCAGGTGTCTCGATATAAGCCTCTTCCTGCTGGTTTGAACAGGCAAATAAAGTCATCGTTAACACGGGAAGTAATAAGTAAGGTATTTTCATCATTAATACTCCACTGCCGTTGTCCACTCGTCTGGAATGTCGACCAGTAGAGCGTTCAATAGAGAGCCTGTCGCGTTCATTACACGGTATTTAGCGTACTGTTCAGAGTAATGCGCATCTAAGTAATCTTTGCGGGCTTCAAACAATTCGTTTTCAGTGTTAAGCAGATCCAGTAGCGTACGTTTACCGATTCGATATTGTTTCTCATAAGCGATAACGGTTTCTGACGCCGAATCCACGTGATCAGACAAGAAGTTCTTTTGTTGCAACGTCAGATCCAATGCACTCCAAGAGAGGCGAAGGCCTTCTTCAACTTGTCGATAAGCACGATCTCTTAGATCTTTTGCTTTATTGAGTTGGTAAGCTGCAGCTTCTGAATTAGCACTATCGGTACCACCGTTGTAGAGGTTATATCGCATGCGTAGCATCGCTAGGGTCTCTTGACTTGAGCCTTCATCGCCACCTGCATCATCACGCCACGACTGAGAAGCCTCGATGGAGAAGGTAGGGTAGTTCACGCCCTTTGATTGTTTGTATTGGAAGTGGGCTGAATCGACATCTGCGTTTGCAACTTTGATCACTGGGTGTTGGTCTAATGCATCAACAATGGCGTCAGTTAACGACAAAGGAATTTTAGAAATATCGGCTCTTGGGTAAATTAAGCCTAGGGGTTCTTGACCCACCACTCGTCTAAACTGGGTGTGGGTATCGATCAAATTATTCTGTGCGGCCAACAAATTACCATGAGCCTTCGCAATCCTAGCTTCTACCTGCGATACATCAGCTGTCGAACCTATGCCTGAATTCGCTCGTTTCTTTATGTCTTTATAGATTTTCTTGTGTATTGAAAGATTACTTTCTGACAGTGCCAGCACTTCAGTGGCTTTCACTGCATCTAGATAGATTTGTGTTACCTCCAGCGCTTTGTCTTCGGCATCCGCGATCAATTGCAAACGTACCGACTCTGCTTCTGCGGCGGTACGATCAATGTCGTTCAGCGTCGCGGAACCATCCCACAGCAATTGAGTGAGGGAAATCGTCGCTTCCTTTCGTGTTAGATCCGTATCGGGGCCGTTATTTGGTGCAGGGTTTATGCCTTCGTAACCAATACCAGCATCAAGGTCGATGCTGGGCTTGTACGCTCCTCCAGAGGCATCATTACGTTTTTTCACGCTCACATATTCGTTGAAGATGCTTTTTATCTCTGGATTCGTCGCCAAAGTAATAGCAACAGACTGTTCCAGAGTTTGAGCGGTGAGTGGTGTTGAAGCAACTAAGCAACACATAATGGATAATTTAAACAATTTCAAAGTAGCTCTCCTTCTACTTTCAATGTCTCATCCGTTTCCCAACCTACGTTTACCGCTGAATTGAGAGAAGGGTATTAAACGAAGCTTAGGACATTTGCAAAAAAATGCGAAGTTTGTTGATTTTTTTTTGAATGTAAGTCGCTATTGCCATTGACTAATTTTAAAAGCACCAGATTTACCAACTTTTAGTGAGTTGATTATCAATAGTGCCACTACTAGATTTATTGTAGGAAATAGCCACAGCGCAGAGTGGGATTGAATCCGCGTTTGGCGTGTTCTGGGCAGAAGTGGGAATATGGATATGGGAAATATCAACCTAAATATACTAGGTCTTGCTAGCGGGAGTGTAGTGCTCGACGCTCAAGGCCAGGTTAGACGTTTGTCTCCGGGCGAACAACCAGCCGCTAGCGACGTAATTATCAGTTTTGATACTAGTGAAGAGAGTTTACCAAGTGTTTCTGCACGTTTTGTAGATAACCAGGGCCAACAAAATCTGCTAGATACTGATGACGCGATCGCTCAAGTTCAGCGTGCTATTGAAGAGGGATTTGATCCAACGGAACTAGGAGATGAGTTTGATACTGCCGCTGGTGAGGAAGGTTCTAGTTTGACCAACAGCGGTAGGATTGAACGTACTGGGGCTGAAACTCAAGCTGCCACAAATTTTGAAACTGACGGGTTTGAGTCTCAAGGTCTGTCGGAAACTCAAAGTCTTGCTCTTTTTGATATTATCGCCTTTGCGCTTATTTCAGGTGAAACTAATGTTATTGAGTTTGAGCAGGATGAACCTATTGAAACTGGGGGCGCTTTAACGAGTGAAGACCCAGACGTTACCTTTATTGTTAAAGAGGTCGCTGGGGATAATGATCTCGGTACTTTTGTTGTAAACGAAGATGGTACTTGGACCTTCGTGGCCAACAGTCCTTATGATGAGCTTGCGGATGGTGAGCAAATTCAAGACTCGACGACAGTACAAACCTCCGATGGAGGCGAACAAGTCATTACAGTAACGATAATTGGTACTGATGATGTAGCTGTGGCTACTGATGACTCGGGCAGTGTGACTGAGGACATTGATGTAGATGAAATCACCAATCAATTAGTGACATCCGGTCAGATTGTGATTACAGATGTAGACAGCGACACTCCTACTTTTTCAGCTGACGGTGAGTTTAACCTCGTAGGTTCAACAAACGAATCACAGCTAGGTGTATTGAGCATCGACCCTGATGGTGCTTGGACTTACGTAGTTAACAACGATGACGTTCAGTACTTGGATGACGATGAGTTCGTTACTGAAGTTTATACTGTGACAGCAAGTGACGGTACTACGAGTGAGGTGATCATCACTATTAACGGTGCCGATGACCCATCTGATATAACCGTAGGTGAAGGTGATTCAGACACTGGTGAAGTGACTGAGGATGTTAATGTTGACCAAGAGAGCAACAACTTAATTACTTCTGGGACACTAACGATCACCGATGTTGACGATAACGACGTCGCTGCTTTTCAACCAAACGGTGTGTTTAATCCAGAAGGCTCAACCAATGATACCGCGTTGGGTATGTTGACCATTACCGACGATGGTGAATGGACGTACGTTGTAGATAACGATGAAGTGCAATATCTTGATGACGATGAGTTCGTTACCGAGGTTTATACAGTTACTGCGATTGACGGAACCACAAGTGAAGTGACCATCACCATCAACGGTGCCGATGATCCGTCAGAGATTACTGTTGGTGAAGGTGATTCTGACATGGGTGAAGTGACGGAAGATGTCGATGTCGATCCTGAAAGCAATGACTTGATGGCGACAGGAACATTGACGATCACTGATGTTGATGCCAATGATGTCGCTGCTTTTGAACCCAACGGAACGTTTAATCCGGAAGGTTCGACCAATGATACCGCGTTGGGTATGTTGACCATAACCGATGATGGAGCATGGACTTACGTCGTGGACAACGATGATGTGCAATACCTTGACGACGATGAGGTCGTCACTGAGGTTTACACGGTTACTGCTATTGACGGAACCACAAGTGAAGTAACCATAACCATCAACGGTGCCGATGATCCATCCGAGATTACCGTTGGTGAAGGTGACTCTGATATGGGTGAGGTGACGGAAGATGTCGATGTCGATCCAGAAAGCAACGACTTGATGGCGACGGGAACACTGACGATTACTGATGTTGATGCTAACGATGTCGCTGCTTTTGAACCCAACGGAACGTTTAATCCAGAAGGCTCAACCAATGAGACCGCGTTAGGTATGTTGACCATAACCGATGATGGCGAATGGACGTACGTTGTAGATAACGATGATGTGCAATATCTTGATGACGATGAGTTCGTTACTGAGGTTTACACGGTTACTGCGATTGACGGAACCACAAGCGAAGTGACCATCACCATCAATGGTGCCGATGATCCATCTGAGATTACCGTTGGTGAAGGTGATTCTGACCTGGGTGAGGTGACGGAAGATGTTAATGTCGATCCTGATACTAACGAACTTTCAGCGTCAGGTACTTTAACGATTACTGATGTCGACACGAGTGACATGCCCGCCTTTAAACCTAATGGTGTGTTTACCCCTATTGGGTCTACTTATGCACTTGCTTTGGGTATGTTAACGATTACTCCAGAGGGCGCATGGAGTTATGTCGTTGATAACGATGCGGTTCAATACTTGAATGATGATGACACGGTTATTGAAAGATATGTGGTAACCGCGATCGATGGTGTAGAGCATGTTATCGAGATAACAATCAATGGTGTCAATGACGCACCTGAAGCGACCAGCTTTACGGTCGTTAATGATGAGGACGCGATTATACCTATTCTCTTCGATTCTGAAGATGGCGGCATGCCTGATTACATCTCAGATATAGAAGATGACCATGACGACATTCCACTTAATATTCGAATCGAAAGTTTGCCAACCAACGGCAGCCTCTTGTATACCGCCGAAAATGGCGTCACGAGAGAAATTGTACAGTCTGATGTTGATAACGGTGAGTTGTTTGTTCCGAACAATATCAGCTTCGTTGCCGGGCCTGGAGAAATGTTTGAAATGGGCTTTAGTGGCGATCCTGAGGATATGCCAGAGCTTGTTGATGGTTTCTATAATTGGGGTGTGGAAGTTTCACCAACAGAGAGACTTATTACGCTAGATAACGGTAATACGATTACATTAACGATCGAAGATAACAATAATAAACCGTTGAAACAGTATCAAGGTGAGCAACCTCATGTCGGCTTTGGTATCGGTGATACAGACGGTAGAGGCATGAACAAACAGGAGACCTTGGTCCTCGACTTTACTAATAATCCATTAGAGGTTGTTGATTTTGGTTTAGATGGGTTGGGTGGTTCATTTAACACTGATAGCAATGTTTATGTTGAAGTGCTCTATACCTTTGCTGATGGCACGACTCAGACGGAGCAATATCAAAAAGATCCAGGAGATACGGGGAATAGCCAAATTCTGTATGATTTTAGTTATTCTTCACCAGACAATCCGATTGTTGGGATGGAGCTGTCATCGACAGGGGGCAGTTGGGAGTTACGCTATGTCCAAGGTAACGAGGCAGTAACCGAAGACCCGCAGTTTGATTATGTCGCGGTCGACTCTAATGGTGCAGAAAGCACGGTAGAGACGGTCACCATAGATATCGAAGAACCGCAGCAATATAACGTTATTAGTGCTGCGAGTAATGAACCTTTGTATGCCGAGTCAGGCAACGATCTGCTGATTGGAGATAGCGGAAACAACATTTTCACTTGGCTAGACTCTGCGCTCGACAACGGTACTGATATTATTAAAGATTTCGAGCTTTATACAGGTGGTTCTGGGGATCTGATTGACCTCAATGATTTGGTCGAAGACCCTCAAGATGAGACTCAAATGGCAGAGCTACTTGATGCGATAGAGGTCTCTGTCGACGGAGAAGATATTGCGTTGTCCATTCCAATCAATGGAGGGGATGATGTTCAAACTATCGTTGTTGAGGGGATTGCGACTGAACTGGCTGGTTCGGTTGACCTAGGTAATGACTTAGCTGTGCTAGGAGAACTGATAAAAAATGATGCTGCTTAATTAGATAAAGTGAAAGGCTCTAACGCTTAACGTAAGAAAAGCCCTCGATTTCGGGGGCTTTTTTGTATCGAATACCAGCCAAAGAAAAGGTATCGGAATAACACACAAAAAAAAGCCCAAACCAACGTGGTTTGGGCGGATACAAGTATAGGAGTTAATAAGGAAAATGCAGTAATTAAGAAAGCAGTGAGAAGAACAAGTTTGACGGCCTGTTAAACTTCTAAATACGCTGTTTTCTACCTAATTTAGGACTCTCCATTTCCATTTCAGTTCCAAGAAAATTCATTATTTTTTTATTTTTTTATAAACACACAGCGATTCAATCGTTTAGTGCTGAGTTTTATTAACTGGTACGACCAATTTGTGAAAATGTGATGTTGCTTGCTTGTTAAATAAATGTACTAAGCGTATATTTCAAACAGTTGTTTAATACGAGTGATTGAAATGGCACCAAGAAGTACAACCAAAGACAAAATCTTAGATGTGGCTGAAGGCTTATTTGCTGAGCACGGTTTTAATGACACCTCTTTACGTACGATTACGAGTAAAGCGAATGTCAACTTAGCTTCAGTGAACTATCACTTTGGCGATAAGAAGACTCTGGTTCGTGCGGTACTCAATCGTTACTTAGAAGCATTTATGCCAGCACTGCAAGATGCATTAGTGAACTTAAACTTGAACGAAACGTATTCTATGAGTGACGTGTTTGAGTCGTTGAGACAGCCACTAAGAGCACTTAATGATGTTAGGCCAAATGGTACAAGCCGATTCATGTTACTTATCGGCAGAGGCTATACGGATGTGCAAGGACACTTGCGTTGGTTCATTACTACTCGCTACAGCGAAGTACTTTCTTTGTTTACGACATCTGTAATGAAGGCGAATCCGAACCTCACTCAAGAACAGTTATTTTGGCGATTACACTTCACCCTAGGGACTTGTGTATTCACCATGGCATCAAGTCAGGCTCTGGTAGAAATTGCAGAGAATGACTATGACAGAAAGATAGATGCTAAGGCAGTGGTCGATATTCTTATTCCATATTTAGCCGCAGGCATGTCAGCAGAAGAATAAAACAATAAAAAGCGAAACATTCACAACCAATATAGTGAACAAAAGGATCTGAACTATGAGCTCTCTAAGACAAAAATGGGTAAGTGACCCAGCTTTTAAACTCTTTAAAAAAGTACTACCACCACTATCTAGCACCGAGAAAGAAGCGATGGAAGCGGGTAGCGTGTGGTGGGACGGAGAGCTGTTTTCTGGTAAACCAGATTTCACTAAGCTGCATCAATACCCAAAACCTCAGCTGACAGCAGAAGAGCAATCATTCATGGATAATGAGCTTGAAACCTTGCTCGCTATGCTTGATGACCACCAAATTGTAAAAGAAGATCGAGACCTTCCTGAAGAGGTGTGGAACTTCTTACGCAAAGAGCGTTTCTTTTCGCTAATTATTGCGAAAGAGTATGGCGGTCGTGAATTCTCAGCACACGCTAACTCAACTATCGTAACTAAGATTGCGACTCGCAGTATCAGTACTGCGGTTTCAGTAATGGTTCCAAACTCTCTTGGTCCTGGTGAGCTGCTGTCTCACTACGGCACTCAAGACCAAAAAGACTACTGGCTACCTCGTCTTGCTGACGGTACAGATATCCCATGTTTCGCACTAACAGGCCCAGAAGCGGGTTCTGATGCGGGTGGTATCCCTGATGTCGGTACTGTGTGCATGGGCATGCACGAAGGTAAAGAGACGCTAGGTATCGAGCTTAACTGGAACAAACGCTACATTACACTAGCACCAGTGGCGACGGTACTTGGTCTGGCTTTCAAACTGCACGATCCAGAAAAGCTACTGGGTGACAAAGAAGACATTGGCATCACTTGTGCGCTAATCCCGGCTGACCACGAAGGTGTTGTGATTGGTGAGCGTCATGACCCACTTGGTCTTGCGTTTATGAATGGTCCAACACGCGGTCACGATGTATTTATTCCTATGGAATGGTTAATCGGTGGTGCCGATTACGCAGGTAAAGGCTGGCGTATGCTGGTGGAATGTCTGTCTGCAGGTCGTGGTATCTCATTACCCGCACTTGGCACGGCGATGGGCCACTTAACGGCGAAAACGACCGGCGCATACGCTTATGTTCGTAAGCAGTTCGGTATGTCGATTGGTAAGTTTGAAGGAGTTGCAGAGAGTTTAGGTCGTATTGGTGGCTTAACGTATCTACTAGAAGCGACTCGTACACTAACAACTACTTCACTCGATATGAAAGAGAAGCCGGGTATCGTTACGGCTATCGCGAAATATCACATGACAGAAATGGCGCGTACTATCCTGAATGATTCAATGGATATCCACTCTGGTCGTGCAATTCAAGATGGTCCAATGAACTACTTAGCTGCGCCTTACCTAGGTATTCCAGTTGCTATCACAGTAGAAGGTGCGAACATCTTAACTCGCAACCTGATGATCTTCGGTCAAGGTGCGACACGTTGTCACCCATACGTGCTAAGCGAAATGGAAGCGGCAGCAAACCCAGACGAGAAGCAAGGTGCGAAGGATTTCGATAACTTGTTGTTCAAGCATATCTCTCACGCAACTAAGAACACGTTTGGTGCGTTCGGTGCGGCATTGACAGGCTCTAAGTTCATTAAAGCGGATATGAGCGGTCCAACGAAGCCTTACTACCAAGACTTAACTCGCTTGAGCCGTGCGCTTGCAGTGAGTGCGGATTTCGCAATGCTTACACTAGGTGGCGAACTGAAACGTAAAGAGCTTATCTCTGCACGTCTAGGTGATGGTCTAAGTTACCTATACATGGCGTCTGCAGCGCTTAAGAAGTATGAAGATGAAGGTCGTCAACAAGCTGACCTAGACTACGTACACTACGCGGTTCAACACTGTTTCCATAACGCGGCTAAATCGCTACAAGAAGCGTACAGAAACTTCCCGAACAAGATGGTAGGTAAAGTACTTAAAGGTCTAGTTTTCCCTGTCGGTAACCACTTTGAAAAACCAAGTGATAATCTAACGGTACAACTGGCAGAAAGCTTGATGACTCCGGGTGCACACCGTGAACGTCTAACTCACCTTTGCTACATAGGCAAAGAAGAAGAGGATAGTGTTGGCCTAATGGAGAATGCGTTCAATGCGATGTACAGCATCAAGCCTCTCGAACGTAAGATCTTCAAAGCAGTGAAAGAGGGCAAAGTGGCTCGTAAAGGTCTATTGCAAGATAAACTTGCTCAAGCACTGGCGGCAGATGTTCTTACTCAAGACGAAGTTGACCAAATCATTGCAGCAGACAAACTTCGCTACGCAGCGATTCAAGTTGACCACTTCAGTCATGATTACAGTGAAACTTTGACGCGAAAAGAGTTAAAACCTAAGCTAAATAGCGTTGCTTAGATAAAGAAATGACAAAAGGCACCTTATTAGGTGCCTTTTTTTGTTTTTGTCGTAGAAGTTGCAATAGAGGCGTTAACAAATGGTGACTTAGTCAGCAAATATTCACTGAGTGCTCCAACCACTTGCATTTTCGCCACATTTTTACAGAAATTAGATGCCATTTGCGTACGAAACTTTTATCCTTAACCTGATTTTTTAAGGAAGTTGAATATGATCATCAAACCTCGAATTCGCGGATTCATCTGTACTACAACACATCCAGTCGGTTGTGAAGCTAATGTAAAAGAACAAATTGCTTACACAAAAGCTCAAGGCCCAATCGCAAACGCACCTAAACGTGTACTAGTTGTTGGCTCTTCAAGTGGCTACGGCTTGTCTTCACGTATTGCGGCTGCATTTGGTGGCGGCGCTTCAACTATCGGTGTTTTCTTTGAGAAAGCCGGTACTGAGAAAAAGCCTGGCACAGCTGGTTTCTACAACTCAGCAGCGTTCGACAAGTTTGCTAAAGAAGAAGGCCTATATTCAAAAAGCCTGAACGGCGATGCTTTCTCTAACGAGGCGAAACAGAAAACAATTGACCTGATCAAAGAAGATCTAGGCCAAATCGATATGGTTGTATACTCACTGGCGTCTCCAGTGCGTAAAATGCCAGAGACTGGCGAAGTAATTCGTTCATCTCTAAAGCCTATCGGTGAAACGTACACGTCAACTGCGGTTGATACGAACAAAGACACAATCATCGAAGCAAGCGTAGAGCCTGCAACTGAAGAAGAGATCAAAGACACTGTTACTGTAATGGGCGGTGAAGATTGGGAACTTTGGATCAATGCTCTTTCTGAAGCTGGTGTTCTAGCGGACGGTTGTAAGACGGTTGCTTACAGCTACATCGGTACTGAACTAACGTGGCCAATCTACTGGGATGGCGCACTAGGTAAAGCTAAGATGGATCTAGACCGTGCAGCGACAGCGCTGAACGAGAAGCTAGGCCAAACTGGCGGTACTGCAAACGTTGCTGTTCTTAAGTCTGTAGTGACTCAAGCAAGTTCTGCAATCCCTGTAATGCCTCTTTACATCGCTATGGTGTTCAAGAAGATGCGTGAAGAAGGTATTCACGAAGGTTGTATGGAACAGATCTTCCGTATGTTCAGCCAACGTCTATACAAAGAAGACGGCAGCGCGCCAGAAGTGGATGAAGTGAACCGTCTACGTCTAGATGACCTTGAGCTTCGCGAAGACATTCAAGATCACTGTCGTAACCTATGGCCTCAAATCACAACTGAGAACCTAAAAGAACTGACTGACTACGTAGAGTACAAAGAAGAGTTCTTGAAGCTATTTGGTTTCGGTGTTGAAGGTGTTGATTACGAAGCTGACGTTAACCCAGCTGTTGAATTTGATGTAGCTGACATCTAATTCAAGTTATCGAATCTAAACGAAATAGGCGCTCATTGAGCGCCTATTTTTTTGTCTGCTATTTGGTTCAAGAGATTAAGAGCAGGAGTGGGGAAGAAGGCTTGAACCGCTTAAAACAGGTTATAAAAAATGCACTAACCCAAAGTGAATTAGTGCATTTAAAATATCTAATCTAAAGCGCTATAACGCTGAATAAACTAGCTAATGATGATGATAAAAGTACCAGCTAAGGTCATCAATATATTGGCTATCGCATAAGTACCCGCATAACCCAGAGCCGGAATCGTTGAGCGAGCGTGGTCATTTACGATGTCCATCGCTGGAGCGCAAGTTCGCGCGCCAATGATTGCACCGAACAACAAAGCTCGGTTCATCTTCAATACGTAAGCGCCAACCAAGTAAGCGAAGAATACTGGCAGCACACTCACTACTAGGGCAATACCTATTACCTGTGGGCCAACTTGGGTTAAGTGCTCAAATATCTTACCACCGGCGCTCAAGCCGATACCGACCATAAAGAACATCAAACCGAGGTCTTTGACCATGTTCAGAGCACCTTGAGGCACATAACCGAAAGTAGGGTGGTTCGCTCGTAGGAAACCAAGCATGATGCCCGATAGAAGCAGGCCAACCGCGTTACCTAGCCCAAACGATACCTGACCGAATGTCATGGTGATCAAACCAAACAAAATACCCAAAATGAAGAAGCTACAGAAGGCCATCAAATCCGCCATTTGGCTGTGGATTGAGATGAAACCAATTTTCTCAGCTAGGCCGTGCACTCGACTCTTTTCACCACTCACCTGTAGGACGTCACCTTTAGAAAGCACGATGTTTAAGTCCATCGGCATTTCAATCTGAGCACGTACTACGCGGTTAAGGAAACAGCCGTATTCAGACAGGTTTAAGTCTGATAGGCGCTTACCTGCGATACTGTCACTCTTAACGACGATCTCTTCTTCCACGATACGCAGATCGAGAAGGTTACGGTCGAAAACTTCTTTACCGTTACGGAAGCTTGGGTCTAGACGAGCGTGGCTATCTGGGAAACCAACCAATGCGATCTCATCGCCTTCTTGCAGAATTGCATCACCATCTGGATGGGCAAGAATACCATTACGTCGAATACGCTCGATGTAACAGCCTGTTTGGCGATAGATACCCAGTTCACGCAGATTCTTACCGTCAGTCCAAGAGATGAGCTCTGGTCCCACTCGATAAGCACGAATAATGGGCAAGTAAACCTTACGCTGACCTGAAGCGCCTAACCCACGTTCTTGGGCGATTTGCTCTGCCGAGTCGTGTAGGTTCACTTTTTGAAGTTTTGGAATCAAGCGAGCAAACATAATCATACTGATTAAGCCAACCAAGTAAGCCATCGCGTAACCGACTGAAAGGTTTTCGATAATCAGGCTCAAGTCCATGTTTCTTGGTAATTCTGCAAGCCCAGAATTCAGAGCATCTTGAGCACCTACCAATATCGGCGTTGCTGTTAAGGCACCTGCCATCATGCCTGCAGATAAACCAAAGCCTAGGCCAAGGTAATGACTACTGAAATAGGTTAGGGCAATTGCGGTAGAAAGTACCACAAGGCTCAGAATGAGGTAGTGCTTACCGTCTCTGAAGAAGATACCGAAGAAGTTTGGTCCAGCTTCAATGCCAACACAGTAGATGAACAGCATGAAACCAATGGTGAGCGCATCTGCGTTAAAAGAAAAGCCAAGATGTCCCATGATAAGGGAAGTAATCAAAACACCGATTGAATTACCAAGTTGGAGGCTACCGAAACGAATTTTACCAATGGCTAATCCAATCGATAAAACAACAAAGATGAGGAGAATGGGGTTTTGTTCTAACAGAAAAACAACGTCGATATTCACGGTGGTCGCTCAATAATTGGCGTGGAACACAGGGTAAGTTTGAGAGGTGAATTGTATCTAAATATAAATAAATTATAAGCAATATTTTGTTAATTTACTTGATTTTGACCTTATTCTTATTCCGTATGAAAACTGGTCATAAAAAAGCCCGCTACAGTGAGCGGGCTTTCTATAAATCGTACAGTCTAACGCCTAAATGGGTCACCTGTTTAAGGCTTTAGTCTTGATTCTCGTTTGAGAAATCCTAGCTTAGTCGAAAAGACCTAGGTTTTCTTTTGCGTATGCTTCAAATTCTGTGCAGCCGCCGATGTGGTCTTGGTCGATGAAGATTTGTGGAACTGTATCGACAGGTTTACCAACAGTCTTCTCTAGATCAGCTTTGCTGATACCTTCAGCGTGGATGTCAACGTAACGGTAGTTGAAGTCATCGCGTTTAGCTTTAAGAGTTTCAGCATGCTCTTTTGCACGAACACAGAATGGGCAAGCAGGGCGACCAAAAATAACTACAAACATTTAATTTCTCCTAAATACGGGATGAGGCTCGTTAACTCGATTATGTTAACTATTCTTTAGTGAATGCCACTCAAAATTTCATAAAACCAACTATGCCTCAATGCCATGGGGAAATAAAGATGGAATTACCTCTTAATACAATAGGTTTTGTCTATCAGAGCAAATAATGGTCACAAAAAGGATCCATGCTGATTTCTGATGGGTATTCAGATTGATTACCCTTAATTTAAGAGTGTGAATTACCCCTAAGAATACGACATTAATCCATCTTTAATGCGACAAGTTGCACCTCGTCAAAAAAAGCGCATACAGAACGAGGCATCTTAATACTGATGCACTATATAAAGGCTAAATTCCAATAACCAAGAGTTCGCAGTTTTGTTCGGTCATAGGCGCAGGAGGCACCATGTTTCAATTTATGACATCTACAAAGATCATCTTTGGTGATGGAGCACTTTCCGCTTCATTGTCTCTCTTTAATCAATATGGCTACAGCGTGCTATTGGTTACAGGCAATACATTAGAGCGCACTTCAATTGTTACTGACTATCTTGATGCGCAGAGTATGCGTTATCAGCACATTGCCGTTTCCGGTGAACCTAATATCAAAATGGTTGAAGAGGCGGCTATTTCTGCTCGTCGATTTAAGCCAGATATGGTTGTCGCCATGGGGGGCGGTAGCGCCATCGATATGGGCAAAGCGTTGGCTGCGGTTTTACCTAATCAAGGCAATTTATATGACTATGTTGAAGTGGTCGGGCGTAATGTTCCTCTTAAAACCAAACCACTTCCGTTTATCGCAATTCCAACCACAGCGAGTACCGGCGCCGAGGTCACTAAAAACGCGGTGCTGAAATCAGGCCAAGACCAAGTAAAAATCAGCCTGAGAAGCCCAGACATGCTGGCCGACGTTGCGATTGTCGACCCAACCCTAACTCATGGAACCAATCTATATCTATCTGGGCGAGGTGCGATGGATGCCTTTACTCATCTAATGGAAGCCTACGTGTGTGGTGAACCGAATCCGTTAACCGATATGATTTGTGAAGAAGGGCTGCGTAAGTTGAGTGGTTCTGTGGTTAAAGCGTGTGTTTATGATGAGCCTCAAGCGCGTTCTGATCTTGCTTTCGCTTCTATGCTCGGTGGTATGGCGATAACTAATGCCAAGCTTGGCGCAGCCCATGGTTTAGCCTCCGCACTAGGAGGTAAGATTTCTGCGCCTCATAGTGTGATTACCGCGCGTTTAGCGCCGTTTGTGATGTTGGAGAACATAGCCGTTGCAAAAGAGCAGCAAAGAAGCGACATCCTAGCGCGTTATCAGCGAATCGCTCAGATAGTAACAGGTAACGTAGAAGCAATAGAAGAGGAGGCAATTTCTTGGTTATCGGAAGTGCTTGATACGCTTAAGTTACCCAACTTGTTGGAATTTGGTGTCTGTGAAGCCCAGTTTGATGAGGTGTCTGCCGACGCGCTCAAATCAGTGGCGATTAAAGGAAACCCTTTGCCGCTTAACCAAGAGAGGCTCGTGCATATTTTGAAGCAAGTATGCGAGAAGTGCAGTTGTAGAGAAGGGCATCATGAGGGAGCTTCAATGAATCAAATTGGGCAAGAGCCAGCTGTCGAGTCGAGCTTTACCATTATCAATTCTTATGCGTCCGAAAACAGCGTGGTTGAGAAGGGCAATAGTTGGACTATCTAACGGTCTTAAACTTGTTCGTTGTATAAGTCATTTTATACAGACAAATAAAAACGGAGCTCTAGGCTCCGTTTTTTTAATTCAACTTGTTCTCTGGTCATCTGTTTTCAGTTCATGACTAAGCAGATTAGAACTGAGAGTACTTCTCGTAACGTGAATCACGAAGTGACTCTTTGACGCGCTTTAGGTTCTCTCTGAAACCAGAACCACGACGTAGCGTAAAGCCTGTCGCTAGCACATCGATAACCGTCATCTGAACAACGCGACTTGCCATTGGCATGTAAACGTCAGTGTCTTCTGGAACATCCAGAGAAATAGACAACGAGCTCGCTTTATCCAGTGGAGAATCTTTTGCTGTGATAGCAATAACTGTCGCACCGTTTTCACGCGCTAAGTTTGCAATCTCAACTTGGCTTTTAGTGCGGCCAGTATGAGAGATCAGAACAATAACGTCGTTATCACTGCAGTTAATGCAGCTCATTCGTTGCATCACGATGTCTTCGAAACATGTGATTGGGATATTAAAACGAATAAACTTGTTTTGAGCATCTTTGGCGACAGCAGAAGAGGCACCCAGTCCGAAGAACGAAATGCGTTTTGCTTGAGTCAGCAAGTCAACAGCACGGTTTACTTGCATCGCGTCTAGACTGTTTTTAGCAACGTCTAGACAAGCCATAGTTGATTCGAAAATCTTATGCGTATAAGCATCTGGACCATCATCTTCTTCAACATTACGGTTCACGTAAGGTGTACCGTTTGCCAAGCTTTGAGCTAGGTGAAGTTTGAAGTCAGGGAAGCCCTTTGTGTCTAATCGACGACAGAAGCGGTTAACTGTAGGCTCACTCACGTCAGCCATTTTAGCTAAGGTAGCAATGCTAGAATGAATTGCAGTTTGAGGGGAAGCCATAATTACTTCGGCTACCTTGCGCTCAGACTTGCTGAAATTTTCCAGGTTTTTTTGTATTTTTTCTAATGTATTCATAGTGTTCACAAGGGTATAGAGAACAACTTGCTAGTTAATATCTTTTACCAGGGGGTATGGCTGAAGCGAATATCAGTAAACACAAAGCCGATGTATATTCGGTTTCGTAAATACTGCTGCGTCAAATAGATATCAAGCTAACTAGCACCATAGAGTCAGTATAAACCCAACATACTATTTACTAATACAAAAACAGGGCATGAATGCTTAAGAATATGACAAACCTCAACAAAATTTTAGAAAACTACAGAATTGGAAGAGAGTTTGAGCAAAAAGAATGCAAAATGGGTATGAACTGACAGCTTAGTTACATCAAAAAGAAAGAAATTTTCAATTTGATGCAACTAAAATTGAATGACTATGCGTTGATTTGCGTAACCAGTTTGTTGATTTTGCCCATCAAGTTTGGTGCTAGTTTAGAGATCTCACGCTGTTCTTCAAGCACTGACGAAAGAATGTCATTGCCTGTTAGTGGGTTTGCTAATACCACGCGGAAAACGATGATTGGCTGATGTACCCATGCTTCAGGGTTTAAGCGTGTACGTGACACGAAAGACTTACCTGTTTCACGCTGCTTCTTCTGAATAAACTTAGTCAGCTCATTGAGCAACTCATTCAGTTCGACACGATGTTCAGGCTCAGCTTTAAGCAGTGCCGCTTTGACTGACTCAGGGACATAGCGATAAGTCAGTAGGCAAAGCTCAGGTTCTGAAACCAGCTCGAAGTCGCTCTGATCTTTAATTAGGTCGGCAAAGTAGCGCGCTTTGTTGATGCTTTGGTCGATCAGCAGTTCATAACCTGGGCGGCTAATGATGTGCATTGCGGCGTAAACCAGCATTGCCATACCTGAACGAGAACCTTCTAACGTATGGCTGCCTAAATCTTTTGAGCCTTTACGAAGAATGTATTGAGCATGATGTTCAATCGCAGTCATCGCATCTGGCTTCTTAAACAGAACCATACCCGCACCCATAGGGATATAAAGCTGTTTATGCGCATCAATCGTGACTGAATCCGCCAGTTCAATACCATCAAGTAGGTGACGATGATTGTTAGACATCAGAGTCGCACCGCCCCAAGCTGCATCAACGTGGAAATGACAATCGGATTCGGCACACACCTCAGCAATGTCTCTTAGCGGGTCGATATTACCGGTTTCGGTTGTACCAGCCACACCAATGACGGCGAAAGGTTTGATCTTGTTCTGCTTGAGCTGCTCGATCTTGAGTCTTAAATCATCAGTACAAATACGGTTGTCGTTATCTGTTTTAACAGACACTAGACCTTCTTGACCAATACCAAGGACATCCGCGGCTTTTTTCAGAGAGTAGTGGCCACGTTCAGAGACTAAGATGGCAAGGCCTTCGTAGTCGTAGTGCTTCATGGCTTTAAACAGGCCTTCTTTTTCTACACCTTTGAACGAACCTTGCGCTTTTAGTGCGTTGTTACGTGCAACCCAGAGCGCTGTAATGTTCGCGATGGTACCGCCAGAACAAAACGCACCTAAAGAGTGGTTTGCGCTGTGCATCCAACGAGAATAAAACTGGTCACTATCTTGATAAATCAGGCGATGTAACATGCCCAGAACTTGACGTTCTAGGGGAGTGAAAGCTTTTGAGGTCTCGATTTTTACTAGATTCTGATTCAACGCAATCATGATTTTTGAAAGCGGCATCAGGAAGTACGGCAACGCAGAGGTCATATGGCCAATAAAACTTGGCGAAGACGTGTGAACCGAATGAGACACAAGAGAATCGAGGAGATGCTCAGTATGTTCAGAAACAAACTCAGGCTGCTCTGGGATATGAGCATTTGAAAAATCTTTCTCAATTTCACGTAGCGGCTTTTCTTCAGCCACAATATGTTCACGTAAGAATTGATTCAGGTTTCGTGAAAGTTTGTCTTCAATTTGAGTGAGTGTTGAATCTGGGCCTTCAGGTACCGTGAAGATACGTAGAAGACTGTCGAAGCTAACATCTGCTGTTTTTTGTTCCGTAACCATAGCAAGCGAGTTATTTTTCTAATATTGACGCGAGCGGGACAATCTAAACGAAAACGGGAACAATGTCCCGTCTTAATTATGAAATCCAACTTCTCAAAAAAGCATATTAAATGCGGGGTTATTTACACTTAATCGCTTCAAGTTTACTGATCGACTGATTGTAACGCTGCAGCGCTGAGTCGATTTGCTTAGGGTGACTAAGCAGCTCTGCAAAGGCAGAACGTAGTTCGTAGTTTTGAGCGTGAGGCGTTGATTGGCGGTCATCGAATGTTGTTTTCGCGATTTTACCAAGCTCATCATCACGTGTTGATAGCGTTTTAATGTCGTGTTGCTCAAGTTGCAACCAACCTTCTACAGGTTGCTCTGTTGCCACTTTGCTTGAGTCGTTTACTAAGTAGTAGTGAACCGCAGCACGGTTAAGCTCAAAGTGGTGCTTACGACCTTCTAGGAACCACTCACTCACTTCTGTTAGCTCTGGATATTGCTCAGAGGTTAATGCAGCAAGGTCGGCATACCAATTCAAAGAAGCGTCGATGTACGCATCATATTTTTTTGCTTGGCACTGGTTTGTCTCAGACATTGAATCTGCTGCAAAAGAGAAAGTAGAAGTTGAAGCTAGCAGTAATGCGACGCAAAGGCGTTTCATAGTGGTTCCTTTTGTAAGTTTATTCTTTTTATAACTTTGTCGTTACAGGTTACCGTGATCGTTATTTGTTGAGCAATGACACTTAGTGTCTTTTTATTTCGGTAACTGTATCGGTGTCTTGGGCATTGGTATTCGAGTTGCATTCTAATCTAAAACAAACGCTATTCCTGCGATCTAGTTAGCAAGAGATACAAAGAACAACATCAATATCGGAACAAGCAAGCTGAGGATAAAGCCACTGACGATAGCGATAGGCACACATCTAACGCCGCCTGTTGTTTGAATGACCGGTAAGGTGAAGTCCATCGCAGTCGCACCAGCATAACCAATGGAAGTGCATGGGTAGCTGCGAATTAGCACTGGAATCAGTACCAAGGCAACTAACTCTCTTAACAGCTCAAGCATGAAAGAAGCGCCACCATAGACAGGACCAAAGGCGTCACCCATTAAGATACCAGCCAGAGAGTACCAACCAAATCCAGAAGACATTGCCAAGGCTTTGAACAGAGGGATATCTAGGATGTAAGCCGCGATTACACCACCTAACATTGAGGTGATGATAATGGTGATTGCGATAACCATACCGTGCTTGTTGAGTAAGATCTGACGAAGTGTGAGTCCGCTATTACGCAGCTGAATGCCGATAAAGAATAGAAGAACAAACAGAATCCATTCGCTTGCGGTATCAACCCAATCAAGGCCAATAGGCAGCACTAAGCCAGCGATTAGCCCTGAACCTACCACTAAGATGAGTTTTGCAGATTCCATCGCCATAGAAGAGAGGGGAAGCTTCTTCTTGCTACTGTCGGTTTTGAGTGGTAATAACTTATCAATAGCGGGCAGTGCCATTAGGTTACATACGCTTAAGCAGACAAAGAAAGTGACGGTATATAGAAGGATTGTCTGCAGGTTACTGCCTAGGTTATCGAGGGCGGCTAAGCTTAGTCCCATTAACGCCAGAATCACGTAGATCAACCGCGATGTTGAGCGGTTGATAAATTCTAATGTCTGAGCGTTCGAAATTGCAAAAAGATACCCCACGACGAGTGGCGCAAATATAAAGATCATCCCTGTAAACATGCTTTCCCCATTGCATTTACTTCATATTACACTTACTTGTAATTTAACAGTGACTTAGAAGCCGCTAGTATTGATCACGTCGCTTAGCTTTGCATTAAAATCATGCTTGCTCAAGTTGCTTAATTTATAGAGCACCTCTGCACCTGTCACGTTAAGTTCAACTTCGTGATCATCGATGTTCTCATCCTTGTTTCTGAACATCAGCAGGTGGTTAGCGATTCGAGCTATATCTAAGTAAGAGACTTCACGCTGTTCGTGGTTATTGATGGTATTGCTGCACACATCAATAAAATCGCTGTCGAAGCCCCAACGGTTAAGCACCAATTTACTGGTAGCAGAACATTGGCCTTGGAAGATTTGTAGAGCGATGTCGTGATCTAGGTAATTGCCATTTTCGAGGTAGAGGTGGTATTCGCTAACCAAACAGAACAAACCAATATCAGCCAGTAATCCAACAAGCAGCGATTTTTCATGCTCAAGGTAACGGTATTCAGTAGGGGAGAGCTCTTTGAAGCTGTTGGTAACAAGCACCATAGTAGCGCCCAGCTCTTTTGATACAGAAGCGCTCTGAACCAATACCTTATTACATTCTTTACTGAGGTTGACTGAGTGTTTGAGTTGCTCAATAGCCTGAGCCGTCACGATGTCACGTACTCTTAATATGCCAAGGCGCGACACCGCCGTCATAATATCAACACAAGTAATATTACGTCGGTTAAAGACCACAGAGTTAGCCACACGAATGACAATAGCAGCGAGGCCTGGGTCTTCGAGTAAGCACTCGGCAACGTCAGCAATCCCAGTTGATTCAAGGGTACAAAGCGATTGAATCTTCAGTACAACGTTAGGGATAGGAGGAAGTGTTATTTTTCCCGCTGAGATAGAATGTCCAACAAGTTGGGCAAACTCTGATTCTAGACCCTTTAAGAGAAGAGTCTTATTTTGAGGTAGCCAGAAAAACGATAAATGATTCATATAAAAAGTAAAAACAGGTCTGTCCTGCCATTTTACAAGCCACGATGCTGCGAGGCAATACTCACCCGTCTACATAACCTTTAATAATTTGAACCGGTGTATCACTAGGTGTCCAAATTCAAGCATGGTTTGATAGTTTACTGTGAAGTCAATCATGAAAAACCGGAATACTCAATTGATTGATGTGAACTAAGTCCAGACTTATTTTTCTTTTCGAAGTATGATTTATTTAAAGGTGAAAAACGAAACCATAATATTCACCTATAGAATAACAAAATAGATTTAAAATTTTCGCATAACAAGCTGCTTGTCTGGTGATCAACCTAATCGGGGTAATTTGATTAAGGATCAACGGATATGACCGAGACAGCATTTATTAATTACGTGAATCAATTTGGTGAGCATCAAAAACGTTCTATGTTCGGAGGTATTGGCCTCTTTCAAAATGACGCTATGTTCGCTTTATTGAGTGAAGGTTGTTTATTCATTAGAGGTGGAAAATCATTAGATAAAAAACTGACCGATCTTGATTGTGAAAAGTATCGTCATGTAAAGAAGCAGACAACAGCAACCGTAAACTATTACGACATTACGGATCTGTTTACCTGTGAACATCCTGAATTGGATAGTATTATTCGTACTTCAATCGATAATTCAATTCAGCAGCGTAGCTTCAAGAAGTCATCAGCTAGCCGTAGATTAAGAGATCTACCAAACATGCAGCTTACGTTAGAGCGCATGGTTAAAAAGGCGGGTGTGGATGATGTTTCAATGTTTATGCAGTTGGGCGCACCTGAAGTGTTTAATAAGGTTCGTGAAGCGTACGGAAACGATGTTGACCTAAAATTACTTTGGAAATTTGCGGGTGCAATTGATGGTATTCACTGGAAACTATTACAAGAGCCACGCAAGCAGCAATTACTGAAGAGCTGCCACTAAAGAAGTTTACCTTATATGCTTAAGATTACTGTTAATAAATAAAAACCGAGGAATGTCCTCGGTTTTTTTGTTTCTGTCTTAGCCGGATTTCTTAAAAGACTAAGTATCAAAAGACTAAGTATCAAAAGGCTAAGTGCTCATAGAGAGCTTATTTGCTAGGGCTTGAGCTTTAAGTATTAGTACTTGAAGCGAGCAGTGAACATAAGTTGGTCACCGTAGAAGTCGTTAATACGAGCTTCAGCACCTAAAGAGAAAAGCTCTGTAGAGTGGAAACGCGCGTAAACAGAACCTGTCCAATCATCGTTGTCATCGATAGAAACGTAACCACCTTTACCACCAACTTCTAGTTGTGGACCAAGCCATTGGCGAACACCAATGTTGATTTCCATACCGATATCAGTAGAGCTTGAGTTCTCAGGTTGAACGATACGAGCTAGCATTTCACCTGTTAGGTCTGCCCAGTTGTTTAATGGAGCGTGGAAACCAAGACCTACAGCTGAGTCGTAATCGCTTTCAAATTCTGAATCGATACGTGCTATAGCGTGAGCGTTCGGGTGAATGGACTTACTGAACGCACCACCAAATGTTACTGGGCTAGCACCGATACGTGCTTCAAAGTAATCATAGTTAAAGTTGCTCATTACCTGTGGTTGTTCATCAACAGCTAGTGCTTGACCAGAAGCCAATAGCATAGCGGTAGTAAGTAGAATTTTGCGCATAACGACCGTAAACCTATATTAGTGTTAATTCCTTTGGTTTGAGACAAATCGGCAAACCATAAACATTGAGACAGTTTAATCTAACTCACGGAAAAGTAATCCTTTAAAATGTAAAACCTTACTCATTTAGTTAAAAAACAAGCAAATTAAGGATCAGTATGTAACGGAGATCTCATGTTTAGGGCGAATGAGAAAAATAGACGAGCGAATTATCCAAAATTTGTATGCATTCGGACGGTTCTTATATCGGATGCCGCTTTTCTCAGTATCCATTAACCAATCAGTGCTATTCACCAAAACTGGTGCGTTTATCCGCCATTGAAGTCAGTATGCGCTCGGTATCCAAGATCGAAGTCCAGTTAAGCAATTGCTTGTCGTTGGCAATGACATAGTCAGTCAATTGTTGAGTAATCGTGTCTCTCAGTTGGTCGCCTTGCCAAGGTTTTGAAATATAGAAATCAAGTGCTGCGTTGTTAATGGCTGTGACGGTATCTTCTAGCCCAGCTTGCCCGGTGAGCAACAGCTTACGCGTTGGTTTAGTAGCGTCGTGTTGGTTGAGTTCGATCAGAAAATCAATGCCGGTTTCTTCTGGCATGATGTGGTCGCATAAGATTAACGCGAGCTTAATACCATCTTGGCCCATCTCTTTGATTACTTGTTTGGCTTCATCGACCGATTCTGCACCTTCAACGATAAAGTTTTCTTCAAATACCGCCAAGTCTTGAAGCACACTGTTGAGAACTTCCGGTTCATCATCGACACATAAAATTAGGTACTTATTCATGAGGTGCTCCTTCTTGTTTGAATGGAAGCCACACTTGCATGTTTGTATGGCTGCCTACCTCTGACTCCACCAAAATAAACCCTTGATGAGCCGAAACGATTTGTTGAGAAATGGATAACCCAATCCCTAAACCAAAGTTGCCTTCTTTTTTAGTCGTGAAATTTGGGTTGAAAATGGTGTTGATGTCTTCTTTGGCAATGCCGTGGCCAGTATCGGAGATTTGCACCACAAGAAACGCGTCGTCGCCTTTTGTCTGTTGAGAAGTGGTGATGGTCACTTTTCCTCGTTCAGATAGGGCATCGAGCGCATTGGAGATAAGGTTGGTCCACACTTGTTGCAGCGAGAGCGACTGGCACAATAAAGGCGGTAAGTCGGTATCGTAATGCTTTTCGAGTTGGTGGTGTTTAAGCCTGTTTTCGAAGATCACTAAGGTATCTTCAAGCCCTTCGTGGATATCTGTGTAGTGGCGAACTTCTTCATCTTCTCTAGCATAGCTTTTTAAGCTTTTGACCATATCGGCAATACGCTTGCTGCACACTTGAATTGAGCGGATAGAGTTTCCAACATAATGGTAATGCTCTAAGTCATTGAGCAGCTCTTTGCCTGCGACAGGGGACGCCTTTAATGTGTTTAGAACCGTAGAGTCTTGGCTTAGGTTTAGTCTCACGGCTTTTTTTGCTAAAGCACGGTCATTAATCGTCGACGTAAGATGCTTTACGAGCTGTCTTTCTTGGGCTGTTGATAGTGGCTTAGCTAACTTTGAATGTGCCAGTACGTCAGTCCCTTTATTGGACTCTGGAACGGATAGGTTTGCCAATATTTGGTCGAGATGGTCTGACAGAGTTTCGATGCTTCTTAATATGGCAGCAATCGGGTTATTCAGCTCATGTGCGACTCCCGCGACTAGCTGCCCGAGCATCGCCATTTTCTCTTTCTCGATCAGTTGTTGATGTGCAGACTCTAATGATTCTAGTGTCTGCTGCAGTTTGATCTTATTGGTGATGCTGCGTTGCAAACGTCGATTAAAATGACGGAGCAATAGATTGGTAAATAAAGGCAGCAGGGTATTGTTTGAATGCATCACCTGAGCAAAGCTATCTTTATCCAGTTTGATAACGCTAGTCTGCGTTAGGGTGATCGCCGTAGAAAACGAAGGCTCGCCTGTTACAAATGACATCCCGCCAACAATGTTCCCTTTGGAGTGACGTACCACTTCCCGCTGTTGCCCAAGTTCATCTTTCTTATAAAGAGCTGCTTCACCCTCAATGATCAGCCATAAAAAGCGATTGTCTTCGCCTTCCACAGTGAGTAGATGCTCGGGGGAATAGTCACGAATGGCCTTAGTTTTGTCATCTTTTGAAAACACATCTTGTAAGGCACTGACGACACGTTCTGCAAGGGCATTATCAGAAAGCTGGTGGTAGTCGTGAATGAAACCCGATTGGAAAGAGTGAATCTTTTGCTCAATGTGCGCTCTGAGTAAGCGTTGTTGATCCAATGCATCGCTGTAAGAGAGCAGGTTTTCTGAGTCGTATTGGATAACAAAAGAGGTCAGCTCTTTTTGCGCTGATTTGAACAGAACCTGATCTTGAACCGGTTTGGTTAAACAGTGGTTGAGCCTACCTTCATTCACAGCGGTTAAAATGGATTGAATGTCTGACGAAGCGCTGACTAATATCGTTCTTGCGGTATTACTATGGGGCAGCTGTTGAAGTTCAATCAGGAATTGCACGCCATTAAATTCAGAATGATGATGAGTGATCACCAAGGCAACGGTTTGGTTGTGATCATGAATATCTTCTAATGCGTGATGTGCGTCTTCTATGTTCTCGGCAGTATAAATATCGAATACAGAAGCCAACGGAGCCAGCTCCGAACGTATTCTTTCAATGCTAACCGGATTATTGTCCAAACAGATAACAGCGTATTGATTCACAGCTCAACCTTAATAGTAGCGACGTCTTTAGCCTAGCAAGAACCGCCGAATAAGGATGAGAGCTAGCCGTTAATTTATTGAGGCAATCGAAGTATCGAGCAATAGACTGATTTAACTCAATGTTTCTTGTTTGCTACTGATGGGTTAGACTAAAAAAAATAGACACGTGTAGAAAGAGAACTCATGGAACAGTTAAGAAAAATTGGTGCTATTGGCGGAGCAATCTCACTGGCACTTTGTTGGCCGCTAGCGGTTGGGCAAATTGGACAAAATGCGATTACCGATGGCGTTGCAAAGCTTAACAATTCAAGCATTCAAGCTGAGATCGTGGAATACGATAGAGGTTACTTGTCTTCCAACGTAACCACTCGTTTAACTGTGACGGATGAAAACCTGAAAGAGCAACTTGCGATTGATGGGTTGCCGAGTGAGTTTGTCATAAATAGTGCGGTTAACCATGGTTTGGTGAGTCTAAATGCACTGTCGACGTTTGAGAATACCGATATTCTGCCTTTAACTCTGACCACTAGTACTGAGCTAAACGGCAACACTGACTTTAACTTTGAGTTAAGCCAGTTCAATCACCAAGGTTCTGATGAGAATGGGACTTCGGTCTCGATCACTAAATCGAATCTTTCTGGCCATGCGACTGTTTTAGGCCAAGTTGATTACGAGCTTTCAATCCCTTCAGTTCAAATTGATTTTGAAACCGGTGAAGAGGTAACGCTGTCTAATCTGAAAGGTGTGGGTTCAGGCCAACAAGCGAAAGGCTACTGGTTAGGTACTCAGAATTTTACTATCGATAGCTTCTTGGTTTCAGATTCTGCAATGCAGCCTTTCATGACCATTGAAAATTCTAAGTACGATTTTGAATCACATCTAGATGAAGCAACTAAGCGTCTGCGCAGCAACCTCAAGCTGGATATCGCAAATATCGAGACCAGTGAAGGCCAGTTGAACAACCTAAACGTCGATTTTGAAATGTCGAAGTTGGATAGCGAGTCGTTTGAGAAAATCTTTGAGATTTACCAATCTAATCCTGTGATGACGCAAGAAGACGTTGCAGAGATCATTCCATTTATCGATATCCTGTTTGCTAAAGGTTTCGACCTTTCAATGAACAACATGTCGTTAGAGTTAGGTAAGGGACAGTTCGAATCTAAGTGGTTGGTGAGCGTGCCGGAAGGGACCGAAAACATCAGCAGCAACCCTTCGATGATCATGCCTGCATTAACGGGCAACGTTCACTCTAGCTTCTCAATTGAACTTGTTGAAGAGTATCCATTCATTCGTGAAGGTATCGATGAATTGCTTGTGATGGAAATGATCAAGGAAACAGACAGTGGTTATGAAATCAGCGCTGACTTAGAAAATGGAAACCTAGTGTTCGAAAATGGACAAGAAATTCCATTAATCGCTCTACTTATGCCGGTTTTTGTTCAATAAACAGAGCAGGCGTGAATACTGATAGGGTGATTTAGCAGGTTAAGCTTAAACATTTTATACGGTACAAAACAAAAGAGGTCTTAAGACCTCTTTTGTTGTTTTTATGTTGGGTAAAACATGGTATTACTTGCATAGTTATTATTTAGCAGGAGCAATCATCCCCATGGAACTTACATTAGATAACGTATTCAACTTCAGTGCTGGCCCAGCTGCACTGCCTAAACCGGTAATGAAACAAGCGCAAGCGGACTTTATTGATTGGAATGGTTTAGGGACTTCCGTGATGGAAATCAGCCATCGCAGCAAGGAATTTATTCAAGTTGCTGACGAGTCCGAACAGGACCTACGTGATCTTCTGAACATCCCAGACAACTACAAAGTTCTTTTCTGTCAGGGGGGCGCTCGTGCTCAATTCGCTGCTGTTCCTCTAAACCTTTTAGGTGATGCGACGAAAGCGACTTACATTGATGCGGGTTACTGGGCAGAAAGTGCAGTGACTGAAGCGAGCAAATATTGCGAAATCGATGTATTCAACGCGAAGACGTCAATTGATGGTAAAGCAGCGGTTGTTCCAGCTAAAGATTGGAAAATTGACCCGGAAGCTGCGTATGTACATTTCTGTCCGAATGAAACCATCGATGGTATTGAAATCAGCGAGCTTCCTCAAACGGATAAGCCAATCGTAGCGGATATGTCATCTAACATTCTGTCTCGTAAGATTGATGTGTCTCAGTACGGTGTTATCTACGCGGGCGCGCAAAAGAATATCGGCCCTGCGGGTATCTGCATTGCAATCGTACGTGATGATCTACTCGAACTCGCAAACGACGTGTTGCCGAGTATTCTGAACTACAAAGTACTTGCTGAAAAAGACTCAATGTTCAACACACCACCAACGTACGCTTGGTACCTATCAGGCCTTGTGTTCAAGTGGCTGAAAGCTCAAGGTGGCGTTGAAGCGATGGAGTTGGTGAACAAAGAGAAAGCAGCGCTGCTTTACGATGCAATCGATAGCTCAGCTTTCTACAAAAACGATGTTCACACTGCAAACCGTTCTAGAATGAACGTGCCGTTCCAACTGGCGAAACCTGAGTTAGATGGCAAGTTCCTAGAATTGGCTGATGCTGCAGGTCTGAAATCACTGAAAGGGCATAGAGCATTAGGTGGAATGAGAGCTTCACTTTACAACGCAATGTCTCTGGAAGGCGTTCAAGCGCTGGTTAGCTTCATGAAAGATTTCGAAGAGAAATACGCTTAATCGATGATAGGGCTTTGACTGATAAATTGCTTATTTGATTTTTATTGTGTCGAATGCACCGAACGAGATAGATGCCGCTTTTGCGGCATTTTTTTTGTCGTTAATAATAAAGGGTATGGTATGTTGATTTATTGTAAGAACAGTCATCCAGAGATATGACGGATGTATCAGAATGAGCAGACCTTTCTCTTAAAGCGAGAGTATCAACTGTTATTTACGCACTTTTTACTATATAACGTGCCGCCCAAAGCTAGGTCTCTAATCATGAGCAGTGAGCGATAAGCCGCATCGCCCGGTTTATTGATGGGCGATTAAAATCCAACGTCTAATTTTTACCACAAGGAACCAAGTGTGAGGTTATTGAGTCTATTTGCGATGCTATTTCCGGCCGTTGCTTGTTCGTCCACACTTGAAATATGGGCTGGTATTAATTATGAAACGGCCGATTATGCAAAAGAACATATCGAAGCGATGACTGATCATCGTGTAGAAATTCGTTCGTTTGACGTCAATAGTATTCGTTCTGAACTGCTTGTTGCTGATCCTAGAGACAATACCTTTCCCGATGCCATCTGGGTTCCTTCTGACTTCTTAGGTCTAACTGAATATATCGATTTAGCGACGCTTCCTGATGCTTGGGTCGATACCCAACGCTATGAGAAAAAAGCGCTCGATGCAGTGGTCATCAACGGTGAGCTTAAGGCGTTACCGGTTGGTATTGGAAACCAAGTCGTTCTGTATTCGAGCAAGCCTCAAGCGCAAGTCGTGACATGGGAGAGCCTAATTGAACGCTCTGCTCAGTCCGATCAAGTGAGCGTGCTTTTTCCCAACCCAAACATGTACTTCTATCTAGCTTTCTATCAGCTTTTTTCTGAAGACTTATTATCGTCGAAGAATGTTAATGGTGAAGGGTTAGTTGCTATCTTTGATTTCATCGACATGTTGCAGCAGAAAAAAGTCATCGAATCATCGTGCAGCGATATTTGCGCGAGGCAGAGGTTCATCAATGGGGAAGTCGAGTTTTTGATTGACGGTGATTGGGCGTTCAGCGAACTCGATGCCGCCTTTGGTCGAGATTTGTACATCAATTCGTTGCCGACCTATCGTGGTGAAAGTATGTCTTCATTTAGTGGCGCAAAGGTTTTTGCTGTCACGGAAAAAGGCATGCAAAACCCAGATAAGAAATTGGCTTTGAAAGAAGTCGTTCAATACCTGCAATCAAACAGTTTCACCTATTTAGCTCACTCGAGTGCCATGGTTTCGCCGTTTTATGAGGTTAATCAACGCCGTGTTGAGGAAGGTAACCAGACACTTTCAAATATGTACGATGAGTTTCAAGCATCGCAAATGATGTCGAGTGACTACAAGATGGCGATCGTTTGGGAGGCATCGGCTCGGGCGTATCAGCGTTACAAGTCAGGGATGCCAAAGAGTGAACTGCATAAGTTTTACAATGATTTTGTTCAATATTACTCGGCGAATATGAGGGTAAGAGATTGAAGCTATCATTAAAATACACCATGGGCTTGGTGTTGCTGGCTTGCTCAATGCTTCCTGTTTACCTAGCGGGACAGTTGATTCTCAATAAACAAAACCAAAGTTCTTTAGAGCAAAAAGAAACCAAGCTGGACAACTCTACGACCGGTATTCGTCAAACCGTACAAGAGCAAATTAAGCTGACGGCGAGCCTAACTCAATGGTATTCGCATGACCGATCATTGATTAAAGCGGGTGGTAATATCTTTTTCTCGAGTGTTGTTTGGGACAAGATGGATAGCTTCAATGCGCTAGCGGAGAGTGTGTCCGCGACTTATATTCTGGACCAAAACTGGAAGCCCATTTATGACAGCAAAGGCAGCTTGTACCATTTTGAGCAGAGCCAGTTATTAGAAAGCTTGAAGCGTCCTCAATCGGTTTATGGGCAAGGGAAATTGTTCCACACCGAGTTTACCGAAACTGAAGTGGCGGATAATGCCGCTGCAGGTATCGCTTTTGTCGCGCCGATTTTACCTTATCGTTTGATAGAAGGTTCTACATACACGCCGCAGGGTTATCTTGTGGTTCTTATGGGGTATGACAGACTTAAGACTAAAGTGACGCCTTTCCTTTATCAAAATGAGTCGGTTGAGTTTAACTATATTGATTCAACGGATGCTCAATCTTCTGAACAAAGTGCGAACATTATCTCTATCGACAGCACATTCTTTACCGACAAATTGGTACTGAACGTCAAACATCATATTTCCGACAGTGAGCGTTTATTAGAGATGCAACAAGCTCAGGTGGTCTTTGTCAGAATATTGGTGGCGACGCTTGCCATCGCGATTGTGTTTGCTCTGTTCCTAAGCCGCTGGTTCTCAGGGCAGTTAAACCTGTTGGCTGAATCTGTTACGTCGTATTCGCATAACCAGTCACCGACTCATAGTGTGGATGAACATCGTTTTACAGAGTTCGTCACGCTGAGTCGTTTATTGGAAACCTTGTGGGGTCGCATACAATACCAAGTCCGTGAGCTTACAGAAAGTAACGATAAACTCGAAAGGTTTAATGTTCTGCTAGAGGACTTAGTTGAAGAGAAAACCAGCAAGTTAACGTATTCGCTCGCGCGTGAAGAATCCCAGAAGCATCGTCTTTTGAAGATCGTTCAGTTTGCATCATCAAGACACGCGGCTGAATATCGGTTGATTCCTCAAATGGTCGATCAAGAGTTAAAGACATTACTTGTTCAACATTCGATTCAGTTTCATTTTAACCGGACTGGCGAGGCTGACCTGATACTCTGTGACTCACAGGGGACGGCGATCGGGTATTTTTGTTCAAGTTCATTTGATGTCCTCAGTGAAGAAGATCTTCTGATTTTTGACATGTACCAAAAACAGTTAGCTGGTTGGCTAGAGCTCGAAAATATTACACGGATTAACATGCCGACTGGCTGTTTGAATCGTAAAGCTTTTAATGAAGATCTCGAATTCAGTAAACGCAGCATTAACGACAATCAAAATCAGATTTCTTTGATCATTATTGATATCAATGGCTTGAAAACGACCAATGATGTTCATGGGCATGAGATCGGGGATGAGCTGATACAGCGCTGCGTAGACGTAATCAGCCACGAATTGACACCTGCCAGTAATCTATACCGTTTGGGTGGAGATGAATTTGCGGTGCTTACCTTAACGTCTGGTGAGTCGAGTTCGCTCAATGTCGCAAAGATGACTGGGCAGTTGTACATTGCTCAGGAGCAACAGGCAATCGAGACTAAAGCGGGTATCTCTATTCCTGTCAGATTCTCGATTGGTGCAGCCTCTAGTGATTCAACAGACGTTGAGCAATTGTTCTCAGTCGCTGATGAGAATATGTATCAGCAAAAGCGTCTTTATTACCAAACGTTGTCTGTGGTTGGGAAGTAATAATGCCAATCACGCTGACAAATAGCGATCACGATTTTCGACGTCCATTAGAGCGGAACTGCTGCGGTGTGACGTTATAATATGTTTAAACGCTTATGGGAAATGCGCTTAGTCGGGCCAACCGTTGCTTAAACACAGACGATAAAAATGAAAAAGCCCACCAATGGAAGTTGATGGGCTTTGTGTTTGTATTTAGCTTACGTAACCCAGCTAGAGCCAGAAACTCTTCAGAGGCATCTCAGAGTCAAAGTGATGAGCAATTTGCGCTTGGAGTAGCTCAGCGGTCGCAATAGCGTCAGTTAATGCATGATGCGGCGTGTAGTCGGGCAGATGGTATCGACGACGACTCTGACCCAGTCTCACTGAAGCTGGCTTCTTACCTTTCAGCTTGTTCCACAAGCCGCCAGCCAGTTTATTTTGGATCTGAGATTCAATCTCCAGCGTGTCGAGGACTGGGAACTCAATGCCTTCACCGAGTCGCACTTTCAATGCATTGTCCAAAAAGTCACGTTCGATACGACGATAGTGAACCACAGGGATATGTCCCGCCATTGATTCTAAGATCTCGCCCAACACTTCACTAAGGTCTGGCGCATCAATGATGTCATTGTGAGTGATGCCATGAATCACGACAGACTCTTCTTCAAGTTTCTGTTTTGGTCTTAGAGTCCAGTGTTTGGCTTGTCGCAAGTAGATGCGATTGAGCGTAAATGGCACTAAACCAATGGTAATGATGCCGTCTTTGTTTGGGTTTAACCCCGTTGTCTCAAAGTCGACAGCCAAAAACATCACTTCTGAAAGTGGCGTATCAGGCGCAGGAAGAGGCTGGCTATAAAAGTGCTTTAAGCGCTCGTCTCTCGCTCGTTCAAGCTTCTGAGCAAACTTAAATGGCCAATCGACCGCAGGTGATCTGAATAGTTTGTTCATAGGCCCTACTTAAACTTGTTGCTGGCTTGATAACGGAACTTAAGGAAGTTTTGCGCATTACTTAATATTTGGAATGCATCCTTTAGGTTACGTCGTTCGAAGTCAGACAGGTTCTCTGGCTCGATGTTGTTATCAGGCTCGATGTTGTTGTCGACATCGTGTGCTTGGTGGCGAATACGAACCAGAGAGATAAACTCCATCGCATCTTTCAGATCTTGAGCTCGGCCTTTTGGCAGAATACCGGCGTCAATAATGTCATCTAAGCGTTCGAACGAGTTCTTAGAGCGAGACGCTACCGCGAGCGAGTGAACACGAATCAAATCGGCGAGTGGCGCAGTACCACGACGCTTAAGGTTGATAGAGTTGTTGTGACGGCCATCTTTCTCCATCACGAAATCTTTGAAGAAGCCGAGCGGAGGTGTACGGTTGAGTGCGTTACGTGCAAGACACGCCAAGAAGCGATTGTTCTTACGTGCGCGTCGAACAATAAAGCTGTTCAATTGCTCGGCCCATTTCAGACGACCATAAACGCCATCTAAGTCGAAGAAGATTGAAGCATTTAACAGTGCTTTCGGGTTTGGATCATCAATCCAATCGGCAAAGCACTCTTCCCATTGTCGACGAGTCATACGCCACGTTGGGTTAGTCGCCATGATATCGCCAGTACAATACACATAGCCACACTGATCTAAGCCATCACAAATAAAGGTCGACAGCTCCTCAAAGTATTTACCGTGCTTTTTCTCGTCGTAGGTATCATCAAGAATGATTGCGTTATCTTGGTCGGTAACCAGCAGCTGCTCATCACGCCCCATAGAGCCCAGTGCGAGGAAACAGTAAGGAATAGGCGACTTGCCCAATTTCTCTTCGCCCAGTTCGATAATTCGCTGCTTAAAGCTACGACCAATTACCGACATTGCAGTACCCACCATGTGGGCGTTGGCATCTTCGTTAACTAAGCGCACAAAGCTGTCTTTTACTTGCTCGGAAAGTACCTTCAGATCTTCGATACTTTGTTGCTGGAAGATACTACTTACCAATAACAGCGAGTTTTGAGACTCATAACGAACAATATCGGTCGCTTCGATAATACCAATCGGCTTCTTATCTTTAAGCACTGGTAAATGATGCACGTTATAGCGAAGCATGGTCATCATAGCTTCGTATACGTAAGCATTGTGATCGAGAGAGATAACCTCAGGTGTCATTACGCTAGAGACTTCATCCGATGGGTCAAGCCCTTCAGCTAAAACGCGAGTACATAAATCTCGGTCGGTGATGATGCCAATCACGGGTGTTGAGTCATCTTCATCATCTTCAACGATTTCTGGATCAATGATCAGCAGGGAAGAGACATTGTCTTCGGCCATCATAGTCGCGGCTTGTTGTATCGTACGAGTCTTCTCGATCATCGGCGCTTCGCTAGTCAGTAGCGTTTTTACCTTGGATGTCGTGAGATCGTTGGCATCGTTATTACTTGAGTTTGCTTGGCGAAGACGGGCGTTGTCTTCTACTTCTACGAAATCTGCAAAGGAGTCGTAGTTGTCGTAGAGCTCTTGGAAAATTGGCTCAGGAATGCAGTAGAGAAGAGTATCTTCGGTCGCTTTTACTGGGAAACGAACCTTGTTGTTGGTCAGTAGACCCATTTGCCCGAACAAGTGGCCTTCATCAAGGCGGTTATAGAGTTCGCCTTTACGACGGTAGACTTCGACTTCGCCACTTCGAACGATGTATAAGTCATGAATTTGATCACCAAAGTGAATGATAGGGGTATCTTGGCGGTAATAAGAAATTTCCACGCTACTGGTCACTTTCGCCAACATCTCCTCAGGGAGTTCTGTAAAAGGGGGGTATTGTGCCAGAAAGTTTTGAATCTCTAATAACTCAGCATCCATAATGATCATCCATTGGTTTGTATGATTTCATGGTACAACATTTGATAATATTTTGCCGTCACAAATCAATCTGTGAGCTAAAACCTTTTTAAAGTCTTATGGATAGACTAACCTTTCAATTAATGGAGTGACAGTTTAAGGATGATAGGAATGTCGAAGTGGAAGCTTAGTTTTGTATCTGCGGTTTTTATGTTTTCTCCAAGTTTGTGGGCGGACACTAACGCGGTGGATATTTTAGATTACGACCATATTTATGCCACGGCGCATTCGGGCAGTTTAAATGAAGATGCAGGAAGTAATAATAACGCCTCGTCGTATGGATTAGGCGTCAGTTACGCGATGACGGATGATTGGTTGTTGCTGGGAGACTACAGCGCACGCTTTATTCACCCTGATGACACCACAACTCGAATTGATACGCTGATGCCAGGTGTTGGTTACCGTTACAGCATTAAGAAAGATTTAGATATAGTGGCTTACTACCTGCTTGGTATCACAAAAGGTAAGGTTGAAGATAATGACACCAACCGAACTGAATCTTCAGACACTGAGTTCATCCAAGGGGTAAAAGCTGAGCTTAACTATGGCTTTGCGAAACGTTGGATAGCTAACGGGAGTGTGCAAGTGAATCGAAGTGACCTGTTTGATGAAGAGGTCTATCACTTAGGTTTACGTTATCTAGTGACCAATAAGTTTGCGATTGGTGGGTCATATCAACATCGAGATGGTGAAGGTAAAATTCGTAGCGAGCGTACTCACGAGCTAGGAGTGGAGTTTTTCCTAGAGTATTAGCCAGTAACGAAAAGGCTAAGTGCACTAATAGCTCTTATATACAAAGAGACAGACACAAAAAAGCCAGCTTAATTGCTGGCTTTTACACATCTATTGGTCTGCAAATACAGGTTTCGCTTTTCGATTAAAGAACCGCAGCGATACCTTTACATAGAGGACCCATGTTTGACTTAGTCATACCAGCAACACTGATACGGCCAGAACCAACAATGTAGATTGCGAATTCGTCTTTTAGGCGAGTTACTTGCTCTTTGCTTAGACCTGAGAACGAGAACATGCCGTTTTGACGTTCGATGAATGTGAAGTCTGCATCAACACCTTCTGATTTCAGTGCCGTTACGAATAGTTCTCGCATCTCTTGGATACGGTCGCGCATTTCTGCTACTTCTGCTTCCCATTCAGCACGTAGATCAGCATCACCAAGGATGTGAGTAACGACAGCACTGCCGTGCGCTGGTGGGTTAGAGTAGATAGAGCGGATAATGCTCTTAACTTGAGAGAATGCTGTTGTTGCTACGTCTGCAGATTCTGCAACCAGAGTGAATGCACCAACACGCTCGTTGTACAAGCCGAAGTTCTTAGAGAACGAGCTAGCAACAAGGATCTCTTTGTTGTATTGAGCAAAAATACGTAGGCCAGCAGCATCTTCTTCAACGCCTTTTGCAAAACCTTGGTAAGCAAAATCGAATAGAGGAAGCAGTTTCTTCTCAGCAACCAGTTTAGCCAGAACTTCCCATTCTTCAGCCGTTGGGTCGATACCTGTTGGGTTGTGACAGCAGCCGTGAAGAAGAACGATATCGCCTTCAGAAGCTTTCTCTAGGTCAGCAACCATGCCAGCGAAGTCTTTGTCTTTAGTTTCAGCGTTGTAGTAGCTGTATTGAGCAGTTTCGATACCTGCAGCAGCGAAAACGCCATTGTGGTTAGCCCAAGTTGGGTTACTGATCCAGATTTTTACGTCGCCTAGTTGGCGCTTGATGAACTCACCTGCTACGCGAAGTGCACCTGTACCACCCGGAGCTTGCGCTGTTTTAGCGCGTTGAGATGCAACGATCTCTGCGTCTGAACCAAAAAGAAGTTTCTGAACCGCTAGACCGTATTCCGCCGTACCTTCAATCGTTAGGTAAGATTTGGTTTTTTCGTTTTCAAGAAGTGCAGCTTCTGCTTTCTTTACTGTTTTAAGTACAGGCGTTTGACCATCTTCATTTTTGTAGATGCCAACACCAAGGTTGATTTTCTCTGCACGAGAGTCTTTTTTAAACTCTTCAGTAAGGCCGAGGATAGGATCGGCGGGAGCAGCTAACACTTTTTCAAACATAATCTTCATCCATGTCAATTGAGAGGGGATAGTATCTATGGGTAGTTATACCTGTATGGAATTTTTAAGACAATACGAAGTGAACAGAAAGGCTAAAAAAAATCCATTTCAATCAGATTTATTGACTAAAGAGGGTATTTGATAACAAAACACCCTACGGATTAACCTATAGGGTGCAAGAAGTTAGTGGTTTTTGAATAGATTACGCTGGTTGAGCAATAAAGCTTTCGCGCTCGAGTTCACTTGCGATATTTTTGCCATCTTTGTAGGTCGCGGCAATTGAAACAAACGCTTGTTCGACGACCAGAAAAGCTTGGACAACTTGCGGATCAAAATGCGTCCCATTGCCCTCTAAGATGATCTGTTTAGCTTGTTCATGAGTAAAGGCTGGCTTGTAGACTCGCTTCGAGATGAGCGCATCATAAACATCAGCTAATGCCATTAAACGGCCAGATAACGGGATATCTTCACCAGACAACTGATTAGGGTAACCGCTGCCATTCCATTTCTCGTGGTGAGTCAGAGATATCTCCTTTGCAACTCTTAAGAAAGAGCTACTTCCCAGCTGCTTTTCTGCAATAGATAACGCTTCAGCCCCAATCGCGGGGTGACCTTTCATTATCTCAAACTCTTCGTCCGTCAATTTACCCGGTTTCAATAACACGCTATCAGGCACACCGACTTTGCCTACGTCGTGCAAAGGCGCAGATTTGTAGAGCAACTCGATGTAGTTTGGTGTTAACAAGCTTGAGTGGGTTTCTGATTTGCTGAGCTCTTGTGCGAGTACCTTGACGTACTCTTGAGTTCTTAGGATATGTGCGCCCGTTTCATTGTCTCGAGATTCAGCCAATGCCGATAAGCTCACAATGGCAACGTCACGTGTGGTTTTGACTTCGTTTTGCGCGGTTTCGAGGCTATCAAGCATGGTATTGGTCATAGATGCCATTGATCCAAGCTCGTTGTAGCCGAAAATAGGTAAGCGAACGCCTTGCTCGCCATTGGTGACTTTGTTTAATGCGTGCTCTTGGCTTAGGAGAATACGCTTAATTAGCTTACTCCAAAGCGTCATGATGGTTATCGCGTAGCCACCCAGTACCACAGCCAAATAAATAAACTCTTTGATCACGCTGATCTTGCCGGTGCCATCCAATAAGCGGTCAGGGTTGTGTTCTAACCAGAAGATGTCTTTAACGGCAATCATCGTCAACATAGTCGTCAGTGTTACCAGAAGCACGATAACCAAGCCTATCATCTGCTTGACCAGTGAACTTCTTTCACCAACCAGTTGGAAGTCGAATTGTCCAGTCGTCTCCATTTTATCCATTTGGCTGAGCTTGGCATTCAATTGAAGAATGGTTCCGGTAAAGAAGCCGAATAGACTCATGCCAAACAGCACCTTCAAATTACTATCTATGGTGAATTCATAGCTTAAGTTGTAGTAGAGCGCGAAAGGCACACTTGCAGCAAAAAATAGCAGGGTATCGAGTTGCGTGAATCGGCCTTGCTTGACCAAGGTATGTTGCGCCAATGGGTAACGACGTGCGAGCCATAATAAGATAAACACAATACTGACTTGTGTGAAAATCTCTAACGTCGTTAAGCTATCGAGCATAGGGCACACCCGACTGCCATAGGTGCCAAACAGCACGCCAGCAATGACGTATAACTTAGTCGTTAGCGATTGATTGTAATTTGAAGTATCCATCGGTAAGCCTTTGTTCTCATTCTTATTAGATTTACGCATTCATTGATTCACGACTTTAGAATTGCGAATGATTAGCATAACTGACGTGAATAAGACCGGAAATTCTATCGATAGCTTTCGTGGATTGATACAAGAAACTGGTTTGTGTTAGAGATTTGTTAGCTAGGTGGGGGTTATTGCAGCATTTTTATGAAGATACTTGAATAGCCCCGGTCGAGGGTCGAGGCTATTCAGTCTGTGTATTGGGTTAGGATCGCGCGTGATTGAGTTCGCTATCTACTTTAACCCGTTACTTTTTGAGATTGATTTCAGCTTCGATTGAGCCGGTTTCAATCTCAGGGTGAGACGCTAGTTTGTCTGCAGCCCATTGGTTGATGTGTTTCAGAATAGCAGACACCGCGTGTTTTTCCGTTGGTGCTTGGTCTTGTTCGACATCGATCTTTTGCTTTGGATGTGAGCCTGTCGCATCTTCAGCAATATGGAGCCAATCTGGGTGCCAGTAATATGGCTGACCGCTCGGTGTTGTCCAACTGTGAACACCGTTTGACTCTCCTTTATAACTTAATTGGTCTGCTTCTATTTTTTTCATTGTTATCTCGCATGTTTTTGGGTTACATCAAATTATTGAGGTAGAAAGCCAACTTAGCTCCTACCTTGGGTACAAACTTAGCAAAGCTTACAAAGTTATCTGTGAACCAATTCACACTATTGTGGAAATTAGGTGCGATCATATGGATAGCAGCAATAGTTGTTGGCGTAAGTGATAAAATCACCGGCTCACAGAATTTCTCTAGGTAGTACAATTAGATGGCGCGTTATGAAGAGCTTGCAAAGGATATTCGAACTCAGATAGCCAACAATACGTGGCGATCCGGAGAGAAGATCCCTTCGGTACGCATGAGTTGTCGAAATTACAACGTCAGCAATAGTACTGTCTTACAAGCCTACCAGTTGCTAGAAAGCGAAGGGTGGATCATCGCTAAACCTCAGTCGGGCTACTTTGTAGCGCCAAGGCTGGACGGCGTTGACTACGCACAGCCACTCGTTAGTGAAAAGAAAGCCATTAATGACCGCTTATTTGATTTCTTGAAGTCGAGTTCAGCCGAAGGTGTGATTCCTTTCGGCTCTGCATTCCCAGATCCCGACCTTTTCCCGTTACCTACCTTGACTCGAAACCTTGCCAGCGCGGGTAGGAAGATGACTGGCGCGAGTGTGATAAATAATTTACCACCGGGCAGTGAGTCCTTGAGAAGGCAAATCGCACAGCGTTATCTGCAGCAAGGGATCACGGTTAATCATCAAGACATCGTGATTACGTCGGGTGCTATGGAAGCGCTCAACTTGAGCCTGCAAACGGTCACCAAGTCGGGTGATAACGTCGTGATTGAGTCTCCCGCCTTCTATGGTGCTCTGCAGGCTGTCGAGAGGCTCGGGCTTAACCCTATCGAAGTGGACGTTTGCCCAATCAATGGGTTGAATATAGAGCAGTTTGAAAACGCGCTACAAAACCAAGATGTTAAAGCGTGTTGGCTGATGACGACTTTTCAAAACCCAACGGGAACCAGTTTGTCGGAACAGGCAAAGCGCCGTGTGGTAGAGATTGCAGAACAGCATGGAACCTACATTATTGAAGATGACGTGTATGGCGATCTTTATTACGAAGGGAATAAGCCGAAGCCACTAAAGGCCTTCGATAAGACCGATTCCGTCTTGCTTTGTGGGTCGTATTCAAAAAGTTTGTGTCCTGGTTATCGAGTAGGGTGGGTTGTGAACACGCGTTTTAACGACGCGATTCAAAAGTTACAGCTTCTTTCTACGTTATCGAGTAGCGCTCCTGTTCAACTTGGTGTCGCTCATTTCTTAACGCATGAAAGCTACGACAATCACCTTCGTAAACTGCGTAAAAACCTTGTCGTCAGGAAAGAGCGATTTATCGATGTCATTAAGCAGTACTTTCCGCATTCAATAGAGATTGAAGAGCCGGCTGGTGGCTACTTGATATGGATTCGCTTTTCTGAAAAATTCGACAGCCAACAGTTTCATCAACTGGCTATCGAGCAAGGCATTAGCGTTGCATCTGGCGATCTGTTTAGTGAGCATGGCAGAGTGGATAACGCGATACGATTGAACTTCTCTTATGAACTGACAGAAGAGAAAGAACAGGCGCTCATCTGGCTTGGCAAACTGGCACATCAACTTACGCACTCGTAAAACCTTAAGTCCCTCATAAAAAAGACAATCATTCCAACTGTACGGGTTGTTTGTGGGGTAACTGTACGCCTAATTGACCAAAGAGTTGTGATTCAATAACGGTAGACCAAATATTGGAGATACCGTTATGTTGAAAATGACTATGGGAAATGAAGTTAAGCTGATTATTGTCGCTATTGTGTGTGCGCTTCTGCTTATTCTCGGCCACGTACTGCTGGCAAAAGCATTCGCTGATATGGCGTGGGCGGAATACACCACTGCCGCGATCCCATTCGTTATGATGGCAATTTGCGGTCTTGCAATAAAATACGCTATCGACCAAGATGTGGATTAGCTTTTGAAATAATGAGTCTCAGATAGTGGCACGCAGAAGCATCTGGACTCGTTTTATTCCGAACATAAAAAAACCTCCGCAAGTGCGGAGGTTTTTGTTTGTTCTTAACTTTTAATATCGAATAGGTTTCGAATTAGAAGTTTGCAGAGCGTGGTGTACGTGGGAATGGAATCACGTCACGAACGTTACCCATACCTGTTACGTAAGATACTAGACGCTCGAAACCAAGACCGAAACCAGCGTGTGGCACTGTACCGTATTTACGTAGGTCGCGGTACCAGCTCATGTGCTCAGGGTCGATACCCATAGCAATCATACGCTCGTCTAGAATGTCTAGACGCTCTTCACGTTGTGCACCACCGATGATTTCACCGATGCCTGGTGCAAGTACGTCCATTGCTGCAACTGTTTTGCCGTCGTCGTTTAAGCGCATGTAGAAAGCTTTGATGTCTTTCGGGTAGTTCTTAACGATAACAGGTGCTTTGAAGTGCTCTTCAGCTAGGTAACGCTCATGCTCAGAAGACATGTCGATGCCCCACTCAACGTCAAACTCAAATTTCTTACCAGAGTCTAGTAGGATTTGGATTGCGTCAGTGTAGTCAACTTGTGCGAAGTCAGCGTCAACGAATTGCTCTAGACGAGTAATTGCTTGCTTGTCGATGCGAGAAGCGAAGAATTCAAGGTCGTCGCGGCGCTCTTCAAGAACAGCAGCGAAAACGTACTTAAGCATGTCTTCAGCCAGTTTCGCTACATCGTTAAGGTCTGCAAACGCAACTTCAGGCTCAACCATCCAGAACTCAGCTAGGTGGCGGCTTGTGTTTGAGTTTTCAGCACGGAACGTAGGACCGAACGTGTAAACCTTGCTTAGTGCACAAGCATAAGCTTCAGCATTAAGTTGGCCAGATACTGTTAGGAACGTCTCTTTACCGAAAAAATCTTCGTTGAAGTCTACGTCGCCTTTTTCAGTGCGTGGTAGGTTTTCCATGTCTAGCGTAGAAACACGGAACATTTCACCAGCGCCTTCTGCATCAGATGCAGTAATAAGCGGAGCAGAAGTCCAGAAGAAACCTTGCTCGTGGTAGAAACGGTGAATCGCTTGAGATAGACAGTTACGTACACGTGCTACTGCGCCAATCACGTTTGTACGTGGACGTAGGTGAGCAACTTCACGAAGGTACTCGATAGAGTGACGCGTCTTAGCCATTGGGTAAGTGTCAGCGTCTTCAACCCAGCCTACAACTTTAACGTCAGTTGCTGCTAGTTCGAAGTCTTGACCTTTCGCAGGAGACTCAACAATCTTACCCGTTACTTCAACAGAGCAGCCAGTTGTTAGCTTTAATACTTCGTTTTCGTAATTATTAAGATTATTAGGAACCACGGCCTGAATCGGGTCGAAACAAGAGCCGTCATAAATGGCAAGGAAAGAGATTCCAGCTTTGGAATCACGACGTGAACGGATCCAGCCGCGAACAGTTACTTCACTGTCTACCGCTAGCTTGCCGCCAAGTACGTCTGTTACAGGCGCGTAAGTCATGTTGATTTCATTCTCCATTGAGGGACAAATTCAACTCAAAGTCTCTGGCATTGCTGCAAATAAATATACATTTGCACAATAATTAGCCGAAACATTAAGTTGTATAAACTTTTTAAATCGATTGAACATATTACCTGTCATACCGACAGCTTCAACCTTTATTCTTGCTTGGTGAAAGAAATATTGTGTCTACTGACGATAAATAGGCTTGAGGGTGTGTTTTTTGTTCGATCTTAGCGTCAGCCTTACCTTTCACCCTATGTGAGCTGCTGAACGAGCATGGCGTAATCGAAACCTTTGTTTTCAATAATGGGAGTGTGATTGTGTTGAGACTCACTCTACATTGGCGCGGATTCAGTCATTTTGGACTTGATCACCTTCTTAATTTCCCACTAAAGCAACAAGAGGAGTTTAATATCTACGTGTTAATTACGCCGCCTTAACCCCTGCATTCTCTCTACACCCGCACTTTTCGAGCGCTCGCTCATTCAAGAAAAACAGTCGATCAAATTATGTCTCAACAAGGCAGGACTGGCTGTACAAGTAAAAGAGAATTACATGCTTAATTATTTAAAAAAACACTGGTTATCAAACGTTAAAGGAGATTCATTATCTGGGATTGTGGTTGCACTCGCATTGATCCCTGAAGCCATCGCATTTTCAATTATTGCAGGCGTTGACCCTAAAGTAGGGCTCTATGCCTCGTTCTGTATTTGTGTCGTCACTTCTTTGGTTGGCAGTCGTCCGGGAATGATTTCCGGTGCAACAGGCGCTATGGCGCTACTAATGGTCACTTTAGTGAGAGAGCACGGACTAGAATATCTACTCGCCGCTTCATTTCTAGCTGGCGTCATTCAGATCGCAGCTGGTTATCTCAAGCTTGGTAACCTGATGAATTTCGTTTCCAAATCGGTGATTACTGGATTTGTTAACGCGCTCGCCATTCTAATTTTCATGGCCCAACTTCCTGAATTAATCAACGTCCCTTCAAGCGTTTACGTGTTAGTCGCTTTGGGTTTGGCGATCATTTATCTGCTTCCTTATTTCCCCAAGTTTGGTCGCGCAATACCTTCTCCACTGGTCGCGATTGTTACCCTGACAATCATTAGTTTGCTCTTCGGCTTAGATGTGAGAACGATTGGCGATATGGGCAAGCTTCCCGATTCACTGCCTGTGTTCTTGATTCCTAATATTCCATTCACGTTTGAGACGCTTGCAACCATCCTGTCATATTCGATTGCTCTGTCTCTGGTTGGCTTGTTGGAATCCTTGATGACAGCGACCATAGTCGATGACCTGACTGATACTGAAAGCAATAAAAACAATGAGTGTAAAGGGCAGGGCGTTGCGAACATCGTGGCTTCCCTTTTTGGTGGAATGGCGGGCTGCGCAATGATCGGTCAGTCGATCATTAACATCAAATCAGGTGGCTTAACCCGATTGTCCAGCATGATCGCTGGGGTGGTTTTGTTGCTAATGGTGGTGTTTGTTTCTGATTGGTTGAAGCTGATACCGATGGCCGCTTTAGTGTCTGTGATGATCATGGTTTCTATCGGCACATTCTCATGGCGTTCCATTGTTGAGCTTAAAGATCACACACTGCCAACCAATGTAACCATGCTAGCAACCGTGGCGGTGGTGGTGTTTACTCATAATTTAGCAATAGGTGTTGCGGTTGGCGTGGTGCTGTCGGCTCTGTTTTATGCACATGCCAGCAAATCCATGGTGTTTATATCCGATGAAGTCGTGACAAACGAAATGCACACCATTCACCGAGTAAACGGCCATGTCTTCTTTGCTTCGTCAGATGCGTTTGTCGACTTATTTGATTATGACAACGCGACCTCTTTAGTGACCATCGATATATCGGATGCGTCATTCTTAGATAATACCTCGGTCGAGGCGCTTGATAAGGTTGTGTTCAAGTTCCGTAAAAAAGGGGCTTACGTTGAAGTGTCAGGAATGAATAGCGTGATTGCGAACCTGATAGTCAAACACGCGATGTATCACAAGCATAAAGACTTAACCGCGGTTTCCATTACGCACTAATTTTGGTTTAAGGTACTTTTAAAGCCTGAAAGCCTGAACTAGACATTGTTATGAAGTTAAAGCGCTCATTGTTGAGCGCTTTTTTGTTGGCGATCTATGACTTCTTCTTTGTACTCGACAAAGTAAACTGATTAATCAGCGATTCAAGATGATCAGATAGCTCTTCTAAGTCATTGCTGATGTTGCGAGTTTCAGCCGCGGATTGCGACGTGTTGTTGGCGTGAGAGGTGATGGTTTCAACCTTTTGTTGAACATCTTGAGTCGCTTGTGTGGTGGATTGCGTTTGCTGCTGAATATTCTGTGCGTGAGCCAGCACCTGTTTCATCTCTTCGACCACACCATTCATTTCAATTGAAAGTGCGTCGATATCGGTTGAGCTTTGATGGGCTTGTTCGCAAACGCGATCGGCAGAAGTCAGCGACTCTTCGCTGCCTTGCTGGAACTGATGAATGATTGACTCAATACTGCCTGTTGCTTCAGCGGTTCGTGATGCAAGATGGCGAACTTCATCAGCCACCACCGCAAACCCACGACCTTGTTCTCCCGCACGAGCTGCTTCAATTGCTGCATTCAAGGCCAGAAGATTGGTTTGGTCAGCAATGCCACGAATCACACTCAATATTGAAGAGACCTCTCCGGTTTGCTCATTGAGTGTCAGTATTTTGTGTTTCACTTCTTCTATGCTGCTAACGAGGTTTTTTATCTCACTGCTTGCTTCGTGTGCTTGGTTGGCACTCTTACACGCCACATCAGCGGTGTGATTGATAAGCTCTGAAGCTGTTAAAGTCGCTTGTTCTACATTGACTTGCTGTGCCTGTATTCCTTCGACATTGTGTTGCACTTCTGCGGTTTCGCTTTGCTGGTCGCTGGCGGCTTGCTCGGTAATTTGCGCGACACTAGTCAGTTGGTTGGCAGACGCATTTAACTTGTGCGAGGTGCTTTGTACCTTTTCTAAGCTGTCAGATACGGTTCCCATGAACGAGTTGATGGAGTTAGCCAGCGTGCCAATCTCATCCTTGCTTTGTTCCGGCAGGCGAGTGGATAGGTTTTTATCGTTGCTGACTTGGGTCATAAAGCGAGAAGTCTGTTGCAGCGGGCGCACGATAATCTTACGAATTAATCCCATCGTAAGGACAAATCCGGCAAACGAGATCACTGCCATAATGCCAATAGCAGCCATGGTTTGAGTGTTAATCAGCGAGTTAACATGGTTGAGGTTATATTCGAGACGAATCGCACCCAACACTTCACCTTCTGGTGCCATATGACAGGCGACACAATTGGTTCCTCGGTAATCTTCACTCGACTTCATTGGCAGAGCAATAACCAAGCCTTTGCCCCAATCAGCAGAAAAAGGTTCGATAACGGTTTCGCCCGCTAGCGCTCGTTTATCAATATCGTCAACCGGTGTTTGGTTGTCATTACCTGGGCCATATAACTTGCTGACAGCGTCGGCGCGTAAAACACGAACGTCTTCAATGCCTTCTTGAGCCAGTGCTTTCTGACGAAGGGTCTCTTTTTGTGCCATGGTGCCGGTGAGCATCATCATATTGAGGCTATCGAAGTAGTTACTTGCTTTGTCGTGAAGCTGCTCACTTAACACTGAGTTTACAAGTTGCTTTTGTTGCGAATATTGGAAATAGGTCGATATTGCCAGCAAAAAGGTGAACACGATGGCGAGGGCCACTAGGATTTTAAAGGTGATTGTTGAGCGCATAAGGTGTTTGTTTTTATTAATTATAATGACGCAAATACTGTACTAGTAAGAATTCCTACCACCTATGGGGTATAACGAATTGTGTGACCACACTCCGGTTGTGGTTATGTTTCTGTGATGTAGCGAGTTTGTGTCGTGTCTGATGTTGAAATGGAACGCGCTTCAAGCTCCTCGCTGTTCTTAAAACAGACTGTTGTTTTGGGAAAATTGAAGTGCAGCATCGAGTTTTGATTGTGCTGATAATTAGAAAAGCCTAGGTTGTTAATTAGCTCGATGTATTTGTCCGCTTGTCTTTTATCAATAAAGACTATTGTTTTAGACGACTTAGTGGTCAATTTATATCCAAATGGTTGTTTTGTTCAATTTAATAGCAAAAATTGTGGTTATAGCGTTGTGTTTCGAGGCTCATTCGATAAGATGAAAAGACCTCTATGATAGAGGTAGGGCAGCAACGGATACGCTGCTTCAAATACTATGGAATGTGACTTATTGGACACATACATGAAATTCAAGATTACATCACCGATTATTGAACCTACGGAAGGTTCACCACATCAGTTAATGCTTACTCACGCTTCTCGTTTTACCTCTTTTAAGACAAGCTCCCCTTTGAACGCCCTGTTCGACAACGTCTCTGCACGCTTCTTTACCGCTTATCGCTCCTATTGTTATTCGTTTTATAACTTTATTTCTATCTGAACTCCTTTGTCATCCGCTCGATGAACGAAGAATCACATCTATAAAAACTAAACAAATAAGTTAAAAACAATGAATATTAAAATGATGGGTAGCTCCCTAATTATCGCTGGTACCGCTCTCGGTGCTGGTATGCTTGCGATCCCAATGGTATTAGCTCAATTCGGATTGCTTTACGGCACACTGCTTATGGTACTGATCTGCTTCGGTACGACTTACGCAGCATTACTACTTCTAGAAGCGACCATCAAAGCGGGTGGCGGTCTAGGATTAAACTCTATTGCCCGAAAAACCTTGGGTAAACAAGGTCAGTTGCTTACCAACGGCTTGCTATACGCGTTGTTGATTTGCCTATTAATGGCTTACATTCTGGGCGCAGGTGACTTGCTGAGTAAGTTACTGTCTAACTTTGGCGTCGAAATTACCGCGACTACCAGCCAAACCGTGTTTACCTTGCTTGCTGGCGCAGTAGTCGCAAGTGGTACTGGTGTGATTGATAAGCTCAATCGAGCATTGTTCTTCGTGATGCTTGCTAGTTTGTTTGCAACCATGGCCTTCTTAGCGCCGAGCATGACTCAAGAAAACTTGATGCAGGTAACCAGCCATGACCACGTTGACCTAATCAAAACCAGTGCCATCCTGTTTACGAGCTTTGGCTTTATGGTGGTGATTCCAACCTTGGTTTCTTACAACCACGAAGCGACAGACAAACAGCTGCGTAACATGGTGATCATCGGTTCTCTGATCCCATTAGTGTGTTACTTGTGTTGGTTGTTTGCGGTAGTGGGCAACTTGAGTGAAGAGCAATTCAGAAGCTTTGAGAACGTATCAGATTTGATGGCGGCGTTTGAGGCTCAGTCTCCTTGGGTGGGTAACGCTCTGTCTACCTTCACGGGCTTGGCGTTGTTGACCTCTTTCTTTGGTGTGGCGATGGCGTTGTTCAACCAGAACAAAGACATGTTCAACCAAAATACAGCGGTAACGTACTGCATTAGCTTTATCTTGCCGTTGGCTGGTTCATTGCTTGCGGCAGACAAGTTCCTACAAGTACTGAATTACGCAGGTATCATCTTGGTGTTCCTAGCGGTGTTTGTTCCTCTGGTTATGGTCCACAAACAGCGTTTCATGAAAGTTGCTGATGACCGATACCGAGCAGAAGGTGGCAGCGCAATGATGTTGTTCTCACTGCTGTTTGGTTGCTTCCTGCTTATCTCACAAGTGATCTAGTTCTTTGGTCCATTATCTAAGATGCGAATCGAGCATCTTAGATATAAGTGGCCGGAATTCAGATACAAAAAAGGAACGCATCGGCGTTCCTTTTTATTATCTGCTGATCATAAACAGATTGATTCAAAGGCTATCAACAAACAACCTTAACAGCCAAACCACCTTGAGAAGTCTCACGGTATTTAGCGTTCATGTCTTTACCTGTTTCTAGCATTGTTTCGATAACTTTATCTAGAGAAACAGTAGGAGCAGAAGAACGACGAAGTGCCATACGAGTCGAGTTGATTGCTTTAACTGCAGCAATACCGTTACGCTCGATACATGGTACTTGTACTTGGCCAGCAACTGGGTCACATGTTAGACCTAGGTTGTGCTCCATGCCGATTTCTGCAGCCATACATACTTGCTCAGGGCTACCACCCATAAGCTCAGCAAGACCAGCAGCAGCCATAGAGCATGCCACACCAACTTCACCCTGACAGCCAACTTCAGCACCAGAGATTGAAGCGTTACGCTTGTAAAGACCACCGATCGCGCCAGAAGCTGCGAAGTAACGGATGTAATCTTTCTCTGTCACTGTTTGGATGAACTTATCGTAGTAAGCCAATACAGCAGGGATGATGCCACATGCGCCGTTTGTTGGTGCCGTTACTACACGGCCGCCAGCTGCATTTTCTTCGTTTACTGCGAAAGCAAACATGTTTACCCAGTCAACAACCGACATTGGATCATTGGTTGTTTTTTCTGAAGTCATTAGCTGTTGGCGAAGTGCTGCTGCACGGCGAGGAACACGTAGTGGACCAGGCAGGATACCTTCAGTATTCATACCGCGATCCATACACTCACGCATAGTTTTCCAGATGTTAGCGAAGTAAGTGCGAGACTCTTCGTCTGAGTGGAACGCTGCTTGGTTTTTCATAACCAGTGTACTGATAGAAAGACCGCTTTCTTTGCACTGATTAACCAGCTCTTCAGCTGTTGTGAATTCGTAAGGTGCTTTGATTGGGTTTTCTTCTTCTTTGCCGAAGTTCTCTTCGTCAACGATGAAACCGCCACCAATTGAGTAGTACGTTTTTGAGTATGCAACTTCGTCACCAACCCATGCATGAATGCTCATGCCGTTCTCGTGTAGAGAAAGGTTGCTAGTGTGGAAGTTCATACCGCCATCGCGTGGGAACGATACTGTATGACAGTGCATGCCAACAGGAAGGCGCTCAGTTTCTTCTACGCGAGCAATGAAGCCAGCAATAGAATCGATATCAACACGCTCAGGAGTATTGCCAGCAAGACCCATGATGATTGCGATATCTGTGTGGTGACCTTTCCCTGTCAGTGATAGTGATCCATATACGTCCACGGTGATTTTAGTGATGTCGCGCAATTTTCCCATTGAACGTAGGTCATCAATAAATTCTTTACCCGCTTTCATTGGTCCAACTGTGTGTGAGCTCGATGGACCAACACCGATTTTATAGATATCAAATACACTAATCATAGCGATTACCTCAAAAAGAGAGCCTCCCAAGGGGAGTAGGGAGGCTCATTTATTATCATTATATTTTTTGTCTAATCTCGCGATATAAGATGGATGCCATCTTATAAAAAGGGCTTGAGATTAAAGAGCGCCGTAGATTACAGAACTAATAGCCGCTAGACCACATAAAGCTGTAAAGATTTGCACAGGTGCTGAAGTTTTGTACTTAGCCATAGCTGGTACTTTCTGCATCGCGAACACAGGCATTAGGAACAGGATAGCTGCAATCATTGGAGCACCCATTGTTTCAATCATACCTAGGATACTTGGGTTAACTACCGCAACAATCCAAGTTGTAACAACGATGAACGCTAGAGATGCTTTTTCAATCTTAGAGATTGAAGAACCAGAGCGAGACTTGATTAGACCAACAAGACCTTCGTGAGCACCTAGGAAGTGACCGAAGTAGCTAGAAGTAATCGCTGCGAACGCTACTAGAGGACCCATGTAAGAGATAAGTGGAGACTCATGTACGTTTGCTAGGTAAGAAAGAACAGAGATGTTCTGTGCTTGTGCTGTTGCTAGTTGCTCTGGAGATAGAGAAAGAACTACAGAGAATACGAAGAACATTACAAAACCCATCAGCATCATTGCTGCGCCGCCAGTGATCGCGTCAGTTTTCTTAACTGCGTTTTCACCGTATACACGACGTTGCTCTTTAGAGAACTGTGAAATGATTGGGCTGTGGTTGAAAGAGAACACGATGATTGGAATTGCAAGCCAGATAACAGAAGGCATTGTTGACCATTCAGGTGTTACTTCCATCATTGAAGTGTTCCAATCCGGAACTAGGTAGAAAGACAGTGCTAGTAGGATGAATACTAGTGGGTAAACCATTGCTGAAGTCGCTTTCAGCATCAGATCTTTACCGAATACAACACCTGTAGTCATAGCAAGGATAAGTGCACCAGAAAGAAGAGGACGAGGAATAGATTCCATACCCATTTGGTTTACTAGGAAAGAATCAACAGTGTTTGTGATACCAACACCGTAAATCAGAACGATTGGGTAGATAGCGAAAAAGTAAGCGAAAGTAATAAGGTTTGCGCCAGTCTTACCGAAGTGTTCTTCTACTGTATCTGTAATGTCAGCTTCAGGGTTTTTTGCAGACAGTACGAAACGAGCTAGAGATTTGTGTGCGAACCAAGTCATTGGTGCCGCAATTAGAGCTAGGATAACTAATGGCCAAAAACCACCCGCACCAGCTTTGATTGGAAGGAATAGTACGCCAGCACCAACTGCTGTACCGAATAGTGATAAACACCAGGTAAAATCTTTATAGTTAAACTTGCTTGAATCTTTAACGGCATTTGCCGAAGAAGTTGTTGTGTTCATGTTAAATTACTCATTTTTTGGGAACAGGAAATAAGTCGGGGCTAATTCTGCAGAATTTTCTTCTGCAAAAAATAGATCTAAATCATGTAATGAAACGGCGTGTCACATGATATGCGAAAAACGGATTTTTGATCACGAAAATAGCGTGCCACAGGTGATTTATGTTTATGCTTGGTATTAGTTTTATTTATGCGAAAGGCGGGGTTGTATAGATTTATACCAGGGAAACGTTTGCGTAAAATTGCATTAATAAATCTGTTCCATAGAAAGTCTGGATTTTGTTAACAGAGATTAAACAAAACGTAGTTGCTATGTAATTCGTTGCACTACATGTTGCTGCAATGATTGGATGATTTGCGCCGTAACGCCCCAAATTAGGTGCTCTTGGAAGGGCATCGCAAAAACACGATGCTTGATTTGTTTAAAGTTAACAGTGTGGCTGTGTAACTTGGCTTGGTCTAAAACATAGGTAGCGGGCACCTCAAAAATTGAGGCAACTTCGTTCTCATCAATGATGGCTTTATAGTCAGGATCGACCATGGCAACAATCGGCGTCACAGAAAATTTACTAATAGTACTCAATGCGGGTAATTGCCCAACAATTTTAACTTGATCCGATCGAATTCCCACCTCCTCATGGAGCTCTCTGAGTGCAGTGAATTGCATAGAAGGGTCAGAAAGTTCGTGTTTACCACCAGGAAAGCTGACTTGGCCGGGGTGATGCTTTAAATGAGCCGCTCTTTTAGTAAAAATGACATGTAAACCATCTTCTCTTTCAACTAAACCTACCACCACTGCCGCTTTACGTAATTGCTCGCCACTGATGTGCGAAACACGCTCTACTGACTCTGGGTGATAGCCAACGGTAGGGTTAAGTTGGAATTGCTGAAGGAAGTTTTCTTTATTCATATCAAGCCAATATATTGATTATTATGATTTTAAGTATAGACATAACCGTGGGCTGATTACCAATTTTGAGTGTGTCTTCATTTACTTACTTTTAGTTTAGCGATTAACTAGGCGTAATTAAGGGCCACGTAGTGACTGACATCCTTAAAATGCTTGTTTTTGCTATATTCAATATGTACACATCTGCGAGTAAGCGTTACCCATGTCATAAAATTGGGTTACGAAGCGTAGATTTTTCGTTTAAGAATTTGATAACAATGACTTAGTGAACCATTCTAAAAAGAAATAGAAGAAAAGGTATGAGATGAAAGGAATCATATTCACCGAATTTTTAGAGCTTGTTGAAGACAAGTTTGGGTTAGAGCTTTTGGAAGAAGTTCTAGAGATGTCAGAAGATGAAGGGATCTACACATCTGTCGGAAGTTACGACCACAAAGATCTGGTTAAACTCATCATTAATCTGAGCAAAAAAACCGATATAGATGCAGCAAGCTTGCAACGCGTTTTCGGGCAGTCCGTATTTAAGAACTTATTAGCCTCATTGCCGAATAAAGCGAGCCTTGCTCACAGCAATACCACCTTTCAATTTATTCAGCACGTAGAGCGCTACATTCACGTTGAAGTGAAGAAGCTTTATCCAGATGCTGAGCCACCTGAATTCAGTTTTATCACCACGACCGAAGCACAACTTGTTTTTGACTACAAAAGCGCAAGATGTATGTCTCATGTTTGTTTAGGGCTTATCGAAGGGTGCGCTGAATACCACGGTGAATCTATTGCGGTGGAGATGACGCCACAAAATGATGACCAGAGCGTGGTTAGGTTTAATCTCAAAGTAGAAAAGTAATATGGATCTGGCATCTGCCCTAGAGAAGAAGCTTAAGCGTCAAATCGCGGCAAGAAAAGCGGCTGAAGGATTGTTGGAACAGAAGAGCCTCGAACTGTTCGAGGCTAACCAACAACTTGAGCTTGCTTTGCGTCAGTTAGAAAAGCGCTCCAACGCGAATATACGCCGCATTGAATTCCAAGAACAAATCGACAACCTGTTGATTGATTTTGGGCGCGCGTTTCTAAGAAATGATCTCGATGATGTCATGTTATCTGAACTAACGACCAACGTGACTAACAGTTACTTAATCGAAGCCAGTCGTTTGATTCTACCTCCCAAGCTCATCCCTCAGTTACAGACCTATGATTATGGCGATGAGACTGTCGAGGTGTTAGAGCAAGACATTCAAGAACCTCATTGGCAAGACAACCTACTGACCGTGCCCTTAGAGGTTGAAAAAGTCATAGTTGGTGCGTTAATCGTCAGAGTCAGATTGTTAGACCAAGACTACGAGTTTATCCAAAGCCAACTGTTGTTGGTCACGGACCTTATCTGCAGTGCCTTAACCCATCAACTAGCAATCAACCGAAATATTGAATCACGTAAACGAGCGGAAGAGTCCGAAAGGGCAACGCGTGATTTTGTGGCGATGATTAACCATGAGTTAAGAACTCCACTTAATGGCTTACTAGGCAGTGCCGAGTTGATCAGTGATACCGAACTGAATAGCTCTCAGCGTGAGATAGTGAACAACCTGAGCCAATCTGGAGAGTTTCTCCGAACCATCATTAATGATCTATTGGATTACAGCAAAATCAATGCAGGGATGTTGGAGCTTATTCCAAAGAAATTTGCCCTACGTGATTTGAGAAACACGATTGAAAGTATCTTCGTCAATCGCGCGATTGAGAAGCAGATCGAATTTAATATCAGTGTCGCATCTAACGTACCTTCTCATTTCCAAGGCGATTTAGAACGTATCACGCAACTGTTTGTAAACTTAATCGGTAATGCGATCAAATTTACAGAAGAGGGGCACGTCAATGTCGATATTGAGTGGGAGAAAAACCAGTTTGTATTCTCAGTGGAAGATACTGGGGTAGGCATTGCCGAATCTGCACATAAGACGCTGTTTGAACCTTTCACACAAGCTGACAACTCAAGTAGCCGAAATTATGAGGGCACTGGGCTTGGCTTAGCGATTTGTCGCAAGCTGGTGGCTTTGATGAATGGCGTGATTGGGGTGACCAGTGTTGTTGGCTCAGGCACTACGTTTACCATCTCGATTCCTCTTCAGGTTGTCGATGTACCAGCAGAGAGTGATAGTGTCGCCAGAGGCTTTGAATCTGAAGTCGAATTGTCACTGCTTAAAGTGCTGGTGGTTGATGATATTAAGATGAACCAGATCATCATCCAACAAATGTTACGTAAACATGAGATTGAACCTGCTACCGCGAGCAATGGTGTAGAAGCTTTTGAGCTTGCTTCAGATAATGAATACGACATTGTTTTCATGGATTGCAGAATGCCCGTCATGGACGGATTTGAAGCGACAGAGAAACTTAGAGATAAGGGGTACGTTAAATCTATTGTGGCACTCACCGCCGGAACGACGCTGGAAGAACGAGAACGTTGTATTCAGTGCGGAATGGATGACATTCTTAGTAAGCCTTACACAGCCAACGATCTTAAAGAAATGCTCAAGAAGTGGGGTGTTGCGCCTGCGAAAGTAACTTAGCGCTTGTTAGCTAAAGTAGCTTAGAGCTTGTTAACTAAAGTAACCTAGAGCTTGTCAATTAAGCCTCGCTAGTTAGAAAGTGGTCATTCACATGCTCTGGCACAGAGACTAAAAAACCGAAGTGATCTTACGATTCTTCGGTTTTTTTATTTCGGCTTCTTCTTATATAGAGCTTTCGCTGGCCGTTAAGACGCGAAACTGTCAGTTAATGACGTTATGCTTAACATTCCTCAAGCACAGGTAGGATACGACTTAGTTTATCCAACGTCTCTTGGTACTCAGAAGCGCAATCACTATCAAATACCACACCACCGCCAGCCCATGCATAAAGCGTATTGTTCTCTGCCACTAACGTACGAATAGTAATGCTGGTGTCCATTCTGCCATTTCGGCTGATGTAGCCAATACTGCCGCAGTACGCTGAACGTCGATGCGGTTCTAACTCTTCAATGATCTGCATTGCACGAACTTTCGGAGCGCCGGTAATCGAGCCACCAGGGAAACAGGCTCTCAATAAGTCAGTCGCTGAGTACTGAACATCCAATTCTGCTCTAATGGTGCTGACCAAGTGGTGAACGGCAGGGAAACTTTCAATCTCAAACAATTTAGGGACGTGAACCGAGCCTGGCTTTGCGACTCTACCGATGTCATTGCGCAGTAGGTCGACGATCATCAGGTTTTCTGCCTGATCTTTTTCTGCTGCCGCTAAGTCTTGAGCATTGGCATCATCAATCATAGGGTCTTCAGAACGAGGGCGTGTGCCTTTGATCGGTTTTGTTTCAATGGTGCCACTATTGAGTTCTAAGAATCGTTCAGGCGAAACACTGATGATTGCGCAGTCGGCCAAACGGATGAAGCCAGAAAAGGGCGCCGAGTTGTATTGTTCCAATTTGTCATAGGCTAGCCATTCACTGCCTTGGTATTGGGCATTGAAACGCTGAGCCAAGTTAATCTGATAGCAATCGCCGGATAACAGGTACTCTTGAACACTATCGAATTTCGTTGCGTAGTTCTGTTCGCTCATGTTGGATTTCCACGGTGTGGTTAATCCAAAGGGCGCATGTGTTCGTTTTGACGGAGCCAATTGTTGCATCAGCCAATCATGATGTTCATCGATATTGCTGCCGACAATACACGCCGTTTTTAATTGATGGTCAACGATCACAGCCCACTCATACAAACCAACCGCCATGTCTGGTGCTTCAATGTCTCGCTTTGCGAGTGAAGGAAGTGTTTCAACTCTTCGCCCCAAATCATAACTAAAGTAGCCTAATGCACCGCCAACGAATGGCAACTCAACATGCTCTTTCGTTACAGGCAATAACTGTTGCTGATATTGGTCGAGTAGTTCGAAAGGATCGGAGTCTGAAACCTCGCACTCTTCATTAACATTAACGGTCGTTTTTGCACCGACTGTCTCAAAGGTGGCGATGGGTTGAGCAACTAAAATATCGTATCGACTATCAACGTGGCTTTCTGAAGCTGAGCGTAATAGCATTGCCCACGGTAGGTTTTCAATATGGGAAAACAGCTGTTTAGCTAAAGTTGATTGATATTCAAGCGGCTTGATTTGGATAGAGCGAAATTCGTTGTTATTCATTTGTTTAATTTGTGACAAAGAGTTCGATCACTGCATGGCGTGTGAGAGGAAGCAAGAGTATCATAAATTGAAAATAAAATGGGTTCTTGATTAGAACGGTGTAATACAAGTGGTTTAGTTTACAGCTATGCAAGCGATTGCTAAAGCAACTAAATACAGCTCAACACAATAAAAAGCTAAGCCAATTAGGCCTGAACAGTCAAACCATGAACCCACATGGAACCAGAACAATAAAGAGGCATGCAATGACGGTTATTCGTAAGCAAGATGTGATCAGCAGTGTCGCTGACGCACTTCAGTACATTTCTTATTATCACCCTTTAGACTTTGTCCAAGCCCTAGAAAAAGCGTATGAGAAAGAAGAGAGCCAAGCAGCAAAAGATGCTATCGCTCAGATTCTGATTAACTCGCGCATGTCTGCGGAAGGCCATCGTCCAATTTGTCAGGATACGGGTATTGTTACTTGTTTTGTGAACATCGGTATGGATGTTAGGTGGGAAACGGATCAAACAGTACAACAGATGGTTGATGAAGGCGTTCGTCAAGCTTACAACAACCCAGATAACCCATTGCGTGCATCTGTCCTAATGGACCCTGCAGGTAAGCGTATTAATACCAAAGACAACACACCAGCGGTTGTCCACATTAATATGATTCCAGGCAACAAAGTTGAAATTCAAATCGCGGCTAAGGGCGGCGGTTCTGAGAACAAAACCAAGATGGTTATGCTGAACCCTTCTGATGATATTGCAGAATGGGTAGAGAAGACGCTGCCAACAATGGGTGCAGGCTGGTGTCCACCGGGTATGCTAGGTATAGGCATCGGCGGTACGGCTGAGAAAGCAGCTGTGCTAGCGAAAGAATCTTTGATGGAACACATCGATATCCAAGAGCTTATCGAGAAAGGTCCTGAGAACGCAGAAGAAGAGCTTCGCCTAGACATCTTCAACCGTGTAAACAAGCTAGGTATTGGTGCACAAGGTCTTGGCGGTCTAACGACTGTGGTTGACGTAAAAATCAAAACAGCACCAACACACGCAGCATCTAAGCCAGTTTGCTTAATCCCGAACTGTGCAGCAACGCGTCACGTTCACTTCACACTAGATGGCAGCGGCCCAGCAGAGCTAACGCCACCTAAGTTAGAAGAGTGGCCAGACATCACTTGGGAAGCGGGCGCAAATACACGTCGTGTTAACCTTGATGAAGTGACTAAAGAAGACGTACAAGAGTGGAAGACCGGCGAAACGGTTCTTCTGTCAGGTAAGATCTTAACCGGTCGTGATGCTGCTCATAAACGTATTCAAGGCATGCTAGAAAGCGGCGAAGGCTTACCAGCCGGCGTTGATTTCAAAGGCAAGTTCATTTACTACGTGGGTCCTGTTGATGCTGTAGGTGATGAAGCGGTAGGTCCTGCAGGCCCAACAACTTCAACACGTATGGATAAGTTCACTGACATGATGCTGAACGAAACTGGCATTATGGGCATGATCGGTAAAGCGGAACGTGGCCCTGCAACGGTTGAATCAATCAAAGAGCACAAAGCGGTTTACCTAATGGCGGTTGGTGGTGCAGCTTATTTAGTTGCAAAAGCAATTAAAAAAGCACGCGTTGTTGCGTTTGAAGATCTCGGTATGGAAGCGATTTACGAGTTTGAAGTTGAAGATATGCCTGTAACGGTAGCGGTTGACTCTAACGGCGTGAACGCACACCAGATCGGCCCTGACACGTGGAAAGTGAAGATTGCTGAAGCTGAGAAAGCGTAATTAATCGACGCCAAAAAATCGTAATTGTCGCTAACTTCAGCGTTTGAATTGCAATTTTTGACAGAAAGTTAAAGACAAAAGTGCAGCATTATCTGCACTTTTGTCTTATTATCAATGATATAGTGATAAACACATAGTTTGATATAAGAACATAGGAGAGAGGAATGCCTCGTTTTATTCAGATCCTACAGATTATCTTGGCAGTGGTGATTGGTGCTTTTGTTGGCTACGACCTGATCTTGAAAGGGATCAGTATCTTTGATAATAAATACGTGACGATTACATGTGCGCTTTGGCTAATTGCAGAGATTGCACTGTTTGTTATCTACAAGTTGATTGAAGACGATTAGACGTCGGATATCGTGCAAAAATTCTAAAGCCCCTGATTATGAATGTAGTCAGGGGCTTTTATTCATCAAGCATTAAGAATGTGTATTGCATACTCATCAACATAAGCAAAAGCATACAAACTATCCCAACGGGGAAAGAACATAGGCTTGCCTTTCTATTATCATAACCAGCTAGCCTAACTATCACGGAGTCGTTCAAATGAAACACCTAACTCAAGAAATGAGTGACTTTATAAGCAGAGGAACGGATTCTCATATTCGAGTAGCGGTCACGGGGCTCTCTCGTGCGGGTAAGACAGCATTCATTACTTCGCTGGTTAATCAGCTTCTTCATACGTCTACCCACAAAAACTTGCCACTGCTTGCATCTGCGAGAGATGGAAGAATTATTGGCGCAAAGCGCATCCCGCAACACAACATGATGATTCCACGCTTCTCTTATGATGAAGCGATGGAGTCGTTGAATGCACAGCCACCAGAATGGCCGGTACCAACGCGTGATGTCAGTGAGATTCGTTTAGCCATCAAATATAAGCCTGCGAAGGGCGCAAAGAAGCTACTGAGTAAAAATAGCACCCTTTATCTCGATATTGTCGATTATCCAGGTGAATGGTTGCTTGATTTGCCGTTACTGGATATGGACTTCGATACCTGGAGCCAATCTCAGTTTGCCGCATTGAAAGGCGACAGAGAAACTTACTCGCAACAGTGGAACGTAATGCGTGGTGATATCGATTTGCTAGCAGAAGCGGACGAAAAGAAACTGGTCGCGATTGCCGATAGCTACACCCAGTACCTGCATACTTGTAAAAGTAACGGGTTGCATTGGGTTCAACCGGGTCGATTCGTATTACCCGGTGAGCTTGAAGGCGCACCTGTGCTGCAATTCTTCCCGTGTATCGCACCTGAGGGTAAGTTTTCAAAAACAAGTAATTACGCGGTACTGAAAGCGCGTTATGAAGAGTATCAACAGAAGGTCGTCAAAGCGTTCTACAAGAATCACTTCGCGACGTTCGACAGACAAATCGTGTTGGTGGATTGCTTACAGCCACTTAATGCGGGCTATGACTCTTTCATGGATATGCGTGGCGCGTTAGAACAGTTACTTAAGAGCTTTAAGTACGGTCGAAGCAATATCTTAAGACGTTTATTTGCGCCGAAGATCGACAAGATCTTGTTTGCAGCCACCAAGGCTGACCACGTGACACCAGATCAGCATCCGAACTTGGTGTCACTGTTACAACAGATGGTGCATCCGGCTTGGCAACAGGCGGCATTTGAACACATCGACATGAGTTGTATGAGCATCGCGTCTATTCAAGCGACCAGCGCGGGCTATATCTCGTCGGGTTCAGACAATGTTCCGGCGTTGCAAGGTGTGACTTTGGATAATGTCCCTCAAACCATGTATCCGGGAGAGGTGCCGCGTAAGTTGCCCAATAAACAGTATTGGGAAACCAACCAGTTTGATTTCACGAGTTTTAGGCCGATGGAGCAACATTCCGATGAGCCTTGCCAACATCTAAGAGTCGACAAGGTTTTAGAGTATCTCATTGGCGACAAGTTGAAGTAATTGAGGCAATCAAAATGAGTGAATTAAAAACAAAGCAGGTCTTTAATGAACCGTTGAAGACCTTTTTTGATGAGCAAGACAAGACCGACGTTGGCCCGGATTTAGGTGCTCAACAACTGTTCACAGAGCAAGAGAAATTTGTCCCTGTCGCACCGCAAGTGGAAGCCGAACTTGATGGTGAAGCTGAGCAGCAATTGGAACAAGTGATTCGACCGAGCAAAAAGAAGAAGTGGTTTGGAACGGGTTTATTGGTCGCTTTTTCTGGCCTAGTTGGATGGCAAGCAATTGAATCGGTCATTACCGCAATTCAAACTGCTGATTGGCTTGCGTTAGGTTGGGCAGGCTTTATTGCTGCCATTGCTTCATTGGGTTTAGGCGCAATAGGCAAAGAGCTGTGGAAACTGCGTTCACTTAAAGATCACTTTAGTGTGCAAGAGCAGAGTGAAGAGCTACTCCAAAGTCAAAGTGTCGGCAAGGGCAAAGCGTTCTGTGAAAACATCGCCAAGCAAGGCGGCATTATCGCTGAGTCTCCTTCGTACGATAAGTGGCGAAACAGCATTAACCCTGCACACAGTGATGCAGAAGTGTTGGATATGTACGATGCGTTAGTCGTGAGTCAACAAGACAAAGTAGCGACTCAAATCGTCACTAAGTTTTCGACCGAATCGGCGGCTTTGGTCGCGGTGAGTCCATTGGCGGCGGCTGATATGTTGCTGGTGGCTTGGCGAAATTTCACCATGATCGACAAGCTTGCTGATGTGTATGGCATTGAGCTTGGCTACTGGTCTAGGATTAAGCTATTTAAATTGGTGTTAATCAACATGGCAGCAGCGGGAGCCAGTGAACTCGCAATTGATGCAAGTATGGATCTCGTCTCGATGGATCTTGCAGGCAAAGTCTCAGCTCGAGCAGGGCAGGGGCTAGGTGTTGGTATTCTTACTGCAAGACTGGGTCTAAAAGCCATGACATTGCTTCGACCTATGCCTTGGCATAACGAGAGAAAAGTAAAACTGGCAGACCTCCGCAAAGCCGTCCTTTCAGAAATAAAGCGTATCACTCTCAAATAAAGCATTTAAAGCTCAATAGTTTGAGAAGAAGAGTAAACATATGTTTACTCTTCTTCTTGACTGAACTCAGAGCTTAATCCACACTACTGTCAACTTATCCTGACACCTATAATAGGACTATTTGTGCGTCTTGAAGTATTGTGTGAAGACAGACTCGGCTTAACGCGTGAGTTGCTCGATATCTTGGCCTCAAAAAGCATTGATTTAAGAGGAATCGAAATTGATGTTAAAGGTATTATTTATCTAAACTGCCCTGATATTGATTTTGATGCTTTTAGTGAACTTATGGCTGAAATTCGCCGAATTTCAGGTGTGAAGGATGTACGTAAAATCCAATTTATGCCAAGCGAAAGGCATAACACAGAGCTGATTGCTCTGCTGGCAAACCTACCTGATCCTGTGATTGCGATTGACCTTAAAGGCTCAGTCGATATGGCTAACCACGCCGCATTGAGCCTCTTCAACAAACAAGAAGATGAAGTCATCGGTGAACCGCTCGCGACGTTTGTTCCTAGTTTTAACTTTGCTCGTTGGATCGAAGGCGATGTAACGCGCCATCGTGAAGTTGTCGTGTTGGATGGCTTAGATTTCTCTATTGAGATCCTGCCGATTTACCTTGGTGGTGATGTCAACGAAGCGGTACTGGCAAGCGCAGTAATGACGATTCGTTCTTGTAATCAAGAGATGAACTCGCCAGATTCAATCCCAGAACAGAACAACCTAGGTTTTGAACACTTTGTTGGTGTCTCTAATCGCCATAAAGCCTTGATCAGCCAAGCTAAGAAATTGGCTATGCTGGATCAGCCTCTATTAATTGAAGGCGATACAGGTACGGGTAAAGAGATGCTGGCGAAAGCGTGTCATAACCGTTCAAATCGATCGTCTTTCCCATTCTTGATTCTAAGCTGTGCATCGATGCCTGATGACGTAGCGGAAACGGAATTGTTTGGTCATGCGCCGGGTTCATTCAACCATGAGCAAGGTCATAAAGGCATTTTCGAGCAAGCGAATGGCGGTACGGTATTTTTAGATGAAATTGGCGAGATGAGCCCGCATCTTCAAATCAAGCTGCTGCGTTTCCTACAAGATGGTTCATTCCGTCGTGTTGGTGAAGAAGAAGAGATGCACGCGGATGTTCGTATTATTGCATCAACGCGCCACCGTCTTTCTGAATTAGCCGACTCGGGTTCGTTCCGTGAAGATTTGTTCTACCGCTTGAATGTACTGACTCTGTCTATTCCAGCATTGCGTGAACGCTCAAACGACGTAGCGCCACTGTTGGAACTGTTCGTTGCAAAGTACGCGCAGCAGTTAGGTATGTTAAAACCAAAACTGACTCAAGAGTTAGTCGACCAGCTTGGTAATTACCAATGGCCGGGCAACATTCGTCAGTTAGACAACATGGTTCTACGCGCACTAACAGAGTTGGATTCAGACACGCTAACGGTTGAGCAATTCCACTTGCCACAGCTTGAAACAATGACGGCTGGAATGGCGAACCTGAGCTTAGACGGCTCGCTCGATGAGATCATGAAAGACTATGAATCTCAGATTCTAGAGAAGCTTTATCAGTCTTTCCCATCAAGCCGTAAGCTAGCAAAACGTTTGAATGTTTCTCATACCTCAATTGCGAATAAGCTTCGTGATTACGGTATCAGAAAGAACTGATCGAATAAGAACAAGATTATGGAAGATTTGAGTACACCAGAGCGCATTTATAAGCATGATGGTAATCTGATTCTACGCACGGCTGAAATCGATGATGCTGGCATGATCAGCGAGTACTTTCAGGTTAACAGAGAGTATCTGAAACCTTGGGAACCGATTCGCGAAGACGCGTTCTTTGATAGAGCGAGTTGGGCGCAGCGACTGATCAAGTTAAACGAGCTTCATAAAATGGGGCTAGGCTATTACTGTTTACTGATTAACGCTGACTCTAATGAAATGTTAGGCACCATATCGTTCAGTAATTTGTCTCGTTTCCCGTTCTACGCTTGTAATGTCGGTTACTCATTGGCGCAAAGTGCACAGGGCCACGGTTACATGCGCAGAGGTTTGAACATGGCCAAAGACTACATGTTTGATGTGCAGAACATGCACCGCTTAATGGCGGGCTACATGCCTCACAACGAACGCAGTGCTGGCGTATTAGAACATCTTGGTTTTGTCCGAGAAGGTTTTGCTAAAGACTACCTACAGATTAACGGTAAATGGGAAGACCATATACTGACAGCATTAGTTAACCCAAATTGGGAAGATAGACGCGTTATTTAGCGGCAATATTGCTAAGACGTAGTACTAGTTAAAGGCAAATAGCTTTTAAACGTAAACAAAATTTAGACGCAGCGTATATCAAGCTTTGCTAATCGCCGCTGCATCAAAAAGAACAGATAGGCATGGTAAATCCATCAGCCTGAGCAGATATTTGAGGAATTTTGATGTCATACACAACTTTGGACGAATACCAAAGAAAATGGATTTTCACACACCAGTCAATGCCGCTTCCGGCAGAGGACTTGGAAAAGATTAAGCCAATGACACAGGCGAGAGCATCTCAGTTCTGGAAAGAGAACGTGAGCCCTCAAAGCCCAGACGCAGAACGACTGAGCTCGCAAGACTGGCCAAGCAAAGCATCGAACTGGAATGAAGAGATCAGTTGGATGGCGCATTGGGAAGCGGATGAGCCTGAAATGCCAGAAGAGATTCTTAACTTTATTGATTGGCAAGATGACGTAACTGTTTATTTTTGTTACGAAAAGTACAATGTTCTTGAAACCAAATGGGCGATTTTCAAGAAGCATTGGAAGAACTTCTTGTTCTACGATGATGGCCCGATTCTAATCGGTCGTCGTCGTTCAGAAGCCCTTTGGTTTGCTACCAATGGCAAGGTGAAAATTGGTAACCGTGCTTAACCTCGGTGTGATTTAATCGAGCTAGTGCTGGTAATCCGAGCAACAGATAGATAAACAAAAAGCGAGCATCGAGCTCGCTTTTTTTGTGCCTAATGATCTTCGAAGATCATGGGGAAAGACCCACTATTTGAGCCCAACTAAAGGTGACCATATCCACTCATTTAAAGCGAGTGAATTACGAAATTGAGATCGCTATCTCATTGGGTTAGTTGAAGTTTCATGGGGTTGAGCTATCTTTATATTACTGCCTTAGTGGAGGTGAAGTATTATGATTTGGGATACTCTCGAACGTGTAAATAAACTTCGCAAGGAAGCAATGGAGGATCCAGAGTTTTTGGATTCAGCAAAAATGCATGAGGAATGGCTTTTAAGCGAAACTCATAATCAATCGAACAAAGGAGCAAAAGAGAATAAACCGAAAAAACTATCTGACATTTATGAAAATACGGATTTTCCTATCAACCCAACTGGAACCAAACATTAACAATGATGAACTGCAACACGGCTAAGGCTCTTAACCAAAAAGCTATAAGTCGATTACACATACCAGCCTTAAGCCACCAATAAAAAAGCCACTTTCAACGAATCGAAAGTGGCTTTTTCTTTTCTTGCTAGCTTCTTTACCATTAGCAACGAAAGCTAATCGTTTTCAAACCTAGTTATTGATTAGGCTTAATCCGCTTGGTAACGCATCACCAAACACACGCTTAGATTCACTCTCAGAAAGCTCAGTCACTTCACTCACTAGTGTTAACCATGAGTCAGGTACCTTGCTTTGCTTAAGTTTCTCAATCACTTGATTGCGATAGTCGTCAGAGATATCAAACTGACGGTCACCGGTTTTTCGACAAATCATCACCGCTGCGAAGGCGATCATCTGCTCTTTCTGCCAGTTCTGTTCAAGCAGTTTTGGTAACCACTGTTCAGCTTGCTCTCTAGGAATTACGCTGTGTTGGCTGCCATACAAAGGCGTTCTTGATGCTAATCGTCCTAGCGCCCACCAGTGAGCCTGTTCAAATTGGTTATGGTTGATCGCTTTGCTTAAGAACCAACTTGCCAGCAGCACTTTGTCTTCAACCTCAAGTTGCTCAAGTGACGCCGCTAAACGGACCATGGCTTCATAACCATTATCTTGCGCATCTTTGGCTGTCTTAGGGTTCTTCATTGCACCTGGGTGAAGGTATTTAGCGATGTCAGCCAAGATACTCTCTTGCTGCTCTTGGTTTAGCCCACCAGCGACACGACGCCAGAATACCCACCAGTCTGTCCAGCCTTGGTGGTTCTTGAACTGAATGTTCTGTTGGTAAAGGCCCCAAATCTGTTCGATACGCCATGAGTCAGTCGGATCGCCAAAGCCAGGACGTAGCGAGTATCCCGCCAAACGTAGCCAGTTCTTCTCGTGTGCTTCTGAGCGGCGACGACGTTTACGACCTAATGAGAAGGTATCAAATAGATGACGAAGGGTCGTGAAGTCCCATTCATCGCGTTTACCTAGTCGCTTCTCAAGATCTTTCGATAGTGTTTTGATCTCTTTCGATTCAGCACTCTTCTTGTTGCCGCTGTACAGGCGAGAAATCAACTCCTTACACTCTTCCAATCTTGGGTGAAGCGCGGAGGTATCAGATTCATCGCCTTGCTTGTTTCTTACTTCAAACTCAAGCAACCAACGCTTAGAGTCATCTTCTATACTCACACACTCCATTTTCAATGTGCCGACTTCGGTTAACTGACAAGCGAGCAGTACTTCAACACGCTCTTTTTGGTTGGCTTGAAGTTCTGCAGTACCTGAGCCTTCCAGCGTAGAAATATACGGTGGGAGAGGGGAGAACAAGTCGGCATCCACATTGACCATCACACCGTTTTGAATGGCGGTGTCATGAGCAATTTGATCGTGTGTTGAAGTCAGAAGATTAAATCGTACTGGCTCACCTAAAGTCAGCGAGAAACGACGGCTGTTCAAGCGTATCTCTTGGCCTTCTTCGGTTCCTTTGGCAAGCAGACAAAGCGCTTTACCCATCTTGTTTTTCTCTTGCAGATGCAAGAAGTAAGAACGGGCAGCACCGCCACCGATTTTCAGCTGTGCACCGCGGCGTGCTTTACCAAAGGCAACCGCGCCAAGGGCAACAGACCAATCTGGATGAGGGTTATCAAGCACTGTGATAGGAGAACCGTTCCAGTTGCCCAGTAGCTGAGTAATTCGCTCTGTTACCAGTTCACTGTTAAACACACCACCATTGAGCAGCACGCCAACTGGAATTGCAGGTTTGGTGTCATCGAACTCAATCGAGTCTGAGTTTTCTAATGCGGCTTTAGACACTTGTTGGTGTGTTGCTAGGAATTCTGCAACGTGCTTACTCACTGCAGGGTCAGCCACGTAAGGCAGACCAAACTCAACCACTGCACTGCGGCGTTTGTCGGGTGTTTCAGTAAACTCAGAAAGCGGGAAGAAACCTTCCAATGCGATTTGATGAACTTCTTGTTTGGTTAAGCCAATACTCTTAGTACCGCCAAGTAGCTTTGAACCGCTGCCCAGCATGGTGATCTTCACATCATCGGGTGCATTGGCAGAAAGTAGGCTCTCTTTTGCGGCGCGAGTTTGTTGAATTAGTTTGGTTAGGCTAGAAGCATTCAGCTTTTTGTTTTGATTGAAGCGTTGCTCTGCAAGGTGAGCAAGCGCTAAATCGAGGTTGTCACCACCGAGCATCAAGTGTTCTCCAACGCCAATACGGTCGAGTGTGAGCTCGTTATTACCGTCGGTGTTCGCATCGAATTTGGCTTCAATTAAGCTTAAATCGGTGGTACCACCGCCAACATCACACACTAGAATCAGCGGAATTTGTTGAAGTTCATCTGCTGCGGTTTGTTGGTGACGGGCATACCAGTCATAACAAACGGCTTGCGGCTCTTCGAGTAATAGAATCTTACCTAAGCCCGCAAGTTCTGCCGCTTCGAGTGTCAGCTTACGTGCTGTCTCATCGAAGGAAGCCGGAACGGTAACCACAACATCTTGATTTTCCAGCTTGTTGCTCGGGTTACGGTAGTTCCATGCTTGGCGAATGTGGTTGAGGTAGCTTGCACTCGCCACAATTGGCGAGACTTTATCGACATCAGCTGCGCCAGCCCAAGGCAGAATGTCGGAGTTACGATCAACCGCTTGGTGTGATAGCCAACTCTTAGCACTCGATACTTGGCGGCCTTCAACCTTAGCGCCTAATTCACGAGCCCATTCACCGACGATAACGTTCTTAATATCGCCTTCAACGGGGCTTGGTTCCCACGGCATCGTCAGGTCAGAAGGGGAGATTTGACCTTGTGCTGGGTGGTAACGAAAGGATGGGAGTAAGGGCTTGCGAACCACTTCACCGGGGCCGATGAGTTGGTCAATATCGAAAAGAGAAACGGGGGCATGTTGTAGGTCGTCGTTGATTTCACAGTAAGCGACAACCGTATTGGTTGTACCTAAGTCAATGCCGACTAAAAAACGAGGAGTTGCCATACAAAACCTTATTCTTCCAGAGTGATGACCAGTTTTTTGATAGCTTTGGTCTTATTGTTGTTATTCGTAAACGTCATTCCTGAGAAACAGGCAGGACTAGATTGAGAAATGCATTGATAAAGTAACGGCACCCGCTAAGGTGCCGTTGATTCATTATGCTTGTTCGTTTGAGTCGTTATTCGAGTCTTCACGAACATCGAACTCAACGTGCCACTTCTGACCGTTGTCAGTAGCAATCGCTTCTAGGTGTAAGGTGCCTAGCTCAGTAACGCGAGAAGCCAAAGTCACTGGAACCACTTCACCTTCGCGACGGCCTTCAGAAACCGGCAATGTCACTTGGATTTCAGGAAGCTCATCAAGCTCTTCAGGCGCCCAGTGATCAAGGTGCGTACCCGCTTCATCTTCACGACGAATGGTTGAACCGAAGAACTGGAAGTGTACTGGCTGACCAATCACTAGACCGAATTCTTGGCTAGGTACTTGTACGCTTGAACCTTCTTCCATACCAAATGGTGCAACACACAAAGCTTCCATCGGAGGAGCCATACCTGGGATAGCTGGCATCGCGCTTTCAATTCCTACGTAGTAAGAAGAAGCGATACCACCGCGGATACGAACGCCTTGGCCACGACGAACTGCGCCGTAGTATGAAGCGCCACTTGCAACCGCTAGGTCTAAATCTAAACCTGAAAGCTGTTTTGCGAACTCTTCGTCAGCATTGATCAACCATTCGTTGATCGTATCTGAAAGACGATCAGCAAGTAGGTTCGATTTTAGAACACCACCATTGAACAGGATTGCTGTTGGCTTGATGAAGTCTGCCGCTGGCGCTTCTGCCCCTTGCGTACCGGGCATACCGGGCATGTTTGCAAACGGGTTGAAATCTTGCTGAGCCGTTTCGCTATTTCCAGAAAGCGCGTTCGCTTGCTTAGAAAGGAATGCGGCAATGTGACGAGTGATACCTGCGTCTTGAGCGTAAGGCAGACCCATTTGAGTCAGTGCGCCACGTGTCTTTTGTACTGGATGCTCAGTCACGGCTACTTTCGGGAAGAAGCCATCAACCAATGTTTGTTGTACTTCTTGCTGAGTCAGTTCTGTTTTCAGTGTTGCGCCAAGCAGTTTAGAACCACGGCTTGGAACAACGATAGGCATAGATTGCAGTTCAGCATTGTTTAGCAGTGCTTCTTTCGCATCACGACATGCGTGAGTCATCGCTTGAACCTGCCAAGGAGCCAGTTCTTTGCCTTCTTGCGCCAGTTTCATTTTCAGACGGTAAGCCAGTGCTAAGTCCATGTTGTCGCCGCCAAGTAGGATGTGTTCACCTACTGCGATACGGTTCAGGCTTAGGTTACCGTCATCTTGTGTTACTTCAACTAACGAAAGGTCGGTTGTACCACCACCGATATCGACAACAAGAACGATGTCACCAACGTTTACTTCATCACGCCATGTGTCGTTGCTGTTATCAATCCAGCTGTAAAGAGCCGCTTGTGGCTCTTCAAGAAGCGTTAGGTGAGTGAAACCGACATTACGTGCAGCTTCTGCTGTTAGGTCACGAGCCGCAGGATCAAACGAAGCTGGAACCGTGATCGTTACATCTTGGTCTGCCAGTTTGTGTTCTGGGTTAGCGTGGTTCCAAGCGTCTTTAAGGTGCTCAAGGTACAGTTCAGTTGTCTTAAGCGGAGACACTTTTTCAACTTCTTCAGGGCTGCCTGCGGGAAGGAAAGCATCGCGACGGTTAACACCACCGTGGCACAACCAAGATTTTGCACTTGCTACCAAACGGATAGGGGTTTTAGAACCAAGGTTACGAGCAATTGCACCCACTAGCGCTTTTGGCTCTGAAGACCAAGGAAGAACGCGAGAGCCCGCATTCATTTCATGTTCGTGCGGCTGGTATAGGAACGAGCCAAGTTGGCTGCGAGTTTCTACTGTACCTGGAGCCGTCAATTGAGGGATTGACATCACCTCAACGCGAGCGTCTTCATTTGTTGTGTCGATGAAAGACAAAACGCAGTGTGTGGTACCTAAATCGATACCAACACTGAACTTAGGCGCTTGCTCTTGTGAATGCATCTGCGGCGTATGTTCTTGAGAAGAAGACTCGTGCGATGATGGCTGAGTTTGGTGTTCCATTATAGCTCTACCTCTGCCGGTGCAATTACAGATGCATCGTAGTTTTCAGCAAGCTTAGGCAGGTTCATGTCAGTTGCTTTCCAACCTTTGTGAACTAGTGTGCCGTTGAATGGTGCATTGCCCTTTACGTTGCCAGTTAGGCGAATTTCTTGAGGGTTGAAACCTTCAGCGATAGTGATACGTGTTTCTTCATCTTCAGTGCGGATGTGAGAAAGCGTTACGTAATCGGCTAATACTTTTTGACCGCCAGTGTGAATAACACGAGCTGCCGCGCCAACTTCTTCATCAGAGAATGATGTTAGGTCCTCTTTTAGGAAGTCAATTAAACGAGCTTCTTGCTGCATGATAGACAGTAGCTGCATTGCTGAATCAGTTGGTGCTGTTGCCAGCTTAGATTCAACTTCTACTACTTTTTCGATCACACGTTCAACTTCAACAACTTTCTCTACTTCGACAATTTTCTCAACTGGCTTTTCAACTTCAACGATCTTTTCTACTGGTTTTTCTACGACTTTCTCAACCACTTTGGTTTTACGAGAAACGGCAATTAACAGTAGTAAAACGCTTGATGCAGTTAGGCCTGCGTGAAGCATATCAAACGTTTGTGGGATTAGGTTCAAATCAACGATCATAGTGATTTCTCTTTAAAATTGATTTAACGGTATATTCGTCGGTTCAAAGGAATATACAGGTTGGAAAGAAACTCAGTGGCGTGAAGCCGAATTGGTCACTTTCAAGCTATAAATATGGGTGGATACTAGCATATTCAAGGCTTAAGAGTGGTATTTAATGCTCTCAATCAAGTGGGTTTTTAGTGTGTTAGCTTGAAATTTAGTCGAGATTTGCCTGAATATTGGCCTCTGATGTGAGGGGCAGGTAAACAATGCCTGTTTTATGTTAGTTTTTAGACCAAACATAAATGGAGCATGATTCCCTTCCGTTATATACTTTTAACTCATTAGAGCCTATTTGGAAGCCACATGCCCCACACAACCGACCCACTAACAGGGTTGAAGAGACGAACTCTCCCATTGGTCGTATTTTCGGTCAGTTTTTTGATTACTGTGTTGTGTTTTATACTAGTCGCACTCAACCAAAACCGCGCGTTAAATATGAATCTGGATAGCTTTGCTACTCACCAGACATTGAGCTTGGAAGCGTTTATCGCTAATGATGTGGCTTATATTGGTTCCGGTGCTAATTTTTTCTATTCTAACGACCCTGAAAACTGGGATAAATTTGATCGTTTTGCCCAGCAAACCATTAATGACTCAAAAAGCTTAATCGGCTTGCAGTGGATGCAAAAAGTGCCGGCAGACGAGATTGCCGAGCATACCGATAAGATGAAAGCAAAATACCCGTCTTACGAGCTGTATACAATCCCAAAACATGAAGCCAAAACCTATGGTTACGTCTTAGATGGTGAACCCATCTTTGTAGCTAGCGATATGTATCCCAATACCGAAGCAAACAACAGTGTTCTTGGTTTTTACTCTTCTCGCGAGCGATTCAAGCTGGTTTTAGACAATATTAAACACACGCGCAAAGCGAATATTTCAGACAAAGTTCGCTTGCTTCAAGACGGCTTAGATCAAGACATACCAAAGACAGGTATGCTGGTCTATCATCCTGTATTTGAGGGTGAAAGCGACAACCTACTCGGCGTTGTAATTGGTGTGGTTCGTACGACGTATTACTTTGAAAACTTACTGGCTTCGGCAGTGGGCGACATGGATGTCTATATTCGTGTTACCGATACGGGTTTCGAAGCAGAAGATTCCCCAATCTTGTTTGAAACCGAGGGTTATGAAGCCGTTTCTGGCCACCACATAACAAAGACGATTGAATTGACTAACCGTGATTGGAAGGTTGATTACAAAATAGATTCATGCATCTCTTTTTATGGCTATTTGGTATTAACTGGAATTGTCTTAGTGGGGACAACCATCTCTTTGTTGTTGGCGTACATCGTTAACATGCAAATCCGAGAGAAAGAACGTTTGTATCAAATGCTTGATAAAAGAACAGAAGAACTTCGCTTTTTAGCCAACCATGACAGTCTTACGGAAGTTTATAACCGACGTGCTTTCAATAAGATGTTAGATAAAGCGATACAGCGAAATGAACCCTTTAGTCTTATCGGATTTGATGTTGATATGTTCAAAGGCATTAACGACGAATTCGGTCACCCAGCAGGGGATGCGTTACTCATTCATGTCATCAAGTTGATTGCAGTGAGTCTGAAAGAGGGGGATAACCTATTTCGTATAGGTGGAGACGAGTTCTGTATCATTTCTAGCATTACAAACCATGAAGCGCTAGACCGATATTTACAATGCATTCTAAGCACAGTGAGTCACTCTCATTGTGAGCACAAAGGTCGACAGCTAAGTTGTACTTTGAGTATTGGTGCTGCCATTCGTGCCAACGAAAACACGGAAGAGATTCTGCAAAAAACAGACAGTATGCTCTATCAAAGTAAGTCGAATGGCCGAAATCGAGTGACAATTGCAGGCTAAATGAGCACTTGATACAACTAGGGTCGAGTTCTGTATTGGGCTCATGTACAATTTCACAAAATTTTTGACGAGAGAATTAGGCGACGTATGAATCACAATCGAGTTGTGTGTTTCGATTTGGAAATGTGCTGTTGGAGCGAAGACGGTGTAGGAACAACAGGGGAGATCATTGAAATTGGTCTTGCTGAGATCGATCTTGTATCTGGAACCATCGTGAAGCGCGCGCAATATTACGTTAAGCCCGAAAAAGACGAAGTCTCTCTATTTTGCGCCGAGTTAACGGGCATTACCCCTCGTAAAATCGAAAAGCAGGGTCGCCCATTAGAGTCTGTTATCAAGTCGATGATTAAGAACTTTGGTGGTCCCAAAAAAATCTACGCAGCGTGGGGACGTGACGACCTTATCTTACACAAAGAGTGTATTGAAAAAGGCATCGAGCCTCCGTTTAGCGAGTTCTTAAACATCGCAACGCTTTACCGTGTTCAGAATCGCTTGAAAGACAAACGCATTGGTCACCGCGCTGCTCAAGAAGCCAAAAATATTGAGTGGGAAGGTCGTCAGCACTCGGGTTATGTCGATGCTTATAATCTTGCGAAACTCACATTAACTATGTTGTAGCTAAATTTTTAGCTCCTCTCAGCCCTGTTTAGTCAGCTTTCAGTTTACCGATTCAAAAAAGCGACCGGTTTCTTAACCCGTCGCTTTTATTTATTTCAGTTTCCAATTCATTATTTCAGGCACTAATTTTCGCCTAAAACACTTAACTTACTCTTGATGAAGTCACTGTGGTCAACGTAGAGCAGCTCCGCTGTTTTACGGATCACAGAATCTTCGATAGGGTCAATTTCTCCGTCTGCGTGCGCCACTTCCCACATTGCTTTGATTAAGTCGATTCGCACTGGCTGAGACAGGTCTCTGAGTTGCGATGTAAAGTCATACAGCGAGACTGATTGCTCTACTTTCGGTTCTGCTTGCTCTAGCAGCACCTTTGCTTGTTCTTCGTCTAAATCCAGCAAACGTTGCAGAAGCTGTAGCTTAGCGACTCTTTCTGATTCATTGATCTGATGGTCGGCTCCCGCGACTTCACACAATAAACTCGCAATGGCGACATTAGGTGATGTTCCTTGGTTTTTGCTTAGGTCCTGGCCTTCAATCAATTGTTTAAACATTGATGTGAGAGAATTGAACATAACGAGCTCCAGTTAAAAATTTTATCGGGTTCCGTAACGCTGATAGCTATCAACTATAACCATAACTATTGGGTCTACAGAGTGTGATCGCAAGCGTCTTTACTAAAAACTGACATTACGGATAGGTGAACGATAAGGCGCACTTTCTTAGTCAGGTTCAGGGAAGCGTGTAATTTTTCCGTCGCCACTGAGTGTCGTGATCGATTGCGGTTTCCCATCAGTGTCTAGTCTTAACTCCCCAATCGCACTGCGGTTTGAAAGGCGATAGAAGGTCTGATTGTCAGGGCTTCGCTTTTCGATCTTCAAGCGTTTACGCTTAGTGAAGTAGTTCAAAACTGAGCGAGGGCTGTATAACAGACGGTCCCATACATCGCAGAATTTAAGCAGCGGAGCAGGGAACTGATTTTTAATACCACTGCAGGTGATTTGATAGATGTTCGGGCTGTTGCGACGATACCTAAGCTTGATGTCATAAGCGAAGGAGTAGTGAACATCGCCAGAAAGTACCACGAAGTTGGTCGGTGTTTTGGTATGGGTAAAGATGCTAATCAGCGTATTAGCACTGCCCGGATGTGCCATCCAGTTTTCAGCGTCAATCACTAATGGCTTGCCGATTGTGGTCGCCATCTTTTGCAGTGTTTCAATAAACTTCACGCCAAACATCGGTGCAGCAGAAACGATCACCACTTTATCTTGATTCATTAACTGATGTTGAAACTCAATCAAGGCTTCCCAGTCCATTAAACCTGAAGGCTTGTTCATGCGTGACTCTGAACGCCAACGACGCGTACGAGTATCCAACACAATGACTTTGGGTGAGGTATCTATTGTGTAATGCCACTCTTCAAAGCGGCTCAGCATCTCAATAAAGGCTTGATGCTTGTCTGGCTCGATGTTGCCAATAGAGTGAGTAGTCGCTGCATTGCCGGCTTCATTATGAGTTTGTTTACTAATGCGCGGTTGTTTAGTAATGAGCGGTTGAGCGACAAAAAGCTGTTTTGCTTGCTCGATAAACGTTTCATCGAAGCTCTCCGGTTTGTTACCCCAACCTTGACACATCCAGTAAGCCGCAAGGCCGTTACCAATGACTTGGGTCGCGAACTGGTTTTGGTCGACGGCATGCTCCCAACCCACGGTAAGGTTCCAATCATCCGTCACATCGTGATCATCGAAGATCATGTACGTTGGAATATGCGCGAACAGACGTTGCACTTGCGGTAAGCCAGCAATGAAATCATCCATGATGACGCTTTCATCACGCCATTGTTGCTGCTCAGTCGGTGTTAATTGGCGTCCACCTTGAGTGAAGTTATTCTCAATTAAACGCTCTCGATTGACGCATTGCCACAGTGTCGGAGACCAAACCAATAAGTACATCGCGATAAACTCAGACAGCGTGACCAAGTGGTTTTCACAATCGGTAGAGCTGAAAATCGGCACGCCACGGTTCGGGAATAACTTATCGAGCATGGATTCTGAAGCTGTGTGGTGCGGCAAATAGTGATGACGCTGGTATAAGTGGTATTCACTGTTATACAGAGCGTCACTGTTGTTGATTTGTTTAATTTGCGAGTCAGTCGGTAAGCTTTCGCCTACAAGGCCAAGCAGGTGAATCACTTGTTGAATAGCATCAAGTGTTGGGCCTGCCACATGGTCGGCGTAGATCTGATCGCCGCTCATCATCAGCATGTCGGGTCTTTCAGCGACGGTTTGATCGGCCATCTTGTTATCGGCTGCAACTAGGCTGTCTTTGCTTGGATGATGCGGGTTGCGGCAAGAGCCATGAAGAATGTAATCAGCTGAGGTCGATATCTTAAACTCAACGCGAGATTTACCGTTGTAAACAAGGTGAGGGGCGAGCTCTTTTAGTGAACCTGACTCTGTGTGAATATCATATTCAAGCCGCGTATTAGTCGGAAACTCACCTTGTAAGCGAATTAGCGTTATCCACGCATGTGTACCGATTTGAATCGAATCATGTTCTTCAAGCGATGAGGTATAAAACGGCTGGTCTTGTGCTGCTTCAGAATTGTCTATTTCTTGAGTATGAAGCTCGGCTCTGCCTGTAAGAGGCGAGCTGGTGGCTAACCAAAGTACCACTTCAGTCGCGGTGGTTTTTCTTAAAATGGGTCCGGCGAGTAACAGGGGAAGAGATGATGTCGTAGAGGGTTTCAATACGGTACCTAAAATCGTTGGTGGCTAGTCGTCGTGGTGTTCTTTTGTTTCGATCTTATTTGTGTCTGGCTTTGTGGTTTCAAGCGTTGATGCTTCAAGTTCTACTGAGTCAGATTCTGTTGATTATGCTCTGCAATCTCAGGCTCTGTCGTTTCAGATTCTGTTGATTCAAGAACTTCGATAACTTCTGAGCTAGAAAGTTCATGGCCCATTAGAAATATTGCCAATAGGGCATCGGCTTTGGTCTTGGTATCGGAAGGCTCGTCTAATAACAGTTCGAGCTTTTCTCGAATCATAGCAATCTCGTGCTCAACAAAGCCACGGCCTTCTTCATCCCCTTGATTGTCTTCAGGGGCATTATCGAATTCAAGAAATAGCATGTCACCGTCTAGGTTGGTATCCACCAAACGCTCAGGCAACCACGCCTCACCCATAACAATATCTGGATCGGAATCTTTGGGTAAGTGATCTATAATGTTTTGTAATTCGGAGACTTTCACAATACTTTCATTTAACCGAGAATATTCTACATTGTAACGGTCAATGCCGAGCAAACCTAAAAATAGTTAGCCGTCATGGTTAATAAATGTCTAATCAGTAAAACAATATTTTTTTCAAAGAGTAATTACACAAGAATGAAGCTCAAATATTTACCGACTCTTCCTTCATCTGGATTGGTTTTACTAGGTAGCGCTTTCCTAAGTGGCATTTTCGTAAGTGCTAATGCGTGGGCCGCTGAAGAGCAAGAGTGGGGCATCGCTGCAATGTTCCGTACAGCAAGCATCCCTTATGACACGTCTGGTGGCGACCAATCGGTTAGCTCATTCGTACCGATGCTGTTTTTCAAGAACGATTATGTGTTTATTGACGGTACTGAGATGGGGGTATACCTCTATCAAACTGACGATGAGAAGTGGTCTTTCAATGCTATCTCTCGCATGCGCTTTATTGATATTCCTGCATCTGAGCAGAACGCGATTGAAGGCGATACGGCGGACTTTGGTGCTCAACTGACCTACCAACTTGATGATTCTTGGTCTGTCGAGACGGAGTTAATGAGCGACAGTGAATACAACTTCCACGGTAACTTACGAGCTAAAGCCAAGTATGAAACTGGAGATTGGGAGTTTTACCCGAGCGCGACGCTGCGTTATAAAAGTGCTGATTTCAACAGTGAGTATTACTCCGCATCTAATGAAACCATTGGTGCTGGTGTTGACTTAAATGTTGGTGTTGAAACGCGTTACCATGTGGTTTCTAACTTGTACTTATTGGGTTCAACCAGTGTGACTCGATTGGACGATAACGCTTACGATTCTTCGATTGTTGAAGACCGTTATCAGGGGGAATTGTACCTTGGCTTTGGTTTCTTTAACGACAAAGAGAAAGCGCCAAAACCTAAACTGAGCAATGCGCCTTACTTACGTGTCGCACACGGCTGGGGAACGCCATCCAATATTGGCGACATCATGAAGTTCAATAGAGAAAAAGACGAATACAACAACCAGTTGACCTCGTTCTTCTATGGACACCCATTAACTGATGAGATCTTCGGCTTGCCATTGGATATCTATTTGACCCCAGGTATTGCGCACCACTGGAGTTCAGACGTTCAATCGAGCAGCACCGAATACATTATCGCAATCAAGGCGTACTACACCTTTGATTGGCCAACTCAGTGGCGTGTTGGTGTGGCAGAAGGTATGTCTTACATCGATTCGATTACCTATATCGAAGGCTCTGAGATGGACCGTAAAGGTTACACCGCAAGCCATCTATTGAACTACTTAGACTTCTCATTCGATGTCAACGTTGGCGACTTGATTGGTAAGAATGACTTGAACAACTTATGGTTCGGTTATTCATTGCATCACCGTTCTGCAATCTTTGAAAAATCCTCTCAGTATGGTCGTATCAAAGGCGGTAGTAACTACAACACGGTTTACTTCCAGTACGAGTTTTAACGACAACCTGTAGTTTAAAGTTCAGTTTAACGTCATACAAGCCAACTTCCGTTTACGGGGTTGGCTTGTTTTGTATGGCTTTCACAAAAGTGGTGTGATCAATGTATTTTCTGCTTTTTGTATAAACGACTTATGTATCCTTTTTATTTGTAACCTTGCCGTAACAGCGATATTGCCTCACTCGCTCTCTATTTATCTACAGAAAACATGATAACTCTCTCACATGTTTAGCTTAAATGCTTAAAGGTTTAAGCATTAAATTTTGTTCGGGTAATCCCATAATCACAAAAGGTAAATGACCACATTGCTGACAGTGTTACTCAGATGGGAATATCCGTTGTGAAACGTTTATACACAAAGGTCGATACGAGAAATGATAAAAAAAAGCCTTTTAGCTACCTGTACCCTCATGGCTAGCATGTCTGCGTTCGCTGATGTCACAATCACCGAACTTACCGTTAATCCACAGCTCTACCCAGTAGGGTTTGAACAACATTTACAAAGAAACTTGGACTTCTTTGTTGATGGCGTAGGTGTTGATCAAAAAGCCAAAGTTCCATACGACACGATTTTCGTCGATAAAAATGGCCAGATTGAACACGACTATTATGTCAACACAACAGAGATTGGCCTGTACCTAAATGTGCTTGTTGAAGCACATAAAAACGGCAATGCTGATGCACTAATACGTATCCATGAAACACTGGATGCGTTGGCAGGGGCTCCTACTTGGAAAGGTCTGTTCTTCTGGCCTTACGATATTGAGGGAGAGCAACTGAAACCAAACAAAGATGGCATTGTTCCCGCCGTAGATAACGCAAACTTAGCATTTTCTCTTGCTGGTGTAGCCGGCGCTTATCTTGACTCAAAGCAATCCGACGAAAAAGAAGTCGTTGCTAAGGTTGAGTCTATTCTTAAGAGCCAAACAGATGGTTGGTCAGCACTCTATGATGAAAGCCGAGGTCTGCTCTATTCTGGGTGGTCAACGAAGAAAGAAGCGCCACTATCATATCATATAGATCGTAAGGCAAATGAGAGTCGATTAGCCCCAGTCTGGGCTCACCTGATTACTCAAAACTCAGAAAATACGGTCCCGAAAACAGCGTTCAATGATATGGAGTTATATACGCAAGACTACTACCTCGATGGCAAAAAATATTCGCCTATGTTGACTTGGGATGGTGCTTACTTCCAAGGCATGCTTTCGATGATTTGGTTGGAAGAACGCTCATTGATCCCAGATTTCTCTATGATCGAAGATATGACAGAGATCCAAAAGTACCACGCTATCAAGCATCAAATTCCTTTCGTGTCGTCCGCAGCAACGGTTGACGATGGTTATGCGGCATTCGGTGTCCCAGAGCTATCAGAGTCTAAAGTCCGTTTTAACAATACTGATATTGCTGGTGGTGATACCGGTACACCTCATGCGCTAGCGCTTTCTTACATGGTGAATCCATTTGAAGCCGTAAAACTGTTGAACACAGTAATCGACTACTACCCACAACTTGAAACGCCATATGGCTGGTATGACGCGATAAACGGCAAAGGTGAAACCTCGACGAAAATTCTGTCTCTAGACCAAGGTATGTTTGTCGGTGCCTTCCTTTCACCGGCTATCAACCAAGATGTGCGTAAGTACCTAGAAAGTAAAAATTACTACGCAGCCATCGTGGATATGTACGAGACCTTTGAACCGAATAATAAATAGAAAAGGATTTGAGTCGTGAATTTTGAAAAAGCAGTGAACATTATCAAAGCAGCAAGCATTATCCCATTCATGGCAATTGCGATTCCATCCGTTGCTTATGCTGATGAAGCGCAAGAAGAGGTGGAAGTGGGTTTGTGGAGTGACCATCAATACCGCGAGTTGATTCTGGAAACGGAGTCGGCCAAAAGTAGTAATGCGCCACCTCGAACTCGTGCACTAACGGGTATCGAATACGAACACATTGATAACGAAAATCAACCCAATGAAGAGCTTCTTCACTATATCTACGCTGATGGTTTCACCCGTGTGACGGATAACTTCAGTATGGGTTACGTACTTAAAGAAATACACCATAGCCGAGGTGGTGAAAGTACTGGATTGAGTAATTATTCAGAGCTGATTCCAAGTTTTTACTGGCGTCAAAATGACAACGTTGCTTACAACTTGATGTTGTCGTACGAAAAAACGATCGGTGAATGGCATTATGACAAATACATGGCAAAACCGGGAATTGACCTTAGCTTTGGCCGCCACTTCTTACACTTAAGTGCAGAGCTTGGCTACAAAGATGAAAGGCAAGGCCCGGGCAGCCGAGGCACGTTCATTGAGTCTGAGCCTTTGTACCTTTACCGCTTAGATAACGGCATTAATATCGGTGCAAAGGTCATCTATGTTGAAGAGCATAACGACTTCAACTATGTCGAGTTTGCTGTTAAGCCTTTGGTGCAGTTCAACTTTGATAACGGCAACTACCTAGAGCTGCGTTATGAGAGAGGTACGTTGGACATGGGTTCAGATCCAAATAACCGCGACCATTTTGACTATGATGTTTATGCGTTATACGCGGATTTACCAATCAACGAACACTTCTCTTTCTTGGCAGATATTCAGGTGAAAGATCGTCACGCGGATCCGGCACCTTGGACAGGGGACCAATTGGTTTGGTTCTCTAAAGTCGGGATTGTTTGGAAGTTCTAACAAACAACTTTAGTTATCGTGGGGTTGCTATTCGGCTGAAACAAACGCGGATTTGACAACCCCACATCTAACCACTTGCACTATTGTTTGGATACACCGCGAAGGAAGGTGTGACCTAAATAGTGAGCGCATTTATAGATAGGAATGCAGAATCATGGCGAAAGTAACGCTACAAAATGTAAACAAAGTCTATGACAACGGCTTCCACGCTATTCACGATGTGAGTTTAGACATCAAAGATGGTGAATTCATGGTGCTTGTTGGTCCATCTGGCTGTGCTAAATCGACGATGCTGAGAATGGTTGCAGGCTTAGAAAGTATTACCGATGGGCAGCTTGTGATTGGTGACCGAGAGTGTAATGACTTGCCGCCAAAAGACCGTGGTATCGCGATGGTATTCCAGAACTACGCGCTGTACCCGCATATGACCGCTTACGAAAACTTAGCATTTGGTTTGGAAACGGCAAAGAAATCAAAAGCAGAAATTAAAGAACGTGTCACCAAAGCAGCCGAGCTTCTTGAAATCACGGATCTGCTAGATAGAAAGCCAAAGCAGATGTCAGGTGGTCAGCGTCAGCGTGTTGCCTTAGGGCGCGCAATGGTACGTAACCCGGATGTGTTCTTATTCGATGAACCGCTATCTAACCTCGATGCCAAACTACGAGTGTCGATGCGTCGCCGAATCATTCGCCTGCATAACCAGCTTCAAGAGTCGGGTAAGCCAGCAACCATGATCTACGTAACCCATGATCAGGTTGAAGCGATGACCATGGGAGATCGTGTCTGCATCCTTAATCAAGGCCAAATCATGCAAGTCGATACACCAATGAATGTGTACCACAACCCAAAAAACAAGTTTGTTGCTGAGTTTATTGGCTCTCCAGCCATGAACATGCTTGAAGGCACTCTATTGGAACAAAGCGGAAAAGTGTGCGTTCAACTCAATGAACACACCATCGAACTGTCGCAAGCACATCAAGAGAAAGCGAAAGAGTGGGTAGGGCACCGCGTCCACCTTGGTATTCGTCCAGAGCACTTATCGGTCTCTAATCAAGCGAATCAAAACACGCTACCGGCAAAAGTTGAGGCGAAAGAAGAGCTAGGGTCAGAAGTCTACTTACACGTCACCATCTTCGATAAACCAGTGGTTTGTAAGCTACTCGATACCGAGCAAACACCTGATGTCGGCACTCATTGTCACATTCAACTTCAAGTCGAGAAATGCCACGTCTTTGATGACGCTTCTCAAGAAAATATCCACTACACAGAATCAAAATAAGTTTGGAGTAAAGCTTTATGCACCACATTCAACCTGGATCACAAATGAGCGTTGGCAATGAAAGCCTAAACCTCACGTTCAACGCAGATGGCGTACTAGGCGCAATTCGCAGTGATCGTTTAATGGTGTCTTTGTTCGATACGCCTGACTCAGAAATGGCTATCTCGAATGTATTTCTTCGCATTAAAGGTGAAGGCAAATTAAATGTCACACCATTACTTTTTTTTAATAGCAAGATTGAAACGTTTAAGCAGGGCGATGGTTCATTACAGTGGGTAACAACAACGGAAGACTTCGAAGCCGTTGTCTCGATTAAAACTGTTGACCATGCATTTTTCTACGATGTGAATATTACGAACCTCTCTTCACAGCCACTGACTTACGACTTAATTTACGGTCAGGACGTTGGTCTTGCGGATGAAGGCGCGGTCAAAACTAATGAATTGTACTGTTCTCAATATCTAGATCATCAAATCTTTGAAAACGAGATGGGCTATGTGGTTTGTAGCCGTCAGAACTTACCTCAATCTTCAGGCAACCCGCGCATTCAATTGGGTTCTCTTTCTCCTGTCGTTGGCTACAGCACCGATGGTTTCCAGTTCTTTGGTAAGGAGTTTAAGTTAACAGGCGAGGCCGCAGCATTGAACGCGCCACAACTTGAAAACCAAAAATATCAATATGAGATGGGTTACATCGCGCTTCAAACTGAAGAAGTTACGCTTGCAACAGAATCGTCTAAGGAAATGGTTTTCTATGGTGTTGTCACTGCGGACTTCCCGAAATCAAATTCGGGCGAGCATATCGCACTGGAAGAGATTACAGCTAAGCACACTCAACTGACGTTATCTGAAGAGATGGAACGTGAGCCTTTATCTTGTGTGCACCAACCTAAAGGCGAGTACCTGCAGGGCGGAAAGCTGAGCGAGAAAGAGATCACAGAGCTCTTCGGTGATGATCAAACGTTCGCAGACGTTAAAGACGGTGAATTGCTGTCATTCTTCTACGGCGACAACAAATACGTGACTTTGCCAGAAAAAGAGAAGCACCTAGAGCGTATGACAGGTCATGTGATTGCGTCGGGCAATAATCAAGATTACCAGCAATCTATCATGAGCTCGACACACTACATCGGCGGTGTTTTCAACTCACAGCTAACGCTTGGCAATACCTCATTCAACAAACTATTGGGTGTGTGCCGAAACCCGTTAAACCAATTCACTCATGCAGGGCAAAGAGTATGGGTTGAAGTGGAAGGAACCTACCGCGCATTGGGCATGCCTTCGGCTTACGAAACTGGCCAAAACTATTCGCGTTGGATCTATAAACTACTTGGTGGCTACCTAGAGATCGTTTCGTTCTCAAGTGCGCAAAGCCCAATCATCCAGCTAGATATCACTAAACACGGCATCGAGGCTCCGCTTTCAATCAAAGTGTCACACCAACTTGTTTTCGGTAACAACGAAGGTGAAGGCAGTGTTGAGATTGCAAGAGATGGCGAACTGTTCACGGTGACAGGCAAAAATGAACTGATTGATCAATTCATGCCGCAGCTGAGCTATGGCCTTGCAGTGTCAGGCATGGACGTAACGGCTGAAACGATCGGGCGTGCGGATTCTGATTCAGTGGAGTACTTGGTACTCAACGGTTCTCTTGAGAGTCACTGTTCTGTCGCGATTGGCGGTAAGACGGGCGCGCTAGATACTACTGCACAATTTATGGCGTTTGAGGCAGAACGCGAGCAATACCAAAAAGGTATTAAGTCTTTGACCAAAGGCTTCAATGTTGATTTCAGTGAAGACAACGGCAACAGCCAGCGCATCAATACGTGTCTGGACTGGTTCACTCACAATGCTTTAGTTCACTACTCAACGCCACATGGCTTAGAGCAATACTCAGGTGCGGCATGGGGTACGCGTGATGTATCTCAAGGCCCATTCGAACTGTTTATGTCGATGCAGGAATACGCAAAGGCAAAAGCGGTACTAGCAGAGATCTACAGCCACCAGTATCAAGAGACGGGTACTTGGCCTCAATGGTTCATGTTCGACCAATACGCGACTATCCAACAAGAAGAAGCGCACGGTGACATCGTAGTGTGGCCGCTCAAAGCTCTGGCTGATTACCTAAATACGACGGGCGACATCAGTATTCTGGATGTTGAACTGCCGTACACGTTAGCAGAAGAAGGTTTTGTAAAGAGCGAAAACAACTTCACTTTAATGCACCACGTACAAACTCAAATTCAGCATATGCTTGATAACCTTGTGCCGGGTACATCGCTATCTTGCTACGGTGATGGTGACTGGGACGATACGTTACAACCCGCGAATCAATCACTGCGTGAGAACATGGTGAGTGGGTGGACAATTCCACTAACGCTACAAGCGCTTAAAGGTATGTACCAAGCACTTAAAGGCAGCGCACATCAAGACTACGCCGTTTCTTTGATGGAATTGGCAGACAAGATGGAAAGCGATTACCACCACTACTTGATTAAAGATGGTGTGATTGCTGGCTTTATCCACTTCGATCGTGATGAAGAGGGTAGTGTTAAGCAAATCGAGCACTTGCTGCACCCATCGGATCAAAAAACGGGTATCAGCTACCGACTATTGCCAGCAAGCCGCTCAATCATTTCAGAAGTGTTTGACCCAGAAATGGCAAGCACTCACATGGACATCATTAAGCAAAACCTTGTTCACCCTGACGGTGTTCGCTTGATGGATAAAATGGCCGAGTACAAAGCAGGTAAGCAGAGCTACTTTAAGCGCGCAGAACTGGCAGCCAACCTTGGCCGCGAAGTCGGTCTTCAATACTGCCACGCACATATTCGATTCATCGAAGCACTGTGTAAGTTGGGTGACGCGGAAGCAGTATTCGACAACCTGTACAAAATTGTCCCAGTGGGTATTCAAGACCACGTGCCAAACGCTGAGCTTCGTCAGTCTAACGCGTACTTCTCAAGTTCAGATGCGAAGTTCAATGACCGCCCAACGGCATACGACAACTTTGACCAAGTGAAAAACGGTCAAGTTGCAGTGAAAGGCGGTTGGAGAATCTACTCAAGTGGTCCAGGTATCTACGTGAACCAACTTATCTCTAATGTATTTGGTGTTCGATTCGCGCACAACGATCTCATTCTTGATCCAGTTATCTCTCCGCGAGTTGGTCAAACGAAGATCCACTTCGAGCTTGATGAGAAGCCTGTGACCTTAGTTATCGATTTGGTTGAAGGTTCACACACTCCAAAAACTATTTCGATAAACGATGAAGTGGTGCCATTCGAACTTACTGAGAACCGCTATCGCGCTGGTGGTGCGAAGATCTCACGCGAATGGTTGCTTCAGAGATTGAGTAGTGAAGAAAACACCCTTCATATCTCCCTTTAATAATCTGTTGGGCTCAGCGATGGGCCCAACCCAAAGGCTGAGTATGAGAAAAATGCAAGGTGTGAAGAGCTGGGCTCTTAAAGGAAGTAAGTGAAATGAAAGTGACCATTAAAGACGTAGCTAAAAAAGCGAATGTCTCCATCGCAACCGTTTCGTACGCAATGAATGACTGCAATCGCGTCAGTGAAAAGACGCGTCAGCATGTTCTCAATATTGCTAACGAGATGAATTATGTCGCTAACACCAATGCTAAGCAGTTGAAGCAGCGTCGTAGCTATGCCATCGGCCTGTTTTTAAACAACTGGTTTGGCCCGATTTACAGTGAGCTTGTCAAAGGTATCGAGAAGGTCTGTCACCAGCGTGGCTATGATGTCGTGGCTTGTAGCATGTATGGCAATGAAGACTCTACGGCTCACAAGTATATTCGAGATCGAGTCGTTGATGGCGCAGTGGTGTTAACCAATTCATTTGATACCGAGTTTCTAAAATCGGTCGCAGGCCCGGACTTTCCCATGGTGGTGCTAGACCGAGAGTTAAATGCTCCCGGCATCTACAACATCCTAATCGACAACTTTGGTGGAGCGTTCAGTGCAACCAAAGAGTTGGTGCTCAAGGGCTGCAAGGACATCTACTTCTTCACTGGACCTGACGACTCATACGATAGCAAAAAGCGATTAGACGGCTATATTTCCGCTTTGGGGTATTTCAATCTACCTGTCAAAAATCATCATTTGATAAAAAGCGACTTTACCGAAAAGACCGCTTACAAACAGATGAAAGACATACTTGAACAAGGACGTAGGCCTGATGCCGTATTTGCTGCCAATGATGAAATGGCGATTGGCATACTTCGCGCAGCTAAGCGTTATGAAATAGATATTCCCAACGAAATGAAACTTGTCGGCTTTGACAATATAAGAATGGCAGAGTTAATGATTCCAAGTTTATCTACCGTTACTCATGAAAAAGAGGGAATGGGGGAGCTAGCAGCATCAACATTGATCAATGCTCTCGATGATAAAACCGAAAAATTACAAGCATTAACGATTTTGCCAACCTCCTTAATTTTACGTGAAACTCTGTAGGATAGTTATGAAAAAGTGGTTGATTGGATGTGTGCTCGCATTAAGTTCGCAGATCACACTCGCAGATAATACCCGTATCGAAGTCATGACCCCAGTAGGTAATTATATGGACTTTGTCCGTTCTGAGTTAGTTCCTGAGTTCAAAAAAAGATACCCAAACGTAGATGTTGTTGTTTCAAATGATGAAAATTTAGAGACTCGTATGGCAGCAGGTGATGTGCCGAATCTCTATGCTGGAGTCTTTGGCTATCAACCTGCGAAATACGCAAAGATGGGCAAGCTAGCTTATTTGGAGCAGTTTGATGGGTTCAATGAAATGGTTGATAGGATTGACCCAGTTTTTATGCAAAAAAACTACGGTAGAAACTACTACATCCCTTGGAATGCAACAACGACATTGATGCTCTACAACAAAGAGTTGTTCATCGAAGCGGGCTTAGACCCAGAGAACCCACCTCAAACATGGGATGAATTCTTATACGCGGCTGAAAAGATTAGCCAACTACCTCCACGAGCAGACGGCAGCCCCGTGTATGGCACGGTTTTTTGGAACGAAGCGCTATCGTGGGGAAGTTGGTATTGGAGCATGTTGGCTCAGATGTACTACAACTTCAACGATGGCCAATACGGCCTGCTTAATCGTTTTGGCACCAATCCTATCTTCGATAGAGAAGAAGCGAATCTAGCGCTGTTCTTCGAAACTATGGCTAAGGCGCAGCAGTATTCTCCACTGACCATGGAGAAGAATTTTTTCTCACGCACTATTGGTATGTGGCCACAGTTTGGTTTCGGCTGGAAAGCAAACCTAACCGAAGCGGCAGGTAAACCGATGGTGGTGGGTGACGATGTTGGACTAGCACCGATTCCGACACTCAACAAAGGTGATACCTCATACTCCACACTCGATGGCCGCGCTCTGATGATCTTCAAAAACAGCGTCGAGAAAGAGCAGCTGTCGTGGGCGTTCTTACAACTGATGATGGAAGACGAGTTTAACCACAAAGCGAATGTAGCGCTGGGACAACTGCCAACACTGATCTCGCTAAAAGACCGACCTTACTACAACACATCAGAAGCCAAACCATTTGTTGAGCAACTACCAAATGCAAAATTGAATGAACCTTTTGCACTGTCATCAGACATGGCTGGCGTCATTCTTGAGCAGTATTCCAAAGCTGTGGTTAAGCAAGATGTTTCTGCTGAGGAAGCGGTAGAAGCAGCGGCAAAGCAAGCTGAAAAACTCATTAACGAATAGTGTGATAGGTCTAAGTGAAACTATGAAAAAAGATAACCTCATAACCGGCTACCTGTTCCTTGCACCATGGATTGTGTACTTTGCGGTCTTTTTGATTTACCCGTTCTTCTTGTCGTTCGAGAGTAGCTTTCTAAGCGTAAACATCTTGATGCCAGAGAACACCAAGTTCATCGGTTTAACCAATTGGATTACGGTGGTGACGGACTTCTTGTTCTGGAAGTCGTTGTTCAATGTGGTGTTTAACCAAGTCATCTTCGTGACGTTGAGCTTCGTGATTGGACTGGGTTTGGCCTTGCTCCTCAACGAGATCAAATTTTTGTCGAGCATGTTCCGCACCATCATGTTCATTCCAGTGGTGACCTCGATTACCGTAGCTATGATCATTTTTGACTTCATATCAGGTCCTTCTGGTCCCATTCAAAATACCATGGTGGGCGCGAACCTCCTTTCAGAACCGGTGTTTTGGAAATTCGAAGAGTGGTTACCAATGCCTGTGATTGCGGTGTTCAGTGCATGGAAGTGGTTCGGTGTTCAGATGATCATTTTCCTTGGTGGTATCGCCAGTATCGACAAATCTCTGTTTGAAGCGGCTGACATTGATGGCGCATCGTGGTGGCGTAAGACCAAGAAAATTACTCTGCCGATGATCATGCCGCAGATCGTGTTTGTGATGACAATGAACATTATCAACGGCTTGCAGATGTTTATCGAAGTGTTTATGAACTTCGACTTAAACGGCGGCCCTTACCAATCGGCACTCACCCCTGTGCTCTACCTCTACCAAACCGGTTTTGAGCAGATGAAGATGGGTGAAGCTTCAACCATTGGCTTAATGCTCGCTTGCGTAATTTACCTGCTGACGATGATGCAGTTAAAAATCACCAGTAAGGAAGACTAATCATGAATGCTGATAAGAAAAAGAACCTACTGATTTACGGCACACTTTTGGTTGCCACCCTTATTGTGTTGTATCCGTTCTTCTACATGGTGATCAACTCATTTAAGACGGGCCCAGAGATCATGCACAGCCCGAACAGCTTGCCAAAAGAGTGGTCGTTTGCTGGCTACATCAAAGTGTTTGATTCAGTGAACTTGGGGAGAGTGTTCTTCAACACCATCTTTATCTCGGTCACTGTCACGGTACTGAACACATTATTCTCGTCGATGGTTGCTTATTCGATTGTCAAAACCAACTTACCTGGCCGCGAGTTTTGGCTGAAAGTGATTCTTGGCTCGATGATGATTCCAGCGATTCTGTTCACCATCCCAACCTACATGATGATGTACGAGTGGAATTGGATTAACACCTATCGTGTGCTGATCATTCCGGGGGCAATCAGTGCGTACAACATCTTCTTGATGGTGCAGTTCATGAAGCAGATAGACAATGCTTACTTGGAAGCGGCACGTATTGATGGTGCGAGTGAGATGCGTATCTTCTTCAAAATCATTCTGCCTATGATGCGACCAGCACTGGCAACGGTCGGTATTCTGACCTTCATGGGTGCATGGAACGACTTTATGGGGCCACTACTTTACGTACGAGACGAATCTCTGATGACGCTGCAGCTTGCGCTGTACAACTTTAAAACTGAAGTACCGGGAACCAACCTGGAGCAACTGTGGGCGATGACCACCATGATTGCGGTTCCTGTTGTGATTGTCTTTTTCTGCCTACAGAAGAACTTCATCAAGGCATTTACTGGCGTAGGGGTTAAGTAATGAAAGTATCGACAGGATATAAATTGTTAGCGTTGGCCTCGGTTATCTTTATCGCATATGGCTCCGCTTGGCTGAGAGCTTACTCACTATCGGAAAACTACTTTGCATACGCAGAGCAGCAATACAAAAAAGGTGAGCTGGTAACAGCGTTAAAAGGGATGAACAAACTCGAACTCAGAATTGAAGATGAGTATTTAGGTGGTTACCAGCAAGTGATTGAAACTTGGCGAAGCGCAACGCTTGGGCCTAAGCCAGACGCTTACTATCAGTCGTTAGAAAAGCCCGCATTGATTATTGAGCAACTTAACGAAAAGCAGTTAATGGAGTTCATCGAGATCTACGTTCAGCTTGATTCTCGATATGTGCCAACGGCGGCCGATCAACTGCGAAGCTTAGCGAAACAGTCTGGTAATGACGCGTTATACCAAGAGATGACCGAGTTTCTAACCGAAGCTTTCCCACGATACAAATTGAAAGAGATCTAATCGATGGCTCTATACAAAGACAGCTCTGTTAGCTACCAAACTAGAGCGCAAGATTTACTGTCTAAGATGACGCTTGCCGAGAAGGTGGGTCAGCTTTGCCAATCGCCAATGCTGGATTATGACGACAATAAGCAAGAATACTTGATGAAAGTGGAGCAGGGTGCGTATGGCTCGCGCATCCTCGCTGACACAGCGTGGGCGGGTAATGCGCCGGGTGAATCGGTTGATCCGCACCAGCTCAATGAGATCCAAAAAGTGGCGATGGAAAAAAGCCGCCTGGGGATTCCAGTGATATTCGCGCGTGACGTGATTTACGGCCAAAAGACGGTGCTACCAATTCCCCTGGCTCAGGCATGTTCTTGGAACCCCAAGTTGGTTGAAGAAGCTTATGAGTGCATTGCGGCTGAAGCGGCATCGCTAGGCATTAACTGGACTTTTGCGCCGATGCTCGACATTGTTCGAGACCCTCGTTGGGGCAGAGTGATTGAGAGTTCAGGTGAAGATCCGTACTTAACCAGTCAGTTTGCAAAATCAGTAGTGAAAGGCTTCCAAGGTGATGACCCTTCACAACCAAATAAGCTGGTGGCGTGTGCCAAACACTTTGTTGGTTACGGAGCGTCAGAGGGCGGTCGCGACTACGACACGACTGAATTGAGTGATAACACCTTGCACAATGTGCACTTGCCGCCCTTTGCCGCGGCAGTGAAAGCTGGCGTTGCAACCATGATGTCTGGATTTAACGACCTTGGTGGTACGCCGGTAACCGGATCTCGACCATTAATTCGAGACTGGCTCAAAGGCGAGCATAAGTTTGATGGCATGGTCGTCAGTGATTGGGGCTCTATTTCCGATCTGGAATACTTCCAAGTTGCGAAAGACCCATCTACAGCTGCGTTAAAGGCGTTGGATGCAGGTGTTGATATGGCGATGACTCACGAGGCATATGAAGACACTCTTGAAGACCTGGTAAAGAACAATCCAAGCTTACTAGAAAATCTAGATGAAGCTGTTTACCGCGTATTGCTTACCAAATTCCGCGCTGGTCTGTTTGAACGACCATATATCGACCCTGAACTGCATAAGAGCATGCTGGGCCTAGAAGAACATAAGGTCAAAGCGCTAGCTCTTGCAGAAGAGAGCATGGTGCTGCTTAAAAATGATGGTGACTTGCTACCACTGAACTCACAAGGCTTAACCATTTCTGTGATTGGCCCTCATGCTCATTCACAAAGACAGCACCTTGGTTCTTGGTGTTTAGATGGCAATGCGGACGACGTTGCAACGATTGCAGATGGCATCCAAGCAGCAGCGCCAGAGAACACTATAATTACTGATTCAAGCGCATTTAGTGATGACATGATGGAGTGTGCGCATCGAAGTGATGTAGTCGTGCTGTGCGTTGGTGAAAGCCATCGTCGAACGGGAGAAGCGCGCAATATTGCCGAGCTTGTTCTGCCACCGGGTCAAGAAGAGCTAATTGAAGCCATTGGAAAAACGGGCAAACCTTTGGTTGTGGTGCAGTGTACTGGTAGACCCATACCGTCTCCTAAGATTGAGCAATACGCCCAGTCATTGGTTTATGCATGGCAAAGCGGTACAGAGACAGGGAATGCAATCGGTAACTTACTGTTTGGTCATAGTAACCCGAGTGGCAAGTTGACCATGACAGTACCAAGAAGCACAGGTCAAATTCCGATGTATTACGGTCGTAAGCCGATTGGAAAAATGCGAGCGTATCAAGAGTACATGCCATATAAGAATGAGCAAGATACACCGCTTTATCCATTCGGTTTTGGCTTGAGCTATTCGCAGTTTGAATATGGTAAGTTGACGGCTGTGACATCTGAAATTGCTGAGAATGAGAACCTGATTGTTGAAGTTGAGGTAGAGAATGTATCTGAAAGGGCAGGGCAAGAAATCATTCAATGCTATATATCACGTAAGGTATCTTCGACGACTCGCCCTCAACGAGAGCTAAAAGCATTTACAAAATGCTTTTTAAAAGGGAATGAACGTAAAACAATTAGGCTGACGATTTCAGCGGACGACTTAAAGTTCTATGGTTCTCAAGAGTGTTTTATGTATGAGGTTGGTGACATTGACGTCTACATTGGAGGAAGCAGTCTAGCGACCGAGTCGGTAACTGTTCATCTTGGGTAAACATTCCACTTAACGTAAATTGTTCGAAGGAAAGTAAAAGAGATTGGGTATAACCAATCTCTTTTTGTTTATACGTTGCGGTGTATCTGACTAATGTTGTACATGTTTAAACACTGTGCCTGAATAATTAAAACAACAGGCTAGGGTGGCTTTCCGTTCTATAGCCTAGCTCACTTGTGATATAATCGCGCGAGTTTAATAAGTACAAGAATAGGACACGCTTTGACTTCGTCTCCGGAAAAAGCAGATAACAACAAGAATGCAGCACAGCCAAGTTCTTCACAGAGCAAAGCGAAACCAAACCAAGCTGCATCGAAAAAATCTGCTGAACAATCAGCGACAAACAACAAATCATCTCAGAATAGCCCAGCCTCTCTTCGTAAAGCGCTCAACGAATGTATGATGCGCGATCGCTTCCGTTTGAGTAAGCGAATTGCTGGTGCGAGTAAAATTAAGAACGAACAAGCTAAGCACGCTGTCTTTGATGAGATTGCGTTAGACATTGCTAAGTCGATGATGACGGCAACTCAGCGTGCGGCACAGAAACCAACGATTGAATACCCAGAAATTCTCCCGGTTAGCCAAAAGCGCGAAGACATCGCGAAAGCCATCGCTGAAAACCAAGTGGTTATCGTGGCGGGTGAAACGGGTTCGGGTAAAACCACTCAGCTACCAAAAATCTGTTCTGAGCTTGGCCGCGGCCGCTTTGGCTTAATTGGTCACACTCAGCCCCGTCGTCTTGCGGCGCGTTCGGTTGCGAACCGTATTGCTGAAGAGATGGAAACACAGCTGGGTGAGTTCGTTGGTTATAAGGTTCGATTCAACGACCAGATTTCTGACAATACCCAAATCAAACTGATGACCGACGGTATTCTACTGGCGGAGATTCAACACGACCGTTTCTTAAATCAGTACGACACCATCATTATCGATGAAGCGCACGAACGTAGCCTGAACATCGATTTCATCATGGGTTACCTGAAAGAGTTACTGCCAAAGCGTCCTGATCTGAAAGTGATCATCACGTCGGCAACCATCGATCCAGAGCGTTTCTCTAAGCACTTTAACAATGCACCGATCATTGAAGTGTCTGGTCGTACTTACCCAGTTGATACGCGTTACCGCCCATTAGGTGGTGATGAAAGTGATTCAGACCGCGACCAAATCGAAGGCATCTTTGAAGCCGTTGATGAGCTGTGTGATGAAGGCCTTGGCGATATCTTGATCTTCATGAACGGTGAGCGAGAAATTCGTGATACCGCAGATGCATTAAGTAAACGCAACCTTCGTGATACCGAAATTGTCCCGCTTTACGCGCGTCTATCGGCGGGTGAGCAGAACCGTATCTTCCAGTCTCATACTGGTCGACGCATCGTTCTGGCAACCAACGTGGCAGAAACCTCGTTAACCGTTCCGGGCATCAAGTATGTTATCGACCCGGGTACGGCGCGTATTAGCCGCTACAGCTACCGAACTAAAGTACAACGCCTACCGATTGAACCAGTATCTCAAGCGAGTGCTAACCAGCGTAAAGGTCGTTGTGGTCGTGTTGCGGAAGGTATCTGTATTCGTCTGTACTCAGAGGAAGATTTCGAATCACGCCCAGAGTTTACTGACCCAGAAATCCTTCGTACTAACCTAGCGTCTGTAATTCTTCAGATGACAGCGCTTGGTCTAGGCGACATTCAAGCGTTCCCATTTGTTGAAGCGCCCGATAAGCGCAACATTCAAGATGGTGTAAGGCTGCTTGAAGAGCTTGGTGCGATCGCCACCGTTGAACCGTCAGCGAACAAAAACAAGAACCACGGCGACGACAAGAAGAAGCTAACCGCGATTGGTCGTAAGTTGGCAAAACTGCCTATCGATCCACGTTTAGCGCGTATGGTAATTGAAGCGCCACGTAACCGATGCCTACACGAAGTGATGGTGATCGCGTCTGCGTTGTCGATTCAAGATCCGCGTGAGCGTCCATCTGATAAGCAACAATCGTCTGATGACAAGCACAAGCGTTTCTTCGATAAAGAGTCTGACTTCATCACGTTTGTGAACTTATGGGATTACATCAAGCAGCAGCAAAAAGCATTGTCGAGTAACCAGTTCCGCAAACAGTGTAAGCAAGATTACCTCAACTATTTACGTATCCGTGAATGGCAAGATGTGTACTTCCAAATTCACCAAGCAATGCGTGAACTGGATACTAAGTTGAATACAGAACCGGGCAGCTACGATGGCATTCACATGTCACTGCTATCAGGTCTGCTTTCGCACATCGGTATGAAAGATCAAGAGAAGAATGAGTATCAAGGTGCACGTAATGCACGCTTCCATATCTTCCCTGCGTCTGGCTTATTTAAGAAACAGCCTAAGTGGATCATGTCTGCGGAGCTGGTAGAAACCTCAAAACTTTGGGGGCGCGTTATCGCGAAGATTCAACCGGAATGGATTGAACCGCTAGCGAAACACCTGATTAAACGTAGTTACAGCGAACCACATTGGTCGAAGAAGCAAGCGGCAGTAATGGCACACGAAAAAGTGATGCTTTACGGAATCCCAATCATTCCAAAACGCTTAGTTAACTACGGTGCGATTGATGCCACTGTCAGCCGTGAATTGTTTGTACGCAGTGCATTGGTTGAAGGTGAGTGGGAAACCAAACATACGTTCTTCAAACAGAACCGCAAGCTCCTGCAAGAAGTGGAAGAGCTTGAGCATAAATCGCGTCGTCGCGACATCTTGATCGATGATGATGAACTGTTCGACTTCTATGATCAACGTGTTGGCGAAGAGGCAGTGTCAGGCCGTCATTTTGATACGTGGTGGAAGAAGACCAGTCAGAAAACTCCTGAGCTGCTTAACTTTGAAAAGTCGATGCTGTTCCGAGGCGATGCTAGCCACGTTACTGATTTGGATTATCCGAACTTCTGGCACCAAAACGGTATTAAGTTGAAACTGAGCTACCAATTTGAACCAGGTGACGACAACGATGGTGTAACGGTACACATTCCGCTGCCTATCTTGAACCAAATTGACCAAAACGGTTTTGATTGGCAGATCCCAGGCCTGCGTCAGGAACTGGTGATTAGCCTAATTAAGTCACTACCTAAAACGCTACGCCGTAACTTTGTACCTGCGCCAAACTACGCAGATGCATTCTTGGCACGTGTGACACCGCTTGAAGCACCGTTACTGGATTCTCTTGAGAAAGAGCTACGCCGCATGACGGGTGTGGAAGTGGTACGTGATGACTGGAAGTTAGACCAGATTCCAGAGCACTTAAAGGTAACATTCCGCGCTGTAGATCATCGCAAGCGTAAGCTGAAAGAACAGAAAGATCTGCATGAGTTGAAAGAGAGCCTGAAAGACAAGGTTCAAGAAACGCTTTCTAAAGTGGCAGACGACGATATCGAGCAGCAGAACCTGCACACGTGGAGCTTTGGTGAGTTACCAAAAGTTTATCAGCAGAAACGCGGCGGCTACGATGTTAAAGCCTTCCCAGCGCTGGTGGATTCTAAAGACAGCGTAGAGATCAAACTGTTCGAAACCGAACAAGAGCAGATCTCGGCAATGAAATCGGGTCAGCGTCGTTTAATCCTGTTGAACGTGCCATCGCCGATCAAATACCTGCACTCTAACTTGCCGAACAAATCTAAGTTAGGCTTATACTTCAACCCATACGGACAAGTACTCGATCTTATCGATGACTGTATCGCTTGTGGTATTGATAAGCTAATTGAAGAGAAGGGCGGTTTGGTTTGGGAACCAGAGCAGTTTGAAGCACTGAAAGAACACGTACGTGCAGAGTTAGGCGATACGGTTGTTGAGATTGCTCAACAAGTAGAAACTATTCTAACTACGGCGTTCAGTATCAGTAAGAAGCTGAAAGGACGCGTGGATCTTTCTATGGCATTCGCACTTTCTGACATAAAAGCTCAAGTAGAAGGTTTGATTTTTAAGGGTTTTGCCACAGAATGTGGGTGGAAACGCTTGCCGGATATTCTACGCTATATGAGAGCGATTGAACGCCGCATGGAAAAACTGCCAATTGACCCGAACAAAGATCGTCTTCACATGATCAAAGTTGAGTCAGTAATGAATGATTACAAAGAACTGCTGAATAAAATTCCAAAAGGGATCGCGGTTCCAGAAAATGTAAAAGAGGTGCGTTGGATGATAGAAGAGCTTCGTGTAAGCTTCTTCGCACAGCAGCTCGGTACGCCTTACCCAGTATCAGATAAGCGTGTTAAAAACGCGATTGATGCTTGCTAAAGGAATAAAGCTAGACGCAATGGCAAGGTTTGGGTATAAATCTTGCTTATTGCATTACTAATTGAATAGTTATTACATACAGGGCGACTTGGTGGCAATTTATTACCACTCAAGGCCTGCCACTAGGACGAAAAAGGTCGAATATGAAAAAAACATTATTGGCACTAGCACTACTAGGTGCATCTTCAACAGCAATGGCTGATTCTTGGTTGTACGGCGGTGTAATGGGTGGTCAAAACTCATTCGCTGGTGAAGATGAAAACGCGGTGGGCATCCACGTAGGTACAGGTATCCTTCCACTAATCGGTGTTGAAGCGGGTTACTGGGATCTAGGTTCTTTCGGCAGCGTTAATTACGGCAACCGCGATCTTAAGAATTTAGACGCAAGCACTGCTTACCTAGCGATTAAACCAAGCATCGATTTTGGTCCTCTTCACGTATACGCGAAGGGTGGTCTTCACTCTTACGAGCTTAAAGCTGATGGCTTCAAGCAAGACGATGTTGATATCATGTACGGTGTAGGCGCTGAATACTTCATCTTTGGTCCACTATCTGTAGGCGCTAGCTACCAAAACTTCAAAATGAAAGATGACGACTCTGGCGTATTCACGCTAAACGCAACTATCCACCTACTGTAATTACTTGCAGTCAGTGACAGACGTACCGTTGGTCACGGATATTTGTAGAGTTCGTAAGAATTCGTAAAAAATGCCAGCTTGATAGCTGGCATTTTTGTATCTGTTAACCGTGTAATCGCTACTCTGTTTTCTTATAACAGATAGCAAGCGGATGGTTATTTTTTACTGTTCAGAATACGCTGAATTCTTGGGTTAATCGATTTACCGTGTTTACTTTCGTACTCTTCACGTTTTAAATCGTTCAGGTTCTTTACAGAGTTAGCGGCAAGAAGGAATTCTGGTAACTCAGTTTCAAGCATGCCTTTCTCATCTAAACGTTTCGCTTCCAAGTAATACTTCTTGAACAGGCCATCGAGTTTGTTTTCAGCCGTGCGCTTTAAATCGTACAGTTTATTCTGGATTAACCATTGCTCAATCTTATTATCTGCAGAGCGTGACAACACTCGAATACGGCTATCCAACAACTCTTCTTCAGTCAAAGAATCTTTCAGGATCCAAAGCTCACCCATTTGCGGCGGCCAACTGTTGCCAAGTTGAATACGTTCATGACAGTGCATTAGCACGCGGTTAAGGCCGTCTGAATCGACTGAGTTAGCAAATTCAATAAACTTACCGCTCGGCTCGCTACCGTATTGGTATTCCCATTGTGTTTCGTACACGCTTAAGAAAGAACCAAACACATGGATACACCAATCAGTCAGCTCTAACTCTGCCGGATCTTGATCGACAACAGGCACTTTTTGAGACGAGCCTGCGTCGGTAGCGTTAGGTGTCGCTACATTAACTTCAGTGCTTTTTGCTTCAATTATTTCAGATCGTGCAGGAACGTCAGATACAACAGGCTCAGAAGGTTGGCTTTTTGCCTTTTTGAATGAGCTGCTGCCTGAAGCGTTCAGATGGGCTAAGCTTTTGTCTATACCCATTTCCTTGAGCTTGTCCTGCATTTCCTGAATATTGAGAGGTCTTCTGCTGTTGTTGTCTTTCATTTTGCTTCTCGTTAACTAGCCAGTACTGCAGCTTGGATTCAATCCGAGATAATGGCATTAATTCATTGGCTTTGGCTTTATACCAGAGGACAAATTTCTTCCATACTAAACTATGGTCACCGGTCAAACCGGAGAATTTAAACGCACGTTCTGCCCATGATGGTATCTCTTCTTCGTTGAGATCATGAGTAGAGACGGTGTTGCTGTTCATTGAGCCTCGACCTTGTGGGCGAGGGGCCTGCTGCATGTGTTGCATTGGTGCCGGAGCAGGCTGAAACTTAGGTGCAGGTGCAGGTGCAGGTGCAGGTGCAGGTGCAGGTGCCGTAGAGTAGACCGGAATACTATTGGTCGGTTGAACCTCAACGTGCGCCGCAGTTTGCTCTTGCTCAATGAGCATTTTGAAAACGTGAATCTCTTTTTTATCCCGATAATCTACTTTTACCTTATCGAGAAAACCTTGGTCGACTAAACACTTAAGACAGTCGGCTAAACCAAACGTAGAGAGAGCACAAAGTTGACCTGCTGTTTGTAGGCACACATTGGTGTAGCCGAATTCGTCAGCACCGTCTGCAAGCATCAATAAAACCAGCTTTTCTGCAGGGCTAGAAGTATTCACTTGCCAAGCTAAATAAGAATATTTGGCGCTCAATATCGTGTTCTCAAAAAAGGTAAGTCGTTGTCACTATTGTAAGTCACCCCTTACCGAATTTATAGCAACTTAACAGAAAACGGCATTAGTAAGCCAAATATTGACCATAAGGAGACGTCTGCCCCATAAAGTAAGCCTACAGTCATTCATTCTTGTGGTTTAAGCTAGGAATCATTGGGCATGAATACGCATAGCAGCTTAAAGTGCCTACATTCTTTGTTAGGTTAAGAATGCCCAATTCGCGTCCACATTCTGTTGGTCACAATACAGGTCTTCTTTTAAAGTCTTCTCTTTAGGTCAACTATTGATGATTTTCTTAGCTATATCCCATTCATTCTCTTTCCATTCACAAAATGTATTTAATTTATAAAACCCCTTGATATGATCAATACTTGCGCTATTATGACGATAAGTCAGAAATGACGAAGCGTCACAAAATGGTTAACTACATGAATTTACTATTCGTGTTAATATATTGGATAGGAGTGTTTTAAATACTGGCGAAGCTTAGATAACGGCTAAGCTCATATACGGACTAAAAAATTATGTTTGGCTTTGGTTGTAAAGGCGATAAACAAGGTATCTTTGGTTGCAAAGGCGTGTTGTCTAAAAAGCAGCAGTCTATTGCAGACCGAGAAGTAGAGTTGATGTTGTTAGCAAAAGATCTGGTTCGAGAACAAGGGTTCGGAAACCTCACGATGGACAAGCTAACGGCAGCGAGCTCTTATTCTAAAGGTACGATATACAATCACTTTTGCAGCAAAGAAGACGTCGTTTTAGCGTTATGTATTCACTCTCTCAAGACAGAAGCAATGATGTTTGCTCGCTCTGGAGAGTTTGAAGGCAACACACGTGAAAAGATCGTCGCATTGCACGTTGCTTACCGAATCTATGCTCGCATGGAACCGGTACTATCAACCTGTGCGATCATGGCTAAAAGCCCGTGGGTACTAGAGAAAGCGTCTAGTGCACGCGTCGCCGAGATGAATGAACTGGAAGAGTTGGTGATTGAACAATGCGACTCTATGGTTAACCAAGCGGTAGAAGCGGGTGACCTAAAGTTCTCTTCTGGCGTTGGCTCAGATGCCATCGTTTTTGCTAACTGGTCAATCGCATTTGGTTCAAATGCCTTGTCACAGAACGCATCAAACAGTCATTGTATTAAGCGGTTACAAGACCCGTATTCAGTATTACACAACGCGAACATGATTCTAGACGGCCTAAATTGGCAGCCCCTTTCTAGTGACTGGGATTACCGCAAGACTTGGCGTCGTGTAGAACAAGAACTGTTCAGTGAAGAGATCGCTTACTTAGAGTCTGTAGGTCGATAGCTTCCGTTAAGCCCACACATGTGGGTTTATTAATAACCATTTTTGACGATTCGTCACAAACTTGAGACTGACCGACTGTGGTTGCTGTTTTCTTGAGTGTTTGACTAAGCATTGTGTCTTTTGTCAGCTTCGGCTGGCTTTTTATGACACAAATATGACGAATCGTCACAAATGGAGACTGTGATGAAACATGACAGCCAGAAGCCCACGTTCGATCAGCAAAACCGAGATAACCCTAATGCCGATAGCGCAAACACAGATCTAAACAGTTGGCACTCAATACCTACCAAGCGTTCGTTTATCGTTCTGCTGGTGGTGTTTTCAATCATCATTCTCTCTGCATTAGGGGCTAAGAACCTCTACTTTAGAGGGGACTACAACATCTTCTTCGAAGGCACCAACAAGCAGTTGATGGCGTTCGATGAAATCCAAACCACCTTTGCAAAAACCGACAACCTTGCGATTGTTGTCGCACCTGAAGATGGCAATGTCTTCACCCCTGAAACTCTCACCCTGATTCAAAATCTCACGGTTGATGCGTGGCAGATCCCGTATTCAAGCCGTGTCGATTCCCTTGCTAATTATCAGCACACCGAAGCCATTGAAGATGATCTTTTGGTAGAAGACTTGCTGTATGAAGAGTACGAACACACACCAGAACGCATCGCCAAAGTAAAACAGATCGCCCTTAACGAGCCGTTGCTTAAGAATGCCTTGGTGTCGGCCTCTGGCGATGTGACGATTGTGAACGTCACCGTGCAACTGCCAGAAATGGACAAAACCGCAGAAGTGCAAGAGGTGATTGCGGCAATCAATACCATGATCGGCAAGTACCAAGCTCAGTATCCTAATGTCGAATTCCATAAAGCGGGCATCATAGCCATGAACAACGCATTTATGACTTCGGCTCAAGAAGACAGCTCAACGCTCGTTCCCTTAATGCTGTTGGTGGTACTGGTGTTCCTGACCTTTATGCTGCGCTCGTTCTTTAGTGTGGTGGCGACGCTCATTGTGATCATCTCTTCGATTGTTGCCACCATGGGATTGTCTGGTTGGGCAGGGATGTTCTTGAGTACCGCAACCGTGAATGTGCCAACCTTGGTTTTAACTTTGGCGGTGGCTGATTGTGTTCACGTGATTGTGACCATGAGACAAGCGATGCAGCGCGGTATGGAGAAAGCACAAGCCATTCAATACAGCATCAAGCTCAATGCGATGCCGATTCTGATCACCTCGGTGACCACTGCGATTGGTTTCCTGATGATGAACATGTCGGACTCACCAGTGCTGCGTGATTTCGGTAACTTATCGGCACTGGGTGTACTTATTGCGTGCTTCTTGTCTGTGACTATGTTGCCAGCGTTGCTAAAACTGCTGCCAGTCAAACGTCTACCTGCCAACCCTAAGGCGGCAGACAAAGTCACCTTCATGGATAAGCTGGGCGATTTTGTCGTAACTAACCGTAAAGCACTGCTGCCGATTTCTACGCTAGTGATTGTTGGCGCTGCCGCGTTAATTCCGCTCAACAAAGTCAATGATGAATCGGTGAAGTATTTCGATACCTCAAGTGAATTCAGACAAGCGGCTGACTTCATGGAAGAGACCGTAAGCGGCATGACAACCCTCAGTATCGCAGTGAAAACTAACGAGTCTCAAGCGATTGCTGATCCTGTGTTCTTGCAAGCAATTGGTGACTTTACTAAGTGGCTACGCGTTCAACCAGAAACTGACCATGTGGCAACGCTTTCTGATGTTTATATGCGTTTGAACAAGAATATGCATGCCGACGACGACAGCTACTACAAGCTACCGCTGAACCGTGAACTTGCCGCGCAATATCTGCTGCTTTACGAAATGTCTCTGCCGTACGGCTTGGACTTGAACAACCAGATCAACGTCGATAAATCATCGATCAAAATGGTACTCACCGTCGATAACCTTGGCAGCGTTGAGCTAGTCGAACTCGAAGAGCGCATTTACTCATGGTTTGCAGCCAATGCACCGCAATATGAAGTGGTGGCTTCGAGCCCGTCACTGATGTTTGCTCATATTGGCGAAACCAACATGGCGAGCATGCTATCAACTTTGCCTATCACCCTAGTGCTTATCTCTGGCTTGATGATCTTTGCATTGCGCTCGGTTCGCTTAGGCATGATCAGCCTAGTGCCCAACATTGCGCCTGCGATCATTGGCTTTGGTTTATGGGCGCTTATCTCAGGTGAAATCAACCTCGGTTTGTCAGTCGTGGTCACGCTCACGTTGGGTATCGTGGTTGATGATGCGGTGCACTTCTTGAGTAAATACCAGCGCGCAAGAATCGAAGGGAAATCAGCAGAAGAAGCGGTTCGATACGCTTTCCACACCGTAGGTCGCGCTTTGTGGATCACCACTGTTGTGCTAGTGGCCGGTTTCTCTGTACTGGCGATGTCGAGCTTCAGACTCAACTCCGACATGGGCTTACTCAGCGCGATTGTGATTTTCATTGCGCTGGTGGTCGATTTCATCTTGCTACCAAGCTTACTGATGATCTTCGACAAACAGACCCACTATTCAGCTAAAACTCAGCACGAATCAAAGCCAGATACCAAGTCGCAGCCTAGATCGACAGCCGAACTGACTACTTCGACCAAATAAGGAAACGTCGGCCTGCTGCGGTGGGCTGACTCAAGGAGATATTTATGAAAAGCGTTAAACAAACATTCGCTACTACATTACTTACTGTTAGCTCGTTGGCACTGAGCACATTCGCCGCTTTCCCAGCGTTAGCAGACCCTGCGAAAGGCTTAGAAATTGCCGAGCAACGTAAAGCGGTCGATGTCGGGTGGGGCGATTCTGTCGCAACCATGGAAATGCTACTTCGCAACAAGCAGGGCGAAAGCAGTACACGTCTGATGCGATTGAAATCTTTGGAAGTCGATGACGATGGCGACAAAGGCTTAACCATTTTTGATGAACCACGCGACGTAAAAGGCACGGCTTTCCTAAACCATTCGCACATCACCAAATCCGATGACCAGTGGTTGTATCTTCCTGCACTCAAGCGTGTAAAACGCATCTCTTCACGCAACAAATCTGGCCCGTTTATGGGCAGTGAATTTGCGTATGAGGACTTAAGCTCGTTTGAACTTGAAAAGTACACCTTCAACTACATTGAAGACGCGAAACTGGAAGGCGTAGACACCTTTGTTTTAGAGCAAGTACCGACCGATAAAAACTCAGGCTACACCATGCAAAAGGTATGGCTAGACCAACAGCACTACCGCCCAATGAAAGTCGAGTTTTACGACCGCAAAGGCGCACTGCTTAAAACTCTATCGTTCCAAGATTACAAACAGTACCTAAACCAATACTGGCGCGCACACACCATGGCGATGCAAAACCATCAAACAGGCAAAAGCACCGTATTAACCACGACAGATTTAGTGTTCCAGACCGGTCTTAAAGACAAGGATTTCCAAAAGAACACACTAAAACGTGCGAAATAAGGCAGGAATATGAAAAGGATTGTGGCAACAGGAACCCAATTATCCTTAACCTTGGCGGCGACCGTCGGGCTTATGCAGGTGTCGTTGCCTTGTGTGGCGGCAGGCTTTAGTCCTGATATCGCAGGGCAGGTTAACCTTGAACATAGGCAGTTCTTTAGCGACGGCTTACAAGGGCAAGACAAAGGACAAAGCTCACTGGTGTTGCAGCCAGAGTTTTACTGGGAGCAACAAGAGGGCAACGGCAGCATTACCTTCACCCCGTTTTATCGCCTAGACAGTGAAGACGATGAACGAACTCATGGTGATATTCGCGAAGCCTTGTATTTAACCTATTGGGATGATTACGAACTGCGAGCGGGTGTTGGAAAGGTATTTTGGGGCGTAACCGAATCGGCGCATTTAGTGGATGTGGTAAACCAGACCGATGCCATTGAATCGGTCGATGGCGAATCCAAGTTAGGTCAGCCTATGGTGCACTTCACCTCGATAAAAGAGTGGGGCACCATAGACGCCATGTTACTGCCGTATTTTCGTGAGCGTACCTTCGCCGGGGAAGACGGTCGATTAAGACCAACGGTACCTGTTTCGGACGATGCGCTTTACGAATCTTCGCGAGAAGAAAAGCACGTCGATGTGGCATTGCGTTATAGCCAAATGTACGGCGATTGGGATGTCGGTTTAAGTTATTTAGGTGGTACGAACCGTGACCCTTATTACCGTGTGGAAGGCAATCAACTCAAGCCGTATTACGCGCAAATGCAGCACTTCGGACTCGATGTTCAAGGCATTATCGGTGACTGGTTATGGAAGCTGGAAAGCATTTATCGCGACAGCTACGACAACCATACCGGCGTGGCGACAGGCTTTGAATACACTTGGGTAGGGGCGCTTGAATCGTACTGGGACATCGGCTTCATCGCTGAATACCTGTATGACAGCCGAGGCAACAATGCCCAAACCATCGGCCAAAATGATGTGTTCCTTGGCGCCCGTTTCGCTTTGAACGATGAAGACGGCACCGAAGTGCTTACTGGTATCACTCAAGACTTAGATAACAGTGATGTCTACAGTGCCAAGCTAGAGGCATCGAGCCGTATTAACAACAATCTCAAGTGGCGACTGAATGCTTGGTTGTTTGAGAACGAAACCCCAGAGGACTTGTTGTTCTTCGCACGCAAGGATGACTTTGTTGAGATGGCGTTGGAATATTATTTCTAATGTTAGCTTCGTGGGGCGTTCCTGTTGGGGGGGACGTCTCAAATTTAAGATGAGCCATATTTAGAATGTTCAAAGTCGTCTTTTTATAAAGTGGATCAAACAATCGAATAAACCTACAGGTAAAATGGTTATATTTTTTCAGTATCTATAACCTCCGAATATGCATGTAAATCGTGCTGGTGGTATCGGCCTTAAGGGATTTATGAATTCATTTAATTGGGATAAAAACTTTGAAACAGGCATTGGTGTTGTAGATGAACAGCATCAATATCTTGTTGGTATTATCAACCACTACGGAAATCTGTTGTCAGAGAACACTATCTCTATCGACGACATAAACGTCGCTTTACTCGATCTCACATGCTATGCCGAATTTCACTTTAAAGAAGAAGAATCTTTGATGAGAGATTGCGGTGTGTATGAGCGACACATTGAAGAGCATATCAAAGTGCATCGTGTATTTATGCAAGATATCTACAGTATGCAAGCTTTCATCATGGAAGAAGATCAGTCGTCAGCACGGCAGTTACTTGATTTATTGATCCACTGGCTTGCTTACCACATCCTCGGCATCGACCAAAACATGGCGCGACAAATGACCGCGATAGAAGAGGGCGCGACACCTCTGCAAGCCTTTGAAGCGGAAGAAAAGCAGCAAGATTCTGCGACTGTCCCGCTGTTGGCTGCGCTTAACGGCCTGTTTGAACAAGTCTCTGAACGAAACAAACAGTTGTTACGCTTCAACCAGTTACTCGAAGATAAAGTTGAGGAACGTACGGCAGAATTAAAACGAGCGAATAAGAGACTTGAAGAACTGTCATTAACCGACTCTCTTACTAATTTGCATAACCGTCGTAGTGCTTTTAAACAGTTAGCGCTGCATTGGCAAGACTCCAAAGAACTGGGCATGCCTTTAGTGTGTATTATGATTGATGCCGACCACTTCAAGCGCATTAATGACACCAGCGGCCATGATGCAGGCGACTTGGTGCTACAAACCCTCTCGCGTGAACTGAAAAACACGTTCCGTAATGATGATATTGTTTGCCGGTTAGGTGGCGATGAGTTCTTGGTTATTTGCCCAAACACCGACCTTAAAGGTGGGATGTACATCGCGGAAACCGCTCGACAGAAAGTGTCTGAATTAGAGGTTGAAACCAGTCATCAAGTTTGGATTGGCAGTATTAGTGTCGGTGTCGCTGAAATGACCCAAGAATTCGAAACCATGAACGAATTGATTAAAGCCGCCGATGAGTCCGTCTATTTAGCGAAAAACGCAGGCAAAAACAGCGTTTGTTCTATTCAGATCTAGCCTTCAGGTCATTTCCAAATTAAGAAGTGGAACCTGTAATTGTTCCACTTCTTCCTATTCCTCATTAATATCCTGTTAAATTTGCCGTGTTTTTAGTCAATAACTTGCTCTTTTAGCGATTCAATTTGGCATTGGTAGCGTGTTTGATTACTATGTGTAGCTATCTAAAAAAACTAATCATCCGATACGGACACTACCAACTGGTAGATGAGGAAATGATGCAACATCTAGAAGAGATCATTGCTAATGCAACGACTGCTATTGATACAGCAGATTCGTTAGTCGCACTTGATGAAGTGCGAGTTCAGTATTTAGGTAAGAAGGGTGAACTAACTCTTCAACTACAAAGCCTAGGTAAACTTCCACCTGAAGAGCGTCGCACTGCTGGTCAAGAGATCAACAAAGCGAAAGGTGCTGTTCAACAAGCGATCGCAGCTCGCAAAGACGCACTACAACGTGCAGAGCTTGAAGCGAAACTAGCTGAAGAAACTATCGATGTGAGCCTACCAGGTCGTCGCATTGAGAACGGTGGTCTTCACCCAGTTACTCGCACTGTTGAGCGTATCGAACAGTTCTTTGGTGAGCTTGGCTTTAGCACTGAGTCTGGCCCTGAGATCGAAGATGCATTCCACAACTTTGATGCACTAAACATCGCAGACGATCACCCAGCTCGTACTGATCACGATACTTTCTTCTTCAACCCTGATCTAATGCTACGTACGCACACTTCTGGTGTTCAAATCCGTACGATGGAAAACGGCAAACCGCCATTCCGCTTCATTGCTCCGGGTCGTGTTTACCGTAACGACTACGATCAAACTCACACGCCAATGTTCCACCAAGTGGAAGGTATGTTAGTTGATGAGAACGTAAACTTCGCACAACTTAAAGGCATTCTTAACGATTTCCTTTGTAACTTCTTTGAAGAAGAAGTTGAAGTGCGTTTCCGTCCTTCATTCTTCCCGTTCACAGAGCCTTCAGCTGAAGTTGACGTGAAACGTAAAGATGGCAAATGGCTAGAAGTTCTAGGCTGTGGCATGGTTCACCCTAACGTACTTCGCTCTGTTGGCATCGACCCTGAGAAATACTCTGGTTTTGCATTCGGTATGGGTGTAGAGCGTCTAACGATGCTTCGTTACGGCGTAAATGACCTTCGTGCGTTCTTCGAGAACGACCTTCGTTTCCTTAAACAATTCAAGTAATCCGGGGCAGTCGAAACTATGAAATTCAGTGAATCTTGGCTACGCGAGTGGGTTAAACCTGCAATTAACAGCGAAGAGCTAGCTCACCAAATCACTATGGCTGGTTTGGAAGTTGACGATGTAGAACCTGTTGCGGGTGTTTTCACCGGCGTTAAAGTAGGTAAAGTGGTTGAGTGCGGTCAGCACCCAGACGCAGACAAACTACAAGTAACTAAAATTGATATCGGCGAAGAAGAGCTGTTAGACATCGTATGTGGTGCATCTAACTGTCGTCTTGGCCTAACTGTAGCAGTAGCAACAGTTGGCGCAGTACTGCCTGGTAACTTCAAAATCAAGAAAGCAAAACTACGTGGCGTTCCATCGCACGGCATGCTTTGTTCTTTCTCTGAGCTAGGTATCGACGTAGAGTCTGACGGCATCCTTGAGCTGCCAGAAGGCACAACGCTAGGTATGGACGTACGTGAGCTTCTTGAGCTTAACGACGTAACTATCGATGTAGACTTAACAGCAAACCGCGCAGACTGCTTCAGCATCCGTGGCCTTGCTCGTGAAGTTGGCGTACTAAACCGCGCAGACGTTACAGAGCCAACAGTTGAAGCTGTTGCAACAAGCATTGAAGACACAGTATCTGTTGAAATTAAAGCAACTGATGCTTGTCCACGTTACCTTGGCCGTGTGGTTAAGAACGTAAACGTGAAAGCGGAAACACCAATCTGGATGCAAGAAAAACTGCGCCGTTGTGGTATCCGTTCAATCGACCCAGTTGTAGACATCACAAACTACGTGATGCTAGAGCAAGGCCAACCAATGCACGCATTTGATCTCGCTAAGATCGAAGGCGGTATCGTGGTTCGTCTAGCAGAGCAGGGCGAAAAGCTAACACTTCTAGATGGCAACGAAGCTGAACTAAACAGCAACACACTTGTTATCGCAGACCACAACAAAGCACTAGCAATCGCTGGTATCTTTGGCGGTCAAGATTCAGGTGTTACGACTGAAACAACAGACGTACTTCTTGAAGCTGCATTCTTCGCACCGGATCACATCCGTGGTCGCGCACGTGCTTACGGCCTTCACACAGATTCTTCTCTACGTTTCGAACGTGGTGTTGATTCAACACTTCAAGCAGCAGCAATGGAGCGTGCAACACAGCTTCTAGTTGAAATCTGCGGTGGTGAAGTTGCGCCAGTAAACGGCAGCGAATCTGAAGCCTCACTTCCTAAAGCAAACGTAGTTGCTCTACGTCGCGCTAAGCTAGACAGCCTACTAGGTCACGAAATCCCATCTACAGACGTAGTGGAAATTCTTACTCGCCTAGGTTGTGAAGTTGAAAGCACTGATGGTGGTTGGACGGCAACGTCTCCATCTTGGCGTTTTGATATCGCAATCGAGCAAGACCTAATTGAAGAAGTAGGTCGTATCTATGGTTACGATAACATTCCAAACCAAGCGCCTAAAGCGGCACTTAAAATGAATGACCACAAAGAAGCTAACCAACCGCTTAAGCGCGTTCGTGACCTTCTTGTAGACCGTGGCTACCACGAAGCAATCACATACAGCTTCGTAGAACCAGAACAGCAAAAATTGGTTGTTCCTGGTGTTGAGCCGCTAATCCTGCCATTCCCAATCTCTGCGGACATGTCAGCAATGCGTCTTGGCCTAATCCAAGGTCTACTAAACACAGTTGTTCACAACCAGAAGCGTCAACAGTCTCGCGTTCGTCTATTCGAATCAGGCCTACGTTTCATCCCTGAAGCAACGGCTGAAAACGGCATGCGCCAAGAAATGATGCTTGCGGGCGTTATCTCTGGTACTCGTGGCGAAGAGCACTGGGACATTGCAACTAACACTGTAGATTTCTTCGATCTTAAAGGTGACCTAGAAGCCGTTCTTGAGCTTTCTGCAAACGAAATCGCATACAGCTTCAAAGCAGCTAAGCACCCAGCACTTCACCCAGGTCAAACTGCGGCTATCGTCGTAGACGGCAAAGAAGTGGGTATCATTGGTACTGTTCACCCAGAACTAGAGCGTAAGTTTGGTCTAAACGGCCGCACTATCGTATTCGAAATCGAATGGGCAGCTATCAACACTCGCGTGCTTCCAGAAGCAGTAGCCGTATCTAAGTTCCCTGCAAACCGTCGTGATATCGCAGTAGTTGTTGACGAAGCAGTTGCTTCTGGCGACATCGTAGCAGCGTGTATCGCAGCTGGTGGTGAATTCCTAACAGGCGCTAAACTGTTCGACGTATACGTTGGTCAAGGCGTTGAAGAAGGTAAGAAGAGCCTAGCAATCGCACTTAGCCTACAGTCTGTAGAGCGCACACTTGAAGATGCAGACATCGCTGGTTCAGTAGATGCTATCGTAGCTTCAATCTCAGAGAAATTCGGCGCTGCACTTCGCGACTAATCTCTTCTGATAGATAGAAAACCAAAGGCCTCGCATTGCGAGGCCTTTTTTGTTTTTTACATTATATGGTTTGGGGTAGTGAACCATTAAAATTGAAGCTTCAAACAAATTTCTTAGGGAAAATTCAGTACAGAATTATCGAGATTGACCACCAAATTAGGTGTTTAGTTGAAACGATTATTGATGAGGAAAAACAAGGTTGATTTGAATCAGTGCATGAAACTTAGACTAAGCATGTACTAGTTAGTGAGCGTCAAAACATTTTTCGCAGATCATTCTAGTTGAACTGTCAAAACTAGATAATAAAACTAGCGGCTGAGTAATGGGACTGGTAGCATACATCCAAATTTATAATCTTTAAATCAAGACTTTATGACGGAAAATCTTTTTGAACGCTTACACAAAGACACAAAAATTGTGGCGAATGCTAGGTTCAACAACAGCAAAAGGTTAGCTAAAAAAACGTGGTGGTCATTGTTTTCGATATCATCGATCTCAATTGCGCTCATATTGTTAACTATTGCTGAGAACACGGTAGGATTAAAATTTGTCGAACCTATAATATTGGTTGATTTAAGTGTGCCAAACTGGATATTTACGACACTTTCATCGATCATAATACTTGCATTATCTATTGCGATATCATCTGCAAGACTTGATGTTCAATACGAAAAAATGCATGACTCTGCAATCCGTATTAACAATGTGGCAAGACAGATTGAAGCAAGGAAAGAGTCTGAACAGTTTAACTTATATACACACTCGCTAAACGAATATCAAAGAATTATATCTGAGAACCCAGTAAATCATGAAGATATTGATTTCCTAATTGCAAAGTCTGAAGTTAATAAAAAAATGGGTAATAGATATTTATTTAGGAAACATATAACCCAAAAATTCTGTCTAATTCCTTACTATTTAATAACTTTGGTTTCTCTTAATGTAATAATATCGATACTTAGCAAGGTAACTTTAAGAATATGTTAAGGCAAGACTTTACTGTTAACTCTTTACTAAGAGTTACGACTAAAAATGAAATAATAAAGTTTGATCTTGGTCGTGATAAAGATGAGTATAAAGAAAATTTGGAACAATACTCAAGTTCAATAAACAGTTCTTCGTTTAAAATTGAAAACGTTAAAATAACAAAGATCAATTCAAAACCTGTTTTTTATACTGACTTACCTGAAGAACATTACTGTATTAAAAAAATCTCTTCTGATATGAAGAGGTTATATAAAATTAGAACTATAAATCGAGATGACATATCAGAACAAGTATTGAGGATTCTTGAAACTTCATCTGATTATGGAATAATTAGAGTTGATATTAAATCATTTTATGAATCAATAAGTTATGAGAGTATTCTTGGTAAATTGAAATCAGATAAGTTGCTAGCATCGAAATCCTTAGGATTTTTAAATGACTTATTAGCGTTGAAATCTCAGGGGTTACCAAGAGGCTTGTCTGTTAGTCCTATATTATCTGAGATATTCATGAGAAGTATAGATTTCAAAATAAGAGAAATACCTGGGGTTTATTATTACTCGCGCTATGTTGATGATATATTTATTTTCACAAGTAAAGAGTATTCTTTAGTCGAAGAGAAGTTGATAAATTTACTGCGAGAATATGACTTAAAAACAAACAATAAAACATTCGTTCATAATATACCTAGAGTTTGTGTTTCATCAAAATTTGAAGTTAGCTTCGATTATCTTGGTTATAAATATATCGTTACGTCTAATATGTATGATAAAAAACGTGTTGTTAGCGTGGTTTTATCTGATGATAAAGTGAGAAAAATAAAAACCAGAATAGTTCACTCCCTAATAGATAGGGCTATGACAAAAAACTCCACGACTTATCATAAAGACCTCCTTGAGAAAAGGCTTGATGTTCTCTCTGGTAATTATCCTATCTCAAGTAGTAAAGGGAGAACAGGGGAACTAAAAGGGGGTATATTTTATAGTAACAGATTGGTAAATAAATCAGGCGTTTTTGAAGAATTTAATGATTTTCTAAGACGATCATTATATAGCAAGAAGAATAATTTCTTTGGAAGGGCTATGAGGAGTATCCCCTCTTCGGAGAAATTGAACTTAAGAAATATTTGTTTTAAAAATGGATTTGTAAATAAAAAATACATTTCTCTTACAGATAAAGAAATGAGCACTATCAAGCGGTGCTGGGAAAACAAAAATCATAAGAAAAAAGTATGACTAAGACGAAGATTCCATTAGAAAAAAGAGATTTTTCCAGAGCAATATTGACAGATTCTCTACCTTATGAAGTTCCTTTCATTTTAACTAATGAAGGGTTCTATAAAACAGTGAAGGAAAAATCACTAATAGAGAGTAATCGTTTTCTTAAAGGGATATTGCATAATGAAAGTGATGTTGGTACTAACCCATTAGTTTATAAAATCACAAAAGATAGTGAGTCGGAAAGAAGTTTATTTCTGGTTCATCCAAGTACGCAGATAAAAGTCTCTAGATTATACAAAGATTATAATCAACTAATTACTCACCTATGTACAAGAAGTACATTTTCTTTAAGATACCCTTCAAAAATAGCACATGCATACTATAGTAAAGAAAAAAAAGATGATGTGGTTCCTGAAGAAAAATTTAAAGATGAAGGTGTTGGTATCGATGGCGACAAGGAACCAGTATATGCTAGTACATTCTTTGAATACAAAGACGTAAGTTTTTTATATAAATTTTATGACTCTTATCAATTTCATCGCATAGAAAAGAAATTTGATAAGCTATTTAAATTTGATATAGCAAAGTGTTTTTCATCTATTTCAACTTTCCAACTTTCTAAATCTATTAGGGACATTGAAAGTTTTAATAAATCTAGAAATCACCACAGTTTCGAATCTGTGTTTGAAAGTTTGATGAATACGTCAAATCTTGGGAACTCACATGGAATAGTTGTAGGTCCTGAATTTTCGCGTATATTTTCCGAAATATTACTTCAATCAATAGATGTAGAGATAAAAAGCAAATTAGCATTCAATAGCAACTTAGAAGAAAAGTTAATTGAAAATAGCGATTATGTTATTAAGAGATACGTTGACGATTATTTCCTTTTTTATAATGATGAAAAGGTAAGAAGAAAAGTTTACGACACTGTAATTTGTGAACTTGAAAAATATAAACTTTATTGTAATGAGTCAAAAAACAAAAAGTTTAATGTCCCATTTATTACAGGCGTTACAATAGCCAAACAACAATATAATAAATTAATTAGCGACCTGTTCTCTAAATTTGATTACCTAGATGGTGAGCCAAAGCTAAAAGGTATATCTTTGCCTATGAATAGATATTATCAAATAGCTAACCAAATAATCACAGATATTAAATGCATTGTTTACAACAATAATATATCTTACTCTAGTATTACAGGTTATTATTTTACATTGGCAAGAATTAAGGTTTCAGAAATAGATGAGCACATTTCTGATTTCAAAGATTCCAAAGAGCAATGTGACAAAATTACAAACTTTCTACTGATTATCATAGAGTTGTCATTCTTTGTTCATTCAATGGATTTTAGGGTGAGGAGTACTTATCTCATATCTCAAATTATCATAATCATTAATAGGATTTCATTGAGTTTAGGAGGTTCTAATTCTGAGCTAATAAAGAAAAAGATTTATGATGAATCTTATTTAGCTATTAAGTCCTCAATTAAGAAGCAAACATTAAAAGATATAGAATGTTTGAATTTACTAATTGCTATCCGAGATATTGATATTGAATATCAGCTTGCAAAAAATGTCGTTGAAGAAATTATCAGGTTAAATGTGCCGAGTAACACAAACTATTTTAGTTTGATGACATGTTTATTTTATATACAAAACAAGAAAGAATATCTATCTACACGAAAGAAAGTTTTTGAATGTATAATTGATAAACTTAGTAACGACTATTTTACAGTTATAAATGACTCAGAGCTTGCACATATATTTCTTGATTCACTGAGATGTCCATTTCTTACAGATAACATGAAACTACTGATAGCTAAGGAAGCTCTGAATTGTTTCAACGATGTTTCAGAAGAAGAGATTGTTGAAATTGTAAGCATTGTCTCATCAAGAAACTGGTTTATTGATTGGGATAAGTCGACATCTGAATCAATAGAAAGGCTTTTGATGAAAAAGGAATTGAAATCTCCTTACGGACATTGATACAATCACTATGCGCGCATTGCAATACCTCTGATTTATTCAGTTGATTTCACACACGAAATAACAACAATGCGCGCACTACTTTTCCCCTTTCTCATAAGCAATTACAATATCTGAATTAATCATTTTGGTATCATACCTGTTTGGTAATTTTTCCTTAATATAAATAGTAATTATTCATCTGATATATCAGTTTTAGATTCTATTATAGCTCTAACTCTTGACCCGTCTACAACTTCACACTTTATAGTGACTATATTGATTGAGAGGAGAGCTTTCTATGCTTCCTCCAAAGTAAGTAGAGAGACACTATGAAACGTTTAATTCTAAACATCACACTCTTGGTATTTATGGCACTTGGTAGTTTTAATGCGATGGCTAATGATTCAACGCTTAAGTATGGTATCGCGATATCTCACGATGGTGAGCAAATTGCGTATGGCAAAAGTGGAGGTGGTGATACAGCGCTGATCTTCATTCACGGCTGGAGTTTAGACAGCAATTCAATACAACATTGACGAAAGCGGTTAAGTCAGTGAAGTAGGGCGTTGTAGTTATTAAAGGGTAGTTAGCCGTTAGATAGATAAAACGAAGGCCTCGCGTGTGTGAGGCCTTTTGTTATTTGGAGGTTTTGCTAGATACATTCATTTCAATTTGTGAGTAATGTTCGCATCGTTCATTCTTTTATGGTCCTTAAACGACGGCCTCATAGTTATATAAATGCTCTATCAACCACCTCTAGATACGTAATTAGTATCACTGTTATTAGTAAGGGCTGACCGAATCTAGTGGTGCTTTCTAATGATAATAATTTTAACTATGTGTTTAGGACGTTCTGCTATGGCTAAGAAAATAATATTCATTCATGGTCGCGCTCAAAAGCCCGATAAAGATTCCCTTCAAGCACTTTGGTATGAGGCTATAGAACATGGCTTGCAGCGAGATTGTGGAGACTCAAGTTCATTACAAGCTTTTAAAGATGTCGATAAACGGTTTGTCTACTACGGTGAACTATCAAACACATTGTTAGAGAAACCAACGGAAGACCCTACAAGTCGACAGCAAGCGCTGTCTGAACTAAAAAAGTACAAGACAAGCCAGTTCAATAAAACAACGTATAACAAGGTATCTAAAATTGGTTTTCTAAAAGAGGCGTTAGCAGATACTTTTTCATCGCTCTTTGGAACGCTAGGTGTGGCCGAGACACTCATAACTAAGGTCGCGCCGGACATGGCGCACTATTGGAATGAAGATACCTATTTTGGCAGTGATGTTAGGCATAGGCTAATGGTTGAACTGAAGGAAGCGCTTGATAATCAGGATGATGTGATGATTGTAGCGCACAGCCTTGGGTCGATGATCAGTTATGACGTGTTATGGAAGCTGTCTCATTACGGAGAGTATAGACACGACTATGGTGCGGATAAGAAGGTCAATTTATTGCTTACGCTTGGGTCACCGTTAGGAGATGAAAACGTAAAAGACCGGCTAAAAGGGAGCCGCTTGAAAGATGAGAAGAAGTACCCTTTAAACATTCAGCAATGGATAAACATATCGGCAGAGGATGATTTTATCTCTCATGACAGCAAAATTAAAAATGACTTCAAGGATATGCTCAAACTGGATCTGATACCCGGCGGAATGAAAGATATCCATCCAGTTTATAACCTCAATATTCGTAACGGAAAAAGCAATCCGCACGCTTCCATCGGTTATCTCATTAATCCTAAATTCATCAAAGTATTGGATGAATGGCTCTCTAGTTGATTTGGTTTACCATCTCAAATTGCTTCGCTGCTTGTTCGTTGGAACGCAGATAAAACAAGGCCTTGCGTGTGCGAGGCCTTTTTGTTTGAACTGTCGAAGCAACTGACTTGGACAATATTAACTACTCTGTGTAGATCGCTATTCCATTCACCGTCTGTTCTGAAACAGGGATTAAGTACTGGTAGTCTGTGCCAACACCTCCCAAAACTACAGAGTTGTTGCTTCCTGTCGCTTGAAGTAAGACCCCATTAGCTCCTAATTTAGCCGCCTGATTTTTTAACTCTTCGATTGCATAGTCGATAGAGCCTTGTTTCGTTACACCTGCATCACTAGATGCATCAACCAAAGCTATTTTTTCATAGTTCTCAGGCGCTTCAAGATAAAGCGTAACCTCTTGAGGTGTAATTGGGTCTCTGGCTTCACCGACTAATATTGCTGAACCAGATGCACAGCCAACTAAAAATAGCGTTATAGAAAGAGCTAAGGCTTTAAAGATATTCATTGGTATTAGGTCTGTTTCTGGAATTAGGCGCGGAGTATAGCGAAATAAGACCATCTTTTAATTGTGTGTATTGTAACAAGTTGCGTTATTGCTTGTGAATCAGATGCATATGAGACTTGACCTATAATCCCCTCCTAACCTCCCCTTGGTTTACATCTCCAATTTCTTGTTGGTAGCGGGAAAGGGGAGGAACTGAATACAGATCGCTACATGTGCAGCGCCAAAGAATGTTCTCCCCCTCGGACGTATATCTAATGAGATCGGTGAACTCCATTTGAGGGGGAGCTAGAGGGGGGAGGTTTGGGTTTAATTGAACCGTTCCACGGAATTTCATTAACTGCGACAAGTCTGTGACTTTGTTTTACTTATTATTCAATCCAACTGGCACAGACCTGATTTGTACATCATCGTCAGCGACAAATAATAATCTCCAATGAATTTATCAAAGAAGTAAAAGCTCCCTGAATACTTATCAATCCCAAAAAATAACATTCTAAAAATGATCGTGTAACAATTTGTTAACGAGTTGTATTGTCTCTGTGTTCTTTGTCTTAGTTGCATATCGTTACCAAGCTCAGAACATACCATTATTTTTGAGGATCTGAATATGAACGGAAAACTAATAGCGGCTTTATCGTTAAAACTTAAGAAGCAAGATATCTCTAGCCAACCTCCAAGACTGGTACGCTCAAATGCTGCTTTTGAACCGAATCCAGCCCCGTCAGAACACCACAAAAAAGAGTCTCGCTAATTAGCTTGCTCCCTCTTAATAAGGCACTCGAGAGAGTGTCTTATTGAAGATGTGTGCTGAGGAAAGGAATGGTTTATGAATAATATACAAAACAGTCTCTATAGTTTATTTGACACCCAAGGTGTGAGTCTTTCAAAAGAATACAAGGATTGCATTGAGAAATATTTAGTATCTGATTTGTCTTTCACTTCTGAGATGATGAATGGTTTGGCTCGAACTATTTTTCAAAATAAAAAGATGATGGCTTACTACCTTTTACACAATGCAATCGATGAGGCTAAAGGTGCGGCAAGGTTACGAATGATCGCAGAGCGGTATGCAGATGATGAATTAAGGCCGCTTATGTTGCGTCATTATAACGATGAGATGAATCATTCTACGTTGTTTGCCAGCCTTATCCCTTTTACTGGGTACGAGACAGAAACGCATGAACATGAAGTTCAATATGAGTTAGATAAAGTCATGAACTTTGACGATGAGCTTAAGACATTCCTGTTTAGGGTTCACTCTATTGAAATACGTTCATGGCGTTTACTGTTACTGCATTTGGCGATCATCGATGAGTCTGACGATGATTACATGAAACAAATGCGTCCAACGATTCAAAAAATCTTAGAAGATGAAATGCAGCATGTGTGTTACACCGGGAAATATGTCAGTCGTTGGTTACATGCTGAGCCACACTTAAGCAAAGTTTTTGTTGAGTGCATTACCCACACGAATAAAGAAACATGGGAAGACCTCTCTTCGATGGCTTTATTCATGCGCGATCATATTCATGATTTTCTTTTAGAATCGGCGGTTTAAATGACTCTCTGGCTTAGGCTTTTAACATCGCGGAGCTCATTCGCGATGTTGGTTATCATCGCTATCGCGTCAGTGATAGCGAATACTGGATGGCGAGTCGTGATGAATAACTTCGCTGTCGACACTGTTGGTATGACCGGGGCTGATGTGGGTGTATTGCAGAGTGTCAGGGAAATCCCAGGCTTGCTCTCATTTACCGTTTTGTTTCTGTTGTTCATCGCTTCAGAACAAAGAGTCGCTGTACTGTCGGTTGCAATATTAGGGCTAGGCGTTGCCGTGACGGGGTATCTGCCTTCGATTTATGGCTTCTATTTCAGCACGACGATCATGTCTATTGGTTTCCATTATTTAGAAGCGGTGAACAAATCACTCTCAACACAGTTGTTAGCGACTGAGAACTTTAGTGAATCAATGGGAAAGATTCGCTCTGCCGCCTCATTCTTCTCGATGGTGACTTTTCTATGCATTATGGTCGCGAGCTATCTTTTTGACGTTTCAGATAAGGCCATTTTCTTTACTTGTGGAGCAATATGTTTCTGGCTAGCGATGTACTTGGTCACGTTTAAAAATACTCATACAGAGGTTAAACAACACACTAAACTCATTGTCCGACGTGAATACACGACCTATTACATTCTTACCTTTTTGAGTGGAGCAAGAAGACAGATCTTTGTGGCATTTGCTGGCTTACTTATGGTGACAAAGTTCCATTATACGATTGCGATGATGGCCGCTTTATTTATGGTATCCAGCTTAGCAGCAACTCTTGCTCTACCTTATGTTGGGAGATTTATCGACCGAGTCGGAGAGAGGCTAGCTTTGATCATTGAGTATGCCGCGTTAGTGTTGGTGTTCCTATCTTACGCATTTGTGGATGATCATTATGCGGCAGCGGGGTTGTATGTTGTCGACAGTATCATTTTTAGTTTTGCGATCGCTTTGAACACCTACTTTAAAAAGACAATTCGGGAAGATGAAGTGGCTTCAACGGCGAGTTTGTCATTCACCATCAACCATATTGCAGCGGTGTTCCTACCATTTCTGTTGGGAATCATCTGGATGTCTGGTTATCAATGGGTGTTTGTTTCTGGAGCAGTGATTGCTTTGATTAGTCTGTTGGTTTCGTTGACTATGGGAACGCAGCTTCATCAGCGAATTAATGGATTCGATAAGCTACAGAAACAATAGCGACACTCATTTATCTCACTGGTTTGATAGATAAAACAAGGCCTCGCGATTGCGAGGCCTTTTTGCGTTCTTACTAAAACTAAATATTAATCGAGCTTAACGAAAACTCGGGATAATCGCTGGTATGCCCGGTAGAAGGCCAACCAGCGCCATTACACCACTTAGCACAATAAACATAATGCCAGGCAATACCCAGCGGCTCATTTTACTCAGTTCACTACTACGTTCTTTACAACCGACTAAGCCTAAGTTGTCCAACAGCATGGTGAGAGCCCAACCAAATGCAGGGTTAACGAGCGCTGAAGAAAATACAACAATCGCTGCCGACTGTGTGGTTTTTCCTTCACGCGTCATTTCCATTCCAGCTTCTAGCAATGGCACAAATACCCCAACAATCAGCGCCACACACAGTACAGGTTGCCAGATAGCTAAATCCATCGGGTAACCCCAAACTGCGGCGATGATACAGAACAGAGCTGTGAGCAGCGCGCCAGCAGGAATAGGGCGTTTAGCTATCGCCGCGGGTACGATGTAAGTACCCCATGAAGATGTAAAGTTAGTACCACCGAGCAGAGAACCGAACGTTTGACGAATTGAAGCCGTGGTCATGGTGTCGTCGATGTTCATATGTACTTTTTCGGTACGCTCTGGGTAGCTGATCTTTTGGAATACTTGATGGCCTAAGAAATCTGGCGACCACATCGCCACGGCTAGAATCGCAAACGGCAATACCACCATGAAGTGTTCAATCGTCGGTAAGCCAAGCATCCAGCCTGTATCTTCTCCCCACCAATACATAGGGTTCATGTTAGGTAAGCCTGGCTCAGTGTGGAAAGCGAATGGGGCACCCATGGCAAATGCAATCGTACCGCCTAGCAAGCAGCTAAGAGGGACAGCTAGCCAACGCTTACGGAAATGTTCCAATAATGCGTACAAAATAATGGTGCAAAAGATCACGACAAAAGCAATGTGGCTCATACCGATTCCTTCAGCCCAAGCGAAAAGCTTTTTCACTTGAGAGGCGGTTCCAACAAAGCCGAGGTAGAGCAATAAGCCGCCACACACGCCTTTACTGGTGAGGTTGGCCAACATGCTGCCACCTTTACTGATGGCTAAGATGAGGCCAAAAGCGCCAATCAACAGGCCAAACGCCATCGGGTGTCCACCTGCTGCAACCACAATCGGAATCAAAGGGATAAGTGGGCCGTGGGTCCCTGCGAGGTTTGCAGTCGGCAATAAAAAGCCAGAGAAAATAATAATGAAAACAGAGGCGATGAGGAGTTCATAACGAACGTTTTCTAGAATGAAGTCTTCATTTAATCCGAGAGCCCCAGCAAAGGTGGCTGCAATAGCGCCCACCATAACCACTTTACCAATGGTCGCCGCCATCGCTGGGATGGTGTCTTCTATCTCAAATCGATAATCTTTAAACGGCAAATTTGGACGCCAGCGCTTAGGCGACATGATTTGCAATTCGTGTTCTAGATACTGTTCTCGGGACTCAAACTCTGAGCTTGGTTTATGTTGTTGTTCATAGGTGACTTCATCCTCATTGGCTTGAGGCTTCTCAGTTTTTATATGTGCGGACTCTAAAGTAGTGCTCATTTTGATTCCTTTCGTTCACACTCTTAGGTGTGTTATTCCAACAAACGTTGTTGACTCACGGTATGAAGTGCAAACAATGCGTCAACTTATAATTAAAAACTCATTAACATTTAGTTGTTAGTACCTTATACCAAACCCAAAAAAACAAATAGACTCAGTCGGTTAGACATTAGTCGTAGAGTCGGACGACGAGTATTAGACCCTGTAGATAGTATGTGTCTGGTTATTTGTAGTCCCTTAATTTCTCCCACGTTCTGCACTTGATAGTGATAGAATCTCCGCATTAGAGTTATCGAGAAACTAGGTATTTATAAACAATGTTTATCCATCACGTAAATGGCATCGACTGGCTGGTAATTACAGCCTTTGAAGAACTGAAAACTATGTTTATCGAAGATGCAGGCCCAATCCCAGCTTGCTTTTCTACCGCCAGCGAGTTGAGCCTGATTGATCAAGCCAAACGCAGTTATGGATTTTTGCCTAAACTCCGCGGTGTGATCACCGATACCGGCACTTTTCAAAGTAGAGATATTGAAGAAGATTTGAACCCACAGCTTGCGTGTATCGTTGAAGGGCGTGGTCGGGTTTTTATCTATCACGGCGACTACGTGGCTTTTGTCGATGACGAGCAAACCTTCATTACCCGTATGGACTGAGAGTGATTCAGTGAGTTGAGATCGGCGAATTGGTAAATCGGCGAGTTAGCCCACCTAGAATTTAAAACTAAAGGATTAATATGATGGCAAAAACGATCTCATTGGTACTTGGCAGTGGTGGCGCAAGAGGCTTGGTTCACGTTGGAGTCATCCGCTGGTTAATTGAGCATGGCTATCAGATAAAATCCATTTCTGGCTGTTCAATTGGCGCACTTATCGGTGGTGTCTACGCTGCGGGCAAGTTGGATGAATTTGAAGAGTGGGTCACCAGTATCGACCAAGGTGATATGGCGATGTTGTTGGACTTTTCATGGCAGTCGAGTGGTATGTTCAAAGGGGACAAGATCATCGACACTCTGCGTGGACTGATCGGCGAGATTTCAATTGAAGATCTGCCCATCCCTTATACCGCAGTTGCCGCTAACGTCGCCGATGAAAAAGAGGTTTGGCTGCAATCAGGTTCTCTGTTTGATGCCATTCGCGCCTCTATCTCTTTGCCACTGTTCTTGACCCCTCACGTTATCAATGGAGAAGTGCTGATTGATGGCGGCGTTCTTAATCCCGTACCGATTGCGCCTACCTTTGGTGATAATACAGACTTTACACTGGCTGTGAATTTAGGTGGTGAACCTGAAATGGTTAAACAGGAAGTGATACCGGTTTCCCTGCCGACAAAAGAGAGCAACCTGCATGAGAAGGTTGTGCATTTTATCGATAACCTCGGTAGCAGTGTAAAAAGCAAAATGAGCTTCAACTTTGCTTTTTACGATATTGCCAACCAAGCATTTGATGCGATGCAATCGACCATTGCTCGCCAAAAGTTGGCCGCTTACCCCGCCGATATCACGCTTGAGATCCCACGCAATGCTTGTGGCACCCTAGAGTTTGATCGCTCACAAGAGATGATCGACAGAGGCTACCACTTAGCACAGGCTAAACTGGGCAATCGACTTTAATGTATTTGCTGCTGAATGAGGGTAACTATGGAAACTGAACTCAAACTATCTGAACTCAAAGAATTGGTCACAACAAAAGATGTCATCGTGCTCACCAGCATAGAAGAGCCTGCTGTATCTTGGTTGATAGATTGCTATCAAGAGAATGCTGATATCCAAATTATCGAGAACGCACATCAACTCGATACTGAAGCGATTTTGGCGCAATGCCGAAACAGCCTGAGTGAAAGTAAAAAGGTCATACTTACTGCGCAGTTTCGTAGTCAACTGCCTATCATCAATATCGCTTCACTGTGTAATGAGCAGCGCAAATCATTGATCAATATTGAGCTATCAGGCTGGGATGAAGACAAACGCGTTCCTCATTCTTACAGTAGTTTCTAGCTTATATTTGTTGCTAGCTTATATTTGTTGCTAGGTAACTGCAGTTTTTAGGTAACCGACAGCGTCTCTATAACCAGAGCAGTTCAACACAAGGTTGATCAAAGCGGTTAAGTCAGTGTCCGGAATTTGTTGACCACTACAGGGTGGTTGTATCGAATCAGGAGTAGAAAAGTCTCTTGAGATTTTACTTGTCTAAATTGTGCTTAATTATTTGTTCCACCACACCATTCATCGTCTTTGAGCTAATCTCCGGTTTCAAATACAAGGAATGATACTCAACTCCTGTTCGGTCTATATAGGCTGCTTGTAAGCCAGCGGATAGCGCACCATGAGTGTCCCAATCATGAGTAGCGACAAGACGAAGGTTTTCGACAGGCTCTTTTAAAGTTTCGGCTGCAAAGTTATACACATCTGAATTGGGTTTGAAACTGCCTGTTTCTTCAACGGAAATGACGGTGTCGAAATAATCTTCTAAGCCTGAGTTCTTGATTTGAGAAGTGATGAGATCGAGGGATGAGTTGGAAAAAGCGACGGTTTTAAACCCGTTCTCGCGCAATTTGAGCAAAGACGCTTTGATATCTGTGTGCGGTGGTAGATTGGCAAAAGAAGTTAACAAGGCACCTTTGCTTTCCGCCGTTAAATCACACTTGTACCGTTGTGCAATAGCGTTGAGCGCTGCATTCGCTAATTCAGAAAAAGTAGATTTTACGTTTGTTGCGATGCAAACCGTTGAAGAGTGTAAAAGCTTTGAAAACCAAAGTGATAATGCATCCTCCTTTCCAAACACCGCTTTAAATTTAGGCTGTAATGACTCCAAATTTAAAACCGTTTCGTTTATATCAAAAAGTATCACTTCTTTTTTCATGCAAAGCCCCCAGATTTAATTGAATTTTATGCTTACATAATCTGCTCTGACGATATGGTTTTCAACCTCCATTCAAGTAACTAAAGCTTTGCTCTCTAATTTGAAAAGAAGCTGGAATGCGTCAACGACAACCCGCCAACTCAAATCTGGCGTTGCTTTATGAGTATCATGCAACGCCAAATCTGAAACGATTTAGCTTAATTTGCGGCTTCGATGGTGCCTTTGAAAGTGCTGTCTAAAAAGTCATTGATCTCTTGTGAGTGGTAAATTGAGATAATCTTTTTATACGTTTCATTATTTTTGTCTTCTTCTCACGCCGCAACAACCATCACTGCTAAAGGTGCGTCTTTTTTCTCTAAGTAAATGCCTTGTTTCTTAGGGTCGAGTCCAGCCGACATTACATAGTTCATGGTGATTGCAGCAGCATCTACATCGTCAAGAGAGCGGGGTAGCTGCGCGGCATCCACTTCAACAAATCGAATGTTCTTCGGGTTGCTAACAATATCGTTTAAAGACGCGTTGAAACCAGCGTTGTCTTTTAATGAGATCAGCCCTGCATCTTCAAGCAGTAATAGTCCACGCCCGCCATTCGTTGGATCGTTTGGAATCGCGATTCGAGCGTTTTCGGGAATAGAATCAAGCGAAGTGTACTTGTTCGAGTAAACGCCCATACGCATCAAAATTGAACGTCCGATAGAAACTAACTGGCTATCGTGATTGGCATTAAAGTTATCGAGGAATGGCTGATGCTGGTAACTGTTCAGTTGGATACTTCCATCATCTAATGCTGCGTTAGGGGTGATATAGTCTGAGAACTCGACGAGTTCAATGTTTATCCCTTGCTTTGCTGCTTCTTTGGCAACAGTTTGTACAACTTGTGCATGTGGGCCAACTGTCGCCCCAATCTTGATGACAGCCTCGTCTTTTTTTCCACATCCTGTTACACCGAATACGAAAGCTAATGCCAACAGGGATGCTGTGATTTTTTTGTAGCTGTTCATGATAACTCCATTTAATAAATAAAAGACATGTAGACGTCTAGCTATCTATATTATCTATTTGCGCGATCGGGTCAATAGGTTTGTTTGAAGCGAAGTTACATTGATGAGCGGTTAAGTCAGTGAATCAACGAGGCTTCTGTACGTGAGACTCGACCGACAATCCCCTTCTAACCCCCTTGGTTTACATCTCAAACCTATTGTTGGTAATGGGAAAAGGGAGGAACTGATTACCGACCAACAAAGGCCTCGCGAGTGCGAGGCCTTTTGGGTTTTGTAGGGAATAGGGCAGTCACTCGGAATCTAAAGAAAACGGGTTCAGTAAAGCTAACTATTAAGAAAGCTTTTGGTTAAAGAACTCAAGTGTACGTTTCCAAGCTAACTCTGCTTCTTCTTCAGCATAGCGGCCAGTTGAATCGTTATGGAAGCCATGGTTCACGCCGTCATAGATGTAAGCTGTGTAGTCTGCTTCGTTCTCTTTGAGTTCGGCTTCATAATCTGGCCAAGTCGCATTCACGCGTTTATCGATTCCCGCAAATTGGATGAGCAAGGGGCCTTTTACATTTTTTCTTAAATCTGGTGCGGCAGGAGTACCATAAAATGGAACGCCTGCATCGAGTTGCTCTGGCATGACAGCGGCCAACATATTCACGATATAGCCACCGAAGCAGAAACCGACTGCGCCTAGCTTACCGTTACTTTTTTCATGGGACTTCAAGAAGTTTGCCGCTGCGATAAAGTCTTCTTCGATTTTCTCTTTTGATAGCGACTTCTGCATCGTTCGACCTTCATCATCATTACCTGGATACCCGCCAAGCGAATAGAGTGCATCAGGTGCAAACGCAATAAACCCCGCCGCTGCGAGTCGTCTTGCCACATCCTTTATGTATGGATTGAGGCCTCTATTTTCATGAATGACCAATACAACAGGCGCATTGCCCTCTAACTCTTTGGGTACAACCAAGTAACCATAGCCTTCGCCGTGTCCTTTAGGTGAAGGAAACTTCTCGTAGGTTGCTTTGATGGAAGGGTCATTGAAAGAGACTTGCTCTGCCTGCGCATAATTAGGAATCAGTGCAGAAGTTAGCGTCGTCATGGTTAAGCCAAGTACAGCTAGCCCAGATAGACGAGCCATAAACTCTCTGCGATCAATCAGGCCGTGTGCATATTCGTCGTACCAATCAAATGCTTCTTGAGGGATAGATCGAGTCGGCGTTGATTGAGATTCGGTATTTGGATTCATAACTTTTCCTTGTTGTGAGTTGTTTGACCAATCAACTATAGTGGAAAATTTGATATAATTGAACGATCGCTCAACAACTTTTGAGCTATTTGTTATATCAAAGTACAAAAATTAGATGACAGTCCGATAAAACGATCACTTCGAATCGATTTCCATCGCTTTGGTTTGTTTTACGGAGCAATTCAATACAAGGTTGATTTGAGGGTTAAGTCAGTGAAGTCGGGTGTGATGATTGTTTGTTTTTAGGGAGGCTCTAAATCGAAGTTGGGCACATTAGAGCTAGGCGTATTTTCCGCAGACATGGACAAGTAAGTTTCAATGCAAAAAGCTTGATTTTACTCTGGTATAATCTTTCTCATAGGGACGACCTTAGCGTTATCAGAACCTTCTTGATGAGAGATAAAATAGATGTTGAAACTTCTGCGTCAGATAAAAAAATGGAAACTTGTAACGTTTGGCTTACTGATGCTCATTGCCGCTTTTTTTATCTACAACCAGTTCGGGAACCGTATGTCCCGTGTCGACGAGGCAAAATTTCTAATCGGCCAACTGAATACTGTTTTGGATGCCGCTGAGCAATATTCTCGTGATAATGGCTCTCTGCCTCCTATTGCTTCTGATACCGATACGAACTTCGGCTACTTAAACATCAATCACTTAATTGCAAATCCGGGCTTATCCACATGGAAAGGGCCGTACCTACCTTATGATGATACATGGATAGGTGGCGATCAGTACATCGACCACCCAGATTACATAGCAACGCAATTACTGCTTAAGGAAAAGGATAGTCTTTGGATAAGAGGAAGCTCCGAGACAGGTTGCGAATCGTCATCATCCACTTGCTCTGTTGCAGCTTGTATCTGGTTGGTACCAACAAAAGTCGCACAAGAAATTAATAAGATTGTGGACGGCAGTTCGAGTATAGAAAGCTCAGATGCGACAGGAAAAATACGTTACGAAAAAGCTTTTGGTGGCGCTCTTATCTGTATGATTGGAGATGATTATCCAATGCCTTCAGCACAGACAAATTAAGTCGTTTCTAATTACCTCACTGGCAACTTGGTCTTAGTTTTTACCTGACCGAAGGCGAAGCTGGATTCAATAGAAGCAATATTAGGCAGGCGAGTTAGTTGTTTACGGATGAACTGCTCGTAGCTTTTTAGCGATTCACTGACTACATGCAATAGGTAGTCGTGATTGCCCGTCATCAGAAAACACTCTAACACCTCGTCAATCACTTCAATGTGCTGCTCAAAGTCTCGCATGTTCTCTTCTGTCGGCTTTTCAAGTTTCACCAACACAAACACATTGACTGGCAGGCCACACGCTTCTTGGTCGACACTGGCGTGGTAACCACGAATTATCCCTTGTTTCTCTAATGCTCGAACTCGGCGTAAGCAAGGAGAGGGCGACAGTGCCACTCGATCGGCCAACTCTTGATTAGACAGCCGAGCGTTGTTTTGCAGTTCAGCCAGTATTTTCTTGTCGATCTCATCCATTAGCATATTCCATCAATATTGAGTTTAGTTTGGCAATATTATTGCTCAAAGTGTATGTCTTACTTCGCAAATAGCAATTTTTAACATCTGCCCAAAACTAAAATTAAAGGAGGAACAACAAGCATGGAATGACTTAGGAATTATGAATACTTCAACTCAACTTAGCCCGCTGCGTAAAACGACCAAACACGAACAAGCAGAAGCCCTTGCGATTGAGCAAGCAAAACATTTTGGTATCGACCCAAACAGTGATTACGGCGTCACGCTTATCGAACTGGCGACGACGCTGTACAAAGCCAATACCAAGACACACGACCTTTGGGCACTGACGGTTGATGGACTTTCAGAACTCGACAAGAGTGACCGAATCGCTTGGTTTAACGCCAAACGCTTCTTGTCATTCCAGATAGCTAAGATCCTCGATAATCTGCAAAACCCAATGCGCGCCACTTACCAGTCTATTGCCACCAATAATGGTAATTTTGCGTCTAAAGGTGCGTATCCAATTTTCGATAATGTCGCTGCTATATTTTCTGCAAGCCCTGTGATTACACGTACCGCGACCTATTTGTTTGCGTGTACAGAATGGATTGAAGATGCGTTTAACGGTAAAGAGCCGTTGCACGATATATATTCTCGACTGCTTAACCCTACATCGATTTCACTGGCTAACCATATGGTTGATATCGAGGCAGGCTCTAGAGCCAACGAATACCTCGCATGGAACTTTAACTCGGGTATGGCGGCTATTGATGGGTTGTTGAGCCATTTGCTCGGGCATGAAGATATAGTCTTAGCTTCACGTAATATCTACGGCGGTTCTTACCAGTTGTTGGAAGATTGGTTTGGGAAACCGTCTAACCTAAATGTCGCGGTGGAGTGGGTGGATGGTTACTCAGGTGATGAGTTTGCGACTCGCCTAGATGAGGTTGCCGATAAATACGCAGATCGCATCGCTGCAGGTAAGAAAATCTACGTTTACCTAGAGTCACCGTGTAACCCGCATGGATACGTGTTGGATGTTGCTAGCATCAGTAAAGCTGGTCACTCTCGTGGTTGGGATGTGATTGTTGACTCAACAGTGGGTACACCATTGTTGCACCCAGTACTAAAACGTGACGATGTGATGGAAAGACCAGATTATGTGATTCACTCCTACACCAAAGAACTGGCGGGTTCTGGCACCACAACTGCTGGGGTTGTGATTGGTCGCAATGAGACTATGTTTGTGCCAAAAGGAGAGGAGGTCACTTTCACCAAGCCCAACGGTGATGAGGCCAAAATCCTATGGAACGAAACGCTGTTTTGGAATGTGTACTACATTAAGGGTGCATTCCTAGATGCAGATAAAGCGTTTGAAGTGCTCAATGGTATGAAAACGTATGAGATGCGAGTGGTGCAGAAAACGATTAACACCCTGACTCTGGCAAAGATCTTTGATGCTCACCCTGACATCAATGTGTCGTGTCCTGCTTTGCCAGATAGTGATAACTATGAACACTGCCAGAACAACATGTACTTGGGGCTACCAGCGGCGCTTTTCACTATCGATATGGAAGGCAATGGCGACCGTGCGCCAATCAATCGAGATGGCTTCAAACAGTTCTTCGACATGCTTGAGCCCGCTATCGGCATGCAAGTAAGTTTAGGGCAAACCAATACAGTGGCGCTGTGTCCAGCACTGACTACGCACTCAGAACTCAGTGATGAAGCGCTCAATGAAGCCGGTATCAAACCGACGACAATGCGTATCTCTATCGGCTTGGAAGATCCTCGAATGTTCATTGCTCATATTGTCGAGGCGGCTAAATTGTCGATTGACCGCAACCACGTAGATTTCTCATCCAGCTTCCCGAGTGGTGACAATATCGATGAAATCTATATGCAAACTTATATGGATGTACACCAGAAGTTTGTGAAAAGCTTGCCGAAGTTCAGTCAGCTGAGTCAGTAACTTAGGTCAGTAAGGAAAGCTAACAAGAGAAGTCAGCGAAGTAGGTTAGCTGTAAACGTTAAATGAAAAACGTAAGGCCTCGCATGTACGAGGCCTTTTGGTTTTCGAGTAATAACATAAACCAATCTAGAATAAATCTTAGAAAAATGCATCGATGAATCACCTAATAGCCTTTAACTCGTAGAATATGGGTAATTCATTTCTTATAACATAAGGCAAATATGAGTGGAAAAAGTAGTTTTTTGGACAACACTGATGTTGAGCACTTTTTCCACTCAATGAAGCTGCAATTAACGTTGGCTAGGGTCCTTTAATTAAAGACGCTATCGCCCCAAAACTCGGCGCACTAGCCACGATTTTTCTCTTCACTCCTCGTTTTTTAAGTATTGTGTCTATCTCGGTTTGGTGAGAATGCTCAAAAGACATGATGGCGTGAGGTTTGGAACAATATTGCTCTATCGTTGTTGGCGGTGTTTGCTTTTGAGGATTGTAAAAACAGACCTCTTGGTCAGAAAACAACTTAGTTTGAATTAAATCCGACTCGTTACTCATTAGTTCAGGTGACAAAACAAAATCTACATCGCCAGACCTAAGTAATGAAGCCCACTGAAGTTGAGTTCTGGCTGGAGCTATGTGCAGCGAACTCATCGGCGCTGCTTTCTGGAAAGCATGAAACATAGGTTTTATAACGGTTTCTATTTCATAGTCGTTAGCCGCGATGGAAAAAACTTTATCATCTATTAGTGGGTTGTATTGTTGTGAGCTTGCGAAGGCTTGCATCGCTATTACGATTTCTCTGGCTTTTTCAATAAGTTCTCCCGCCTTTGGCGTAGGCGCGATGCCTCTTCCTGAAGTGACAAACAATTCATCTTTTATGGATCAGGTCGCTGCTTTAAGTATTGCGCTGATTATACATCACCTTTGAATTGGGTAGCTAAATTTACTATGCCACTAGAAACCTTTTCGGTTTAGTCAGATCGATATTTTTGAATGTCGACCTCGTCAACATGTGCTTCCGGCATAAATTTCTTCGCGTAGTCGAGGTACACTCCGCTCTCCAAGAACAGTAAGAATAAGTCCATATCCAAATGCTCATCCACTGCCATTTGATACATTATATCGATAGCGATACTCACAGGCTTCGCTTTCTTGTATGGCCGGTCTCCTGCGGTTAACGCTTCAAATATGTCTGCAATCACCAATATACGTTCTGGTATCGATAAATCCTCGGCATTCAATTTCCGTGGATAACCGTTACCTTTGAGTGTTTCATGGTGCGTGGAAGCATAGCGCGGTACATTGCTCAGTTCAGGTGGAAATGGCAAAGCTTCAAGCATTCTTATCCCACTAATCATATGCTCATTGATTTTGAAACGATCCTCAGGTGTCAAAGTCCCACGTGAAATCGTTAGATTGTATACCTCACCCATGTTGTATTGATGCTCAGGAACTTGCATTTGGATGCCATGCTCAGGTTCGAATTCGACGGGTCGCACACGTCTAATGATGTGCTCAGGTTTATCTTCTAGCAGTTTTTCCATGACTGGTAGAGACGAATCCTGTTCGGGTTTGTTCATTTCTTCAAATGGCGACAAACCCAAGCGATCGTCAAAGTAACGTAACCATGTTTTCTCAGCAATTTGCTTAATTCGGGCAACTTTATCTTCACTCATGAATTCACCACCGATGTTAGCCTTGGCAAGGAACTCAAAGTCATCGTTCAACTGGCGTACTTTTTCTTTAAACTCGGCATTTGCTTTATCCTTACTTACCTCACTGTGCAATAACACGTTTAAGTAATCGATTTCTGCATCTCTCCGTAGGACTTCAAACCGAGTTCGAATTTCATTGATTCGGTTGTAGTTCGCTTCAAGTTTAGTGCCCTTATCAACAATATGTTCTGGCGTCGTAATTTTTCCGCAGTCATGCAACCAGGCAGCAATACGAAACTCTCTTCGTTCGGCATCATTTTGGAAAGCAAAGTCTTTGAACTTACCGCTTTGGCATTTCTCAGCTGCACTTGCCAGCATCATGCCAATTTCTGGAACGCGATTACAGTGTCCTGCTGTGTACGGTGACTTATCATCGATCGCTTGAGCAATAAGGCGAATAAACGCTTCGATGAATTCTTCTTGTTGTTTTTCGTGCAATTGAATCTCAGCCATCATTTCCATCATGGCTTCGGAAAGTTCATCAATTTCTTTGACTCTGGTTGTCATTGGCCAAACTTGATCAAAGTTGCGTGCACGAATCTTCTTAGTTCTTGCTTTAAGTGCATAGATTGATCGAGTCATCGGTTTACCCAGTCGCCACGCGAGAGGAAAAAGACCTAACATCAACAATGTACTAATGAATAAAGAGTTGAACAAACGTTTGTTGACGGCACTGGTTATGATTTTTTCTGGGATAATGACGGAAAAGTAATCGTCACTACCGACTGAGCTCGATATAGGTGTTATGTAAGCAAAATAGTTTTTCCCTTCAATACTTTGTCTCACAATAGTATTGTAGTTGGACGTATCTTTCACCAGCTGAAGCACTTCTGGGTAGGGTACGAATGTGCCACGCAAGTGATTAGATTCTAGCCATTTTTGTTCTAACGCATCTCGTTGAACAGGCGTAATAGACTCTATGGCAAGATTGAGTACATCTAATAATCCAGCATATTTTTGGCTTATGTACATGTGATAAGAAGCCGGGGGAGCATCCAACTTTCTTACCGTTATTGCTGATGTGTTGTCTAAACTATTAAGCTCATCTAGCGTTAGGAATGAATCGACCAAGTATGGCACTTCGCCTTTCTCTAACGCATCTTTTGCGTCGCTTAAGCTTTTGAATTCAACAATGTTCAAGCCTGAATAATTAGCTTGCAACCACTCTTTCATACCAAACCCGAAAACTACTCCCACTTTGGCTGTAACGTTTTCCAGTGAAACAGGCATGGAACGCTGTTTTTTACCTGCAATCGCTAATTTCGTTGAGTACATTGGTGCACTTCGCTCGCCATATAGCGGCACTTCACCAGACACCGAGTGCAAAACATCGATAGTGCCTCTTAAGTATCTTTCGGACAGCGAGTTCGATTCAAAACCATTAATAAAATCGAATTTTAAACCAGTTTTTTGCGACAAAATTTCAATTAAATCAATAGCAAAACCTTGCGGTTCACCAGCTTGAGAAAAATCGTAAGGTCCCCAGTCATTTTGGTTAGAAACCAATAAGGCTGGAGTGTTCATTACTAGCGCACGTTGTGGTTCGGTAAGAGTTAACGGTGCAGATTCAGGAATTTCAATATCGCGCTCTAGGTAAATATTTGACGCAACCACTTCACCTTTATGATTGAAAATAAACGATTCAACACCACTCTCTAAACTCATTCCTAATGCGGTTGCTGCGATTTTCTCATTGAGTGTCGAAAGCTTAACATCAATTCCGATAACATCCTCGCCGCTACGAATCGAATAACTTTGGCCTGTCACCTTCATATTCTTGAACAGGTAAGGTTCCGTTTTATTAACTTGGGTTTCAACTGCTTCGACAAACCATGGTCTTCGAGTAGGGTAAAAGGACGTTTTGCTTACTACCGTTCGATTAACCTTAAAGTCGCTATCAACATAGGAAACGAGCATCTGTCGATCAGTGCCGGTGCCTTTCGCTTTTGCGATAGCCCAACGGTCATTGCTATCCGCACTCATTTTGTTTCGGATGGTGACTGAATTTTTGAGGTTAATGATCTGAAAGAAGTCTTCGTTCTCACTGCCCACATACAAGCTTTGGATAAAAGGATTTTCGCTCAGAATTTGCGCAAACAACTGTAGAATTTCTTTCTCTGAAAAGTCATGATCAGACATAGAAAGGAAGCTCTTTAGCATTTTTGTACTACTGATCGCATTGCTGTCGACTTGGTGAATATATTCACTCACATCTGCAGTTGCTACGCTCAACCTTGAGATGACGTGCTCCTGAGACATTTTCTGCCCAAAATAATGCATCATAACCATGGCAAAAATCGCTGTAAGCGCAGTTACTAACATGAACATGCTGCTCACTATAAACTTGATTGAGTATGTGCTTTTTAGCGAAGCGCTACGTTTCATTTTTATGCCCCAGCGTGGTCATTTACTATCAAATTGTATATTACCATCTTCTAAATAAGGCGGCTTTATGTGCCCCCTAAAAGGGGAGGTTTGTTCAGTCTCGCGCTAGTTGTTACTGCTTTACGCATTGTTACTTGTATTTATGGTGGACATAACGTCGAATGATGTCTTCGTTAAGTCATACGAAATCAACAAAATTACTTCGCTGCCAAAAGCGGTTGTTAGATGGGCGACTCTCGTTACCAAGTGACGCCTCCCAGGGAACTGATCTTCAAACTTTCACTTCACTAGGATCAAGTTTAGACAAAGGTATCGTTCAATACCCAGCAACTTATAAAGCAGCTTGAGTAGCTTCGTTCCCTGAGTTACTAGCTAGCCTTTTGGTTTCCCTTGGCCAAATATTCTTGGTTTGAGAATTAGATAGTGTGCATTTCAGGTTTTCACGCTAGACATCATTTATGCGTGGAGTGACCTCAAATTCTTTGATGTATTATTCATCAATAAACCTTCAGCAACTCCCTCTTAATATATGCTCTAGTTTATATTAGTCTCAACAGTGGGGGGGGATGCACATGAACAAGGGTTTTCATGAATAGGGGCAATCGATGGAAGGGGCAATTTCGAGAAGGAAATTGCCCCTAGTTAAAGTGTAACCTGCATGCATATCGGCAAATAAGCGCTCACATACGCTATATAACAATGTTCCGTATTTAGCTTTCTCGATTATGCCTGCTAAGTCAGCAGGCATTTATTGGTGTTATTTCGCTTTTGATGCGGCGTGGTGTTCAATCATGAAGGCAATAGCTTCATCGTTTAAACAAGATTTACTCACATATTGGCGCTGTTTACCGATATGCAGGATAAAACCAAGATCGGTCTGCTCAAGTTGGTCGATGTCACTCCACGCGATGGTGTTGGTCGCTTTGTGGTTTTTGTAACTTACTCCGTTAGCGTCACCTTGAAAGACAATTTTGCTGCCTGCGCCTGAGCTGATCTTTTGTCGCCATAACCACCAGGTTCTTTTGCAGTACACACTGAATGCTTCAATCACACTCAAAACGATAAAGAACCAGCCAACATAGCCGTTAGGTAATAGTTCAAACTCCAGCAGAACCACACCAAAAATAAGAAACAGTATTCCTTTTAAGTAGGCTTTTGGAAATTGAGTCGGAAGGCTAGTTTGATCATAACACTCCGCGAAAAACGTCTTGTCGAGTTTGTATTCTGTAGTGAAACCGGGTTCTTTAGACATGTGAGGCTACTTTATGGTTCTCTGTGAATGGGCTGTCAGTGGGCAGGTGTCCCACGCTGCAATTTTGCAACTTGATTATTGTATCGCTTCTCACTGTTTTTATTTAGATATTTTGGCTCTGTTTTGTAAATCGATGATACTTAACGGGTCTATTCTAACTTTAGCTATCAGACTAGTGTAGGGGCATCTTTAAAGTCACCTAAAAAATTGGTGATGGGATGGATAGACCTGTGGAGTCACCCGGTTGTTGGGACTACTGGCATTTTTGGATAAAACTTCGATCTCATTTTGTTGGTTGATGGAGTCTATAGTGATTAGTGTGCTTTATCACTGCTGTTGAGGGTGCTCTAACAGAATAAATATATGAAGCTTGCAAAGTTCATCACCGTTCACTCTGAGAGGCCATACCCAAAGCGATACCTTGGGCATGGCCTTATTCTATTTCAGTTTTAGGATCCCAGTTTTAGGATCAGTACTCGATGAATAATGACACCTGCTTAACGTTAATGAAGAAACTTCTTTCATAGGGAGAAGAGGTAAGAGCAATATCTAGTTTGTTCAACCCAGACACTCTCTTCTCATTTAATGCTTCTAATAGTTTAGAGTTGGTAAACCTAAGCGTTTGACCGGCTTCTACGTTGTTGAATGTAGTGAGTGGATTACTCCATGCTGCACATATTGTAAAAGACTCACAGAACGTGTCGTAATCCAGTGTGTTTGGAGACCAAGTTTGATTAACGATATGCGCAGTTACATTGTTGAATGGAAATTGAAGAGTTGAATCTCCGAAATCAACAATAAGCGTTGCCTGTTTAATTTTCCCTCGAACCTCACTTAAGTCAAAACTCGCTAGTGTTTCGTAGTCGTATGGGATTGAAGCCCCCGCTCTTAAGTAACCACCGATACGATGTTGCGTGACATGTGTTGCCGGGGTTGCTTGCCAGTTTTCTCTTTCCAAACCGAATAGGTTAGAGGGGAGGGTCACATTCACTGGCGGACTGAAATCAGAGGCTTGGTATGGTGGAGTTTGACCGAGAACTCCTTGTCGATAGGAGTCAACGCCACTGTAGATTAGCAGTGCGTTCAGTTCATAAGGACCATCGGCTTGCTTAAACGTGTCACCAGGAACGGTAAACTTGATGGTGTTTTCGCCAGCCTCAAGCGGTTCTTGGAAACTCACTAGCTCTAAATACTCTCCGGCTGCACCAACGATATTTACCGAACCTGTGTAAGTTCCACTGCGCGTAACATGGATAGGAAACTCAAAACTCAGCGAATCAATGTAGGTTCCATCTTGCGACATAGTCGGTGTGGTGACTAAACTCCCCGTGACTTCAATCGGTTCGCGGCAACGCTCAAAAGATGCTAAATCAATAAATTCTTCAAACTGAATTCGAGGGGCTGAAATTCGTATGTCATCTTGAGTGATTGCGTAGATGATCGTCGGGTTGGAGGTCAAAGTAGACGCTGAATCAAACGCGCCAAAAATATCTTCAGTTGAGTACTGTAGAGTGACGATTTGCTTCGCAGGTTTGAGTTGCAGACGTTTGCTTGTGTTCAGCTCGTCAATTCCATCGGTGAGGTAACCATGAATGGCAAAATCCCCCGCGGATTTAACATCAAGTTCCAAGCGCTGATCTAAGGCAATAACACAGCCTTCAGAGGAAAACAGTGGAGCGAGTGAGAGGCTGACAAATTCAATGTCAGAGGGTAGTACGTGGATTTTTTTACTTGTCTGGCGAGTGATAGTTGTTCCATATTCTTCAAAAGACGTTATGCCTTCAATTAGATAATCCCCTTCAGCGGGTGGAACGAAAATATTGCTGTAGACACCATCTTTAGCAATAGCATCGAAATTGACACCCTCATCTTTAAGCGTCAGGCGTGTTTTTATTCCAGCTTCATCAATGATCACTGCGCTGGTTTGGGCACCTGTGATTGGATTCCCTTTGTTTGTCAGTAATGCAGAAACGGGAACTGGTTCACCGACCACAAATTGGTTTGCAGCTATCGCCATGCCAAACGCAATAGGGGATTGGATCGCAACCTGAGCAATAATTACTGTGTTGTAACTTGGGTTTGGAAAATCAACGACGATCTTCCATTCGCCAGGTTCAGGGTTAGTTACTTCAGGCAAAAATAAATAGCTGCCCGGTAGCGGCGGACTTTGTGTGTCACCTGAAAGTATGTTCGCTTGCACATCATTGGATGATGTTGCGACTTGCCCGTTAGGCTTGACTAAATATACGGTTGCATCATCCAACGGCACGATGATTTCTGCTTTTAGGGCTTCCGCTTTGTCGATGGTAAATAGCATTGTGACTTCGTTATCGTTATCGTTATCGTTACTAGTCACTGGTTGAGATAGTGTCGTGCTTGTACTCATCCCAACGGGTATTGCATTACTGGCAATAGCCGGTGTGATGAAGGTACAGAAAAGACTGAACACCATCACTAATTGCTTGATGAATTTCATTGTGGCCACTCCTTAGCGCATTGAAATAATTTGTTGTAGAAAACGTTCAACGTTTTGTCCCGTTTTCATTGTTGAGTGGTTAGCCAATACGTTACCCAATGCATTGGTATAACTTGGGTTAGCGCTTGCCAAGGTCACAACAACATCATTTTCTTGCGGTACTGTTTGAATGGCTTGGTAACTGACTATGGTGATTGGATGAGCTTGTGGTCCATGCACACTTGGCATTGTGACCGATTGAGTTTGAGTATCGAGGTAGGCCGCAGAACTAAAGCTTCTTAGCGCCTGCCAAGCGTTAACGCCTGCCCAACGCGATCCCCATGGGAATAGGCCAACGATATCAGGATCTTTCTCAATAACACCGTCTTGGTTGAGATCGGCATTTGCCCCAATAGAAAATGTATTTGCAATATTGCCGCGAGTACGCATTTGGATCGCGTTTGATGCTGTATCCGTTGTTAGATCACGGATACCAGGCATTTTAGGACCCGCAAACGGAATATTTGGGAGTTGCATGTACTTGCCAGCGTAATTATTTGGATCGGTACTGACGTTACTGTAGATATCGGCGTAGTGGTCCATTTTTATCACCGACAAATCTGCTGCGACGCTACCAAGGTGAGGTGTGGAGAAAGTAGAAAGGGAGGTTATCTCAAAGGAAGGGCTAAGTGCTTTGAGGTTTTGGGTATCTAGCCCGCCTTTACTGTGTGCAATGACGTGAACTTTGTCGGATTTCAACTCATCGAGAAAACCCTGAATTTTGTTGTTCAAGATATTAGCGTTAGTCGCTGTGGTTCCATTTTTGTCAGCAGAGAAACGAGTATAACGAATGCCATAGTCATCAAGTGTAGAAAGCACGCCTGGAGCCGTATCATCATCCCAAGTGTCTGATTGTGCAGCAATGCCATGAGCAAGAATCACAGGAATGGCAACATCAAACTCGATTGAGACCCAATCGACAGACATACACCAGTTGTCTCCCGTATTGCCAGTATCAATATCGACGCGAATCTCATTGTTTTGGCCGAACTTGATATCACTGATATCGACTTGAAGGTTAGTATCCGTCCAGCGGTTATCAGAGCCTTGCAGCGTACCTAAAGACTTTCCGTTAAAAGATACGACATCTATTTCTGGAGCAATATTACTGACGTTGGCATTGGAGTCTATGTCGAAGACCGGCATGCTAATCCTTGCGTTAGAACCGAGAACGCCTTTTTGCTGCATATCGCCCAGTTTACTTGGGGCAATTCTCCCGTCACTTTGTAAAACGTTGGGGCTGACAACCATAGGAACAGGTAAAGAGATAAGTAGAGGTCCGCCAGAAGCATAGGTACAACCGGTATCCAGACCAGGACCAGAATTGACAACATAAACGCCGAGTACTTCTTGCGGTGGGGCTATCCCAGAGCTTTGTGAACGCATCGAGAAATTACGCAATTCGTGTGAATCAGGTATATCTTCGGCACTCGCGAAACTCGGAGAAAGTAACAAAACACTGAGCGTGGCGCTCGGAATGTATAGTTTCATTTGTTTACCTTTGAGTATAGGTTATCCAAGAATTTGGTTGAAGAAAGCTCTATCTGTAGTTGTAAGGTAAAGGCTTGGAGTTTGATGTGAAATTTATTGGGTATAATTTCGGCTTGTTACTCAATTGATAAAACTGCTGCTCTATTTTTTTTCAAAATAGGAAGAGTGCGATCGTAGTTTCTGGGTTGCGGAAGATATGTCCTTATTTTCAAAAGGAGGGGGATAGTGCTCTAATATTGTTAGAACAATCTAAGTTAGTTTATGAAAGAGTAGCTAAGAATAGGAAAATCAAAGTTGGATGTAGGTTTGTTACAGAACTACATAGAGCGCGCTGTTCTGAATGGCTGACTACTAACCTAACTGGCTGTGCAAAGTTAGGTTAGTAGAAATTATGTGGCTGTTAATTCAGATTTGAGAGATAAGGGCTAGTGTTTTTTAGTAAAAATGGTAAAGGTCGCAATAAACTGAGGTTTGTTATTACATCGTTCGCTACATAGTGAAAACAGGCGACATACCGCTGTCTTGTCCACTCATTAGCAACAAGCCAATTAAGACAAGTAAAACACCACCGAATAGCTGTAAATAATGACCTGCGGCTTTTAGTGAAGCACTGTTATTCTTGTTACCTGCTGCCAAATAGCATTTTACCAAGTTCTTGCCTGTTAGTGTCATTATAGCAATCGTCGAGGTTGTGAAAGCAGTACCAATCGCCATGGCAAAAGCACTGACAACACCCATCCAATATAGGCCAACCATGTTTGCGAAAAGCAGTACCATGATGGCTCCGGTGCACGGTCTTACGCCAATCGTCACTATAATTCCAGCATATTCTCGGAGCGTTGAGGCTTTGTTGATTGCGTCTGCATCGGCTACATGCTGGTGGCTGCACCCACAGTCGGCATGAGAATGATCTGCATGAGTGTTAGCTGCGGCTTGCATTGTGCTAGTAGCGTCGATTATCGGAGAAGGGGCTGATATTGATGAACGAAGTGCCATTGGCGAACGCGCTGAAATTGTCGCAGCTGTGTCTGTTGCGAGTGTAGTGATGGCTTTCACTTTCAGCTTAGGCTTACGCATAGCGGTGTAGATGTTTTTCAAAGCCTTCCAACATATAAGCGCGCCGACGACCGCGACTAAGGCAAAGCTTAATGAAACAAACATATTCGCTTTGTCATTCACTACTCGCATGGAAGCACTAAAGCCCCACAGCAACACGCTTACTAGTAAGATTGCGACCAATGCTTGTAAAAAAGCGGAGACGACCGTAAGCACTAAACTCGCCTTGGCTTTGGTTGGGTGAGTCGCTAAGTAAGTCGACACGATAACTTTGCCGTGCCCAGGCCCCAAAGAATGAAGCATGCCATAGATAAAGCTGAACCCGATAAGGTAACTGCCTGCGCCCCATGGGTTGGATTTAGCTTCATAGAGCAGGTCTGCAAGTTCTGAATTGACTTCTCTTTGCCATTGAATGCTAGAGATAACTAACGATGGCCACATGGACCACAGTTGATACGCACCAATAGCAATAAGCACGAACGCGCCAGCACCAATGAGGTAGTGATTGATTTTGGATTGATTTTTCTTCATTTAACAAGAACCTATATCTGAAATCTTTCTGTTAATTAGTTGCCATGCTTAATCAGCTAGACGCTGACTTAAAGGCTGAAACGAACCACTGCGACTAAGAAGCGGGAACCGCCGCACAATGAAGCTCAACCGATTGTGTAAACAGTTGGCCTAGCGTGTTATCTGGATCTGCATCGACAGGTAAAGACATTGCATAACTCATTTGCTCTGGCGTCGGGTTAGGCTCGATTAATTCTAAATGGCATTGTCTTGCTAGTTAAGGTGACAATGTCACGTCGCTGTTGGATAGCCACGACATGTCGACAAAGTAACTAGGGTCAAAAATCAATACGCGAAGCGAGTTTCGTGTCACAGGCTTAGGTTTAGAAAGTGGTAGGTCAAATGTTAGAACCATCTTGGCTTTATCACGCTCAAACTTTGCGTTCTCAACCACCTGATATTTGATGGGCTCTTCACCATCATAAAAGTACGTGAAGTAGTGCTCGTACATCATGTTTTCGATTACAGACGCAGCGAGCTTTTTGAATGTTTCAGTTTCTGTATCGGCAGAGACGTCTTCTCCATCCAACATGTACATCGAGGTCATTGCATCAAAAGACCACTCCATAGAGAGACCGGTGATCATGCCATTCTCTCCCTCAATATGAGTTTTCATCTCTATCCAAGAGTGAGGGTGGGCATATAGATTTGGCGCAAAACACAATAATGCTAGGCCAACAGTCAAGCCCTTGAGAGAGCGAAAGCATGTCGAGAAACGGCTTACATAGCGTGTGGAGAGGCGATTGATGACATCGATTAGAATAAATGGCTGTTTCATGAGAAATGATGGTAATTTAGTGTGATGTTATATTATAACAACCCGATGCGTTGTTCACTTCAAATTATAAGCTTGTTTACATTGAAGCCGACTGCAATTCTTGATTTTCAATCCAACCTATTTTTCCTATAAACATCTTTGATTGGTCCCTAATTCGACATTATTCAGACTAGTGTGTGACGTTGAATAGTCGATTAAGCTCTCGGTTGTGCGAGGCCTTTTTGTAATGGGTTTGAGCTTGGCTCTTGATAACAGGCATTAACAACGCAAAAATACCCCCAGTAAAAATACTACCCCCTAGTATATATGGTTATTTGAAAGGTAACTGAGATAGGCTGAAGATGACGGTAAGTTTGGGTGCTTGTGATCTTAGTTATCGATCCAGTAAATCTTATTTTTCACATGATAGTTACTGGCATATGCCAATAATGGGGCGTATGCTGAACTCCTGATCATCAATAACAGGAAGTTACTATGTTATACGCAGTACCTTGTCGCGACCTTCATGTTGGCAACCACTTTGCTCGTTCCCCACAGATCGCGATTGTCGATGAACAACGACAGATAAAACAGATTGTTCCTTTGATTGACTCCGACACCTCTTGCAATAAAAAGAAGCAATGGATTTCGGTTCTCCGTTCTTACGATGTGAAATCTGTGGTGGTTCGTTATATTGGTAAGAAGATGCTGGCGCACTTGTTCAATAACGATATTCGAGTCTTGGTATCGACAGGTAAGGCAGAAATCGGGGCTTTGGATTTCGACAATCTACGGGAAGTGACCGATCTCGATTATGGTCGCGAGCCGAGAAATAGTGGGTGTGGCAATAAAACGTGCGGCGAAAACGGGCACAAAAAACAAGCTTCGATTCTAATGGTACAGCCTAATCAGCTGGGTGCTATTCGAGGGTTCCGACAATGACCTTTTTGTTGACGCTATTGGGGTTTGTCGGAGTCGTTACATTGATGGCGATAGGCGTGATTTTTTCGCGCAAGCCAATCAAAGGCAGCTGTGGAGGATTGGCGCAGTTAGATATTGAGCGTGAATGCAATTGCAAGGGTGTGTGTGAAGGGCAAAGCAAAAAGCTGTATCAGATTACTGAGCCATCAAGCTAAGTATCGAAGTAAGCATCAGAGTTCTCGCTCACTGAGTTAAATAACTTCTGGCTAACACGTTAATTAACTACTTTGAATCACCAACGCGTGACCATTGACGATGCACTTGGCGACTTTAGCTCGTGCACGCTTGATAATGTTGCCGAACGTTTGGCGAGACACCTGCATTTGTTCAGCGGCTTCAAGCTGGCTCAGGCCTTCTTGATCAGCCAAGCGCAAGGCTTCGAGCTCTTCCAATAGCAATTCTTCTTTATGAAGCTCGTCCATAGGAACACCATTGGGCTTAAAACAAGAGTAAGCCGTACGGGTACACAACTGGCGATGTTTTTTTGGTCGAGCCATATCAATCTCTAGCAATCTATGGGTAAAGGTAAGTATGAAGGTTTTCATTCCACACAATCATCGGCGTTGCCAAGTGTGCAGCCAAGGTTTTTTCAACGACAGCGCCATTTGTTTTGAAGCTATTGGCGAGCATGACACTTTAACTAAGCATGAGGCAGTAGCTAAATATAAAACCAGAGCCAAGATTGTACCAACAGATAAAGCTGAGGGCTACGATGGCATCATGCAAGGTGGCATTGTCACTACACTGCATGACAGCGCGATGTTGCATTGTCTATTTCAGAATGATATCAAGGCGATGACGGTGAGTTTAACCTCTCGTTTTCATCATCCGATTTTGATTGGTCAAGAACTGGAAGTTCGTGCCCAGTGGGTGAAAAGTAGACGTAATATCTACTTCCTAGAAAGCCAGATTACTCAGTGCGGAAAGTTATGTTCGTCGGCACAAAGTCAGTTTATGTCAGTTTCTAGCTATCAAACTTAAGCTTGGTATAGCGGTGTTGTTTTATCAGTTATAAAAGTCCAACTACGGTTTCATAATCACTGAAAATAACGTGTACGAAGAAGAGATTAACCGCGCCCTGTTGAAGATTCGTGAGTCACGAAAGTGGCGTAAAATCTTGGTCGATTATTTCGCAGATCAGTAATCGAAATTAGAGGCTTATTCAAAAGCTTTTGGACTTTCGCCGTTACAGTTGATCTGAGTCTGAGGCCTTGATCTTTTTGAAGTATTTAAATGCACTCCAAACTGCGTAAGCCGCAACCCCTACAATCAATGCCGAGCGAAGGAGAATAGGCGCATCATGCTCAAGTTGACCAACATGAGGAACAATACTGGCAAACAATCGACTGGTAAAAAGCAGCCCCATTACTAACATAATTACTTTATTCATGTGACCTGCCATTCAATTGAGTACGTTGCACAGAACGAGTTTTGGGGCGATTACACGGTTAACACGCCAGACAACGATTCTGCTCAAGATAAAATCATGCGCTTCTCAAACGTAACCGTCAATGCGATATCGGCGTTAAGCCAGTAAGCTAAAATTTCGTTTTTGGAAGGGGGCTGTTCTGGTGCTGGAGTTTCGAGTTCGAGACTGTGGGAGGGCTATGACATCTTCCCGTGAAATTGATTTTCCGGATTTAATATTCTGATTTATGATCGCATGCATTCTAGGGGGGACAAATGTCCTCCTTTTTATTTGGAGAGGCGCAATAAAATAGGTGCCACTAAAACAAATAATAAAGGACACATCTATGGACCTATTCGCTCTACTTGATATCAACAATACTTTAGTCAATATCCCAATAGGGGATGGCTACGCAATGAGCTGGATTGAAGCATTCGGCACCGTGTTTGGTCTGTTGTGTATTTGGTTTGCAAGCCAAGAAAAAACCATTAACTACCTGTTCGGATTGCTGAATGTCACCTTATTCGCGGTTATCTTTTTCCAAATTCAGTTATACGGACTGTTACTTCTACAACTCTTTTTCTTTTGCGCCAACATTTACGGTTGGTACGCATGGACACGTCCTAATGAGCAAGGTGAAACGCTAGAAGTTCGTTGGTTGAGCCAAAATAAACTAGTAGCAACGGCCGTAGCGTGTGCGATTTCTATTGCTTTGTTAACTATGTACATCGACCCATTCTTTTTTGCGCTAGCAAACATCGCGGTAGATAGCCTGAATCTATTTGGTGCGGATTTAGCGGAGCCAGTGCTTGAACCGGATGCGTTCCCATTCTGGGATGCCACGATGACCATTCTATCTATTGTTGCTCAAGTTCTTATGACACGTAAGTATGTTGAAAACTGGATACTGTGGATTGTGATTAACATTATCAGCGTTGGTATTTATGCGACGCAGGGTGTGTACGCAATGTCTGTTCAATACGCAATCTTAATGTTTATTGCGGCAAACGGTACTCGTGAGTGGGCACGCACAGCTAAACGAAACAGTGATAAATCGTTAACTCAAGCAACGGCTTCTTAGGAGTGAAGATGGCAAAGCAACCTCATATCTGCGTTGATGAAACGCAAATTGCTCCGTTAGTTATTGTTTGTGGTGAGCCAGATAGAGCGAATCGAATCGCTAACTTGCTTGAACATGCTGAACTGGTCTCTGAAAACCGTGAATATCGAATCTTCACTGGTCAATATCAAGGTAAAGCGATATCGGTTTGCAGCACTGGTATTGGCGCACCTTCAATGATCATTGCGGTAGAAGAACTTAAGTTTTGTGGTGTGACTCATATCATCAGAGTAGGGTCTGCAGGTGCGATGCAGTCACATATCGGGCTTGGTGAGCTAATTATTGCAGAGGGCGCGGTTCGCGATGAGGGTGGTTCTACCGCTTACGTTAAGCCGTCGTATCCCGCCTATGCAAGCTTCTCTCTGCTTAAAGAGCTAGACAAGTTCTTGCAGCAGCAAACAACACCTTACTATTTGGGCACGGTACGCTCACACGACAGTTTTTATACCGATGACGAGAAGGCGCTTTGTCAGTACTGGAATGGCAAAGGCATTTTAGGTGCAGACATGGAAACATCCGCGCTGTTTACCGTGGGACGCTTGAGAGGGCTTAATGTCGCTTCTATCTTGAACAATGTTGTCTTGTACGAACAAGATGTAAAGGAGGGCGTTGGGCAATATGTCGATGAGGCAGAGGTAATGATGCAAGGAGAGCGGCTAGCGTCATTAGCGGCACTGGAAGCATTAATTACTCAATAAGAGCCTGAATAAATGCAAGACGAAAGCGATGGGAGACCGTCGCTTTTTTATTGGGTTCTCTCCTGTGGTTTAAGTGGTTACAATCGTTTGAATATAAACAGCAGTAATGCAATGAGAGAGTAAGTATGAAGATTGCACCATACTCAAGCGGACGCTTTAAAAACTACTTAGAACAAAAAAGCTCTGAATTTAGAGATCTCATCTACCAACACCAAGTTAACTCTCGTTACTTCAATCAAAATGATGAAATCCTACGTCAAGGTGAGCAGCTTCAGTATCTTTATGTAGTGCCCGCTGGAAGAGTCTCTATGAGTATTTCGGCGGCTAATGGGCGACGCTTTCAATTGGGCGAAGTGAATTGTGATTATCATATCTTCGGTGAGATGGAGTTTTTCACGCAGACCCCTTGTCAGTGGAACGTAGTGGCTGATGAACACATGCAAGTTGATGTTATTTGTATCCAGAAACTATCAGAAGCGCTACATGAAAATCCGGAGATGATGTTCTTTTTCGCCTCTGCATTAGCGGAAGATTATCAAGACTCTATGGGCATTTACACTAATCGTCTTTTACACTCAATTACCTACAACATTGCCTACGACTTATTGGTTCAAAGTCAGACAAATACTGTGTTAGGCGGTTTCGATAAAGTGAATCAAGAAGCGGAACGTTTTGGCACATCGAGCAGAGTGTATCGAAGAGCGGTTAAAGACCTATTAGACAAGGGTTTCATCAGAAAAGGAGATCAAGGGTTAGAAATTGTCGATCAGCGAGCACTGCAAGCTTTTATTGACTCCTACGAATAATAAAAGAGCTTGGCACTTACTTAAATGCCAAGCTCGGTTTTTCAATGTTTACTATTAACTACTCGCATCTATTTATGAGCGACTTTCTCTCAGCAACTAGCAACTAGCCCGTAAGTGTCCGCGCACCATTACCGGCGACTAAGTATTAATCCTTAAGCTTTTGCATACATGAGTGTTCTATAACCACCGATTAAGTTGCGTGCTTTAAAGCCGTTGTTGACGAGTTGGCGATAAGCCACGTTACCACGTAACCCGACTTGGCAGTAGATTACAATCTCTTTGTCTGCTGGGAGCTCACTCATTCGATCACGCAGTTGGTCGACAGGAATGTTGATTGCGCCTTCAATAAAGCCACCATTTTCTAGTTCGCTAGGGTTACGAACATCGAGTAGGAGTTGGTTGTCGCTTAATGTTGCAATCTCATCGAAATGAATAGGTGTCGCGTCACCTTTAATAATATTGTTGGCAACAAATGCGGCTTGGTTGATCACATCTTTGGCACTCCCGTAAGGTGGTGCATAGGTTAATTCAAGGTGTTGAAGCTGATCAACGGTCATACCTGCACGTTGAGCTACTGCCATAACATCAATGCGTTTATCAACGCCATCTTTACCGACGGCTTGCGCACCTAGTATTTTCCCTGTCTTAGGGGCGAATAACATCTTGAACGAGACAATCTCAGCGCCAGGATAGTAGCTAGCGTGACTTGCGGTATGCACATAGACTTTTTCATAGTCGACGCCTTCACGCTTCAACTGTTTTTCATTTTTCCCTGTTGAGGCAACGGCGAGGTCAAAAATCTTACAGATAGCCGTGCCTTGTGTACCTTGATAGGTTTCACTGCGTCCAAGCATATTGTCGGCAGCCATACGACCTTGACGGTTAGCAGGGCCAGCAAGCGGAACTAGAGTTTGTGCACCTGTTACAAAGTCTTTTTCTTCCACCGCATCACCCACAGCGTAGATGCTAGAATCGCTGGTCTGCATCATTTCATTGGTGTAGATACCACCTAGTTCACCAATTTGAAGTCCTGCTTCTTTGGCCAACTTAGTCTCAGGGCGCACACCGATAGCCATGATTAAGATATCAGTGGTTAGCGATTCACCATTGCTGAGAGTAAGATTTAGTTCACCTTCAATATGCTGATGTTCAGTATCTTCACCAGAGCCGATGCTGGCTATCTGCTCATTCGGCATGTACTCGATCGCTTGAAGAGCAACGCCTAGTTTAAGGTCAATACCTTTCTCGCGAATTTCAGCGTGAGCAAAACCAGCCATTTCACGGTCGACAGGTGTCATCACCTGATCTGCCATCTCAATTAGCGTGGTTTTAATTCCCAATTGGTGGAAGGCTTCCATCATTTCTAGACCGATGAATCCACCACCGACAACCGTTGCGTGTTCTGGCTTGTTCATCTGGATCGTTTGAATGATACGATCCATGTCTGGAATGTTACGTAGCGAATGGGTTAGTGGGTTATCAATACCAGGGATTGGCGGTACGATAGGACCTGCGCCTGGGCTAAGGAGCAAGAAGTCGTAGCTTTCAGTATACTCGCTATTATCCAATAGGTTCTTAACAGTAACCTGCTTGTTGTGTCGATCAATGGAGATGACTTCGTTCATCACACGAACATCAACGTTAAATCGAGCTAAGAAGCTTTCCGGAGTTTGCAGGAGGAGCTTGCTTCTGTCCTTAATGTCGCCACCTATGTGGTATGGCAAGCCGCAATTGGCGAACGAGACGAAACTTCCTCTTTCGAACATGATGATTTCGGCATCTTCATTCAAGCGACGAGCCCGCGCGGCGGCGGATGCACCTCCAGCTACGCCACCGATGATTACAATTTTAGTCATACGTTTACCTATTACTGTCTCTAAGTTTAACTATACAAATTGCCGAGCATAGAGCTTGTATCTTCTTAATGATCAGTACTGGCTGGTCGCCGGCGATTGAGTAGTTTTCGAAATACCTAGATACTATAAAGATGTAAATTAGCATTGTCTAATATTTATTTTAAAGCTATCACCTCGGGATTGAGCGTTTGGTCCAAGGGCTGTGATTAGACTAAAGCACGCTAGTAAAGGTAATACGCGTTAGCGAGTCGAGTACAGGTTAGCCAAATTAACTGTCATGAGCATAATGAACAGGATCATGGATGTGCTGACTGATTACGTTCTTCAGATCTTGTTCATACAGATCTAGCCAGGCATAACGCTCGCGATACAACTTACGCTTTTGACGTTTTAGAGCTTCAAGATCTTTCCTGTTCGGGTTTGTCGGGAGACGATAGAAATAGTTATCATGCACCTGTCCATCGTGCTCTTCCCACAGACTGTCGTATTTAAGGCTGATGTCTTTGTTTTTCTTACCGTAGCGTAATGAGTTCGAGACATGACCAGACTCTTTTACCGCATAGATATTGTCGATACCCAAGTTAATAGCGAGCAGTCGTAGTGTTTCTACCATGAAGGATTTAGGTCTTAAACCGTAAAAAGCTTTGGTGAATGTGCGGCTAAATCCATTGTCATTGGCGCCACCCTGTATACCGCCGATGTAGATGTTGTTGTCGAAAACAGTAAACGAAATGGTATACATTTTTTCGAGTTGAGAGTTGGTCAATGAAATTGTCAGTTCACCTTCTTTTCTCGCGTTTCTTTCGAAGCTGAGATTAACCAGATAAACGTTGTCATCTATCTCAAGTTTTAAAAGATTGAGCCTTTCGTTATAGATTTGGTGTCTAGCTTCTGTTGCGAAGGTGTTTTCAAACCAGTCGTAGTGTTTGGATAAGATATCGATCTTTTCTTTATTGCTAAAGCCAGTACATAAGTAGGGAGTCACAAATTTAGAAAGGAAGTTGGGTTGCTTGATAAATAATAACTTTCTCTCTTCAGAGTTGAAATTATTACTCATTTTTCGAGTAGCTGAATAATAAAACAGGGCTCGAATAGTAAACTTAACTATCGCTTTGTACTTACCCTTATTTTTATGGGTATTTGCTTCAATCCCCATGCGAACGACATTCATAATCACCTCAAAGAAGAAGGATTGCTCGAACATAGTCGTGTCATGAACCCTTCCAATAATCTCACCAATAACAAGAAAATGATGATAGTGAAAAAGGTGATTTGGGTAAGTATGGATATGTATAGCTATGTAACTCAATCAGTTACTTAGCGTTCAGATTTTGGACAGATGTGTTTGTCGCTTTAGTGGGGAGGGGTATCAATGTTATTTATTAGAGGCGCTTGCTCCTAAATCAAAAATGCCACTACAAATCTGCAGTGGCATTAGAACGATAACAAACTATCACCTTGCTTAAACCTAAATTTTAGTTCTTATATAAATTAAAGTTCTAACAGTTTAGCCAGTTCACGCTCTTCGAGAAGCTCTTCAATGCGTTGACGAGTCTTAGGCGTTTCGGCTTGCGCTTTAGTCGACTTGCCTGCTTTTTTGCTTCGGCTCGTTTTCGCTTTTTCCTTAGTCGTCATCGTAATCTTCCTTGTGTTTTTTGTGTTACAGGTTGCACGTCTCTTTTAGTGCCTTGCCCGCTTTAAATGCTGGCGTCTTTGATGCGGCAATCTGAATCTCTTCTCCGGTTCGCGGGTTACGACCAGTGCGAGCAGCTCGAGAGTTAACTTTAAAGCTACCAAATCCAAGGATCGATACGTCATCACCGTTCGCAAGCGAAGTAGAGATACCTTCAACTAGCGCATTTAGTGCTGTGCCTGCTTGGTCTTTTGAGATGTCTGCAGAAGTCGCGATGTGTTCAACTAATTGAGATTTGTTCATAATCTATATTCCTTATTGAGTACGGCTGGCGTCTACCTTTAGCACCTAGCTTATGCGATCTTATCAACAGCAATTGAAATAATGTCAGTGAGCGGGTAGAGCTTTGTAAAGTAACCAACAGAATTGACTATAAAAGCATCTGTCGGTTCAATCAATGCAATTCATTGATTATTATTGGTTTATAGACATGTTGCCCAAATTTACTTGAGAAAAGAGCATTAGGGTTGCCCGTTCGATTCATAATCCAAATCGAAGCTGTCATCTATCACGTTGATAACGAAAGAGTAAAAACAAAGAAGCCCAGCTTAATTGCTGGGCTTCATGTTGGTGCGCCGAGCATGGCGTTGATCTAGGAGGTGAAAGTCCTCTACGGGCTCAGTCGAGCGAGAACCGTTAGCCTATGCAAGGGTGTTCACCGTGAGGTGA